>NZ_JBEXUX010000016.1:0-166235 GCF_040629175.1 Embleya sp. NPDC005971 | reverse complement strand
CCGCGTGGTGCACCCTGATCGCGGTACTGATCGTGACGATCCCGGGGACCGGCCGCCGGTCGGCTTCTCGACACGAAACCGGAAACGACCGGCGACGCTCAGCGGGTGGCGGCGCGTTCCAGGCGGATGGTGAGCAGGATCGGGACCAGGGTTGCCCAGAAGAGGACTTGGGGCACGAGTCGGCCGGTCCACGGGATCGTCACGATCAGTACCGCGATCAGGGTGCACCACGCGGTCTGGCCCAGGACCAGACGCGCCCAGCCGACCCGCCGGATCAGCGACCACATGCTCAGCCTGACCCCGGTGCGCAACCGCCGGTAGCGGCGCCACGCACCCAGGCCCCACGCGATGCCCATCAGGGTCAGCGCCCAGAGCCGGATGCCGAGCGGAGCGGGCAGCGCGGTGGGGTCGTCCCCGGTCGGGAAGACCCGGCCGGCCAGCGCCGCGATCACCAGGCACGACAAGGCGATCCAGCGGGTGCCGCGCAACATCCGGAAGACGGCCGCGTCCACGTCCGCGCGCAGCCGTTCGGAGGTGGGATCGGCGGCGAGCGCGGTCGCGGCGGCATCGGCGGCGGCCGGCAGTTTGGCCCCGGCGCCGAGCAGGGACGGTTGCGCGGCGGCATACGCGGCCTGGTCGGCGAGTTCGTTCAGGGCCCAGGCGTTGTGCGGGTCGATCCGCAGAACCTCGCGAACCGCCTGCGCGCGTACGTCGTTTCGACCGACCAGCAGGGACGCCTTCCACAGCGCCCGATGCGCCCCGACCGCCTCCGGCCCCAGCCGCACCGCGGTACCGGCCGCCTCGAACGCCTCGGGCCAGCGCGGCTGCCACGAGTTCAGCGCCTCGGACAGCGCCGCGTACGCCTGCCACAGGTCGGGCGCGATGGCGATCGCGGCCCGCGCCGCGGCCTCCGCCTCCTCGCCGCGGCACAACTTGCGCAGACCGTACACGCGCACCAGGAGCGCCTCGTAGTCGTCCGGCGCGACCGCCAACGCGGCGTCGCTCGCGGCCACGACCTCCTCGTCGTGCCCGAGATTGAGGTGTACGTAGGCGAGTCGGACCCAGGCCCGGGCGTCGGCGGGGTCCTCGGCGACACGCCGGGCGAGGAGTTCGCCCGCCTCCTCGTGCCGATCCAACTGCATCAGCGCGTGCGCCCGCGCGGACAACGGATGTTCGCTCACAACTTTCCGGTCTTCCTCAGGTAGGTGAGCAGGTCGTCGTATGTGCCGCCCTCGTTGGCGAACATCGCGACGTTGCGCGCGGTCGCGAACCACGCCTCGGTGGACGGGCGGATCGCCTTCGCCGCCGCCAGCAGATCACGAGTGTCGATCATCCGGACCGAACCGGTGCGCACGGAGTCCAACAGCGCGGCCTCGGCAGCGCTTTCGCACACGTGCGCCAGATCCGCGCCGGAGAACCCGTCGGTGATCCGGACCAGTTTGCCCAGGTCGATCGAGGCGATGGGCCGCTCGCGCAGGTGGTAGCGCAGGATCGCCTCGCGGGCCGGACGGTCCGGCGGCAACACGAGCAGGGTGCGGTCCAGTCGGCCCGGGCGGCGCAGCGCCAGATCCACGTCCCAGGGCACGTTGGTCGCGGCGAGCACGAACACGCCCTCGTTGTCGTCGCCGACCCCGTCCAACTCGGTGAGCAGTTGATTGACGGTGGTACGCATCCCGCCGTGCGCGGTACGGCTGCGCTTGGCGCCGAGTGCGTCCAACTCGTCGAGGAAGACCACGCACGGCGCCCGGCGGCGGGCGGTGGCGAACACCTCGTGCATGTTGCGCTCGGAGTTGCCCAGCCACATGTCCAGCACGTCGTTGACGGACACCGAGACGAAGTCGGCGCCGAGTTCGCCGGCCACGGCGCGGGCGATGAAGGTCTTCCCGCAGCCGGGCGGCCCGTACAGCAGCAGCCCCCCGCGCAGGCTCTTCCCGTACAGCCTGCGCAACTCGGGATTGCGCATCGGGGCCAGGAACGCGGCCTCCAGCCGATCCTTGACCTCCTGCATCCCGCCGACGTCGGCAAGGCGCAGCGACCCCGGCGTCTGCACGTCCCACGCGCCCGCCGCGCCCGGATCGCCGCCGTCGGCCGCCACGGGCGCTTCGGGCCCGTCGCGGCCCTCGTCCGATCGTGCGACGAACCGGGGTGGCAGCACCCCCTCCACCTCGTGCTCGGCCGCGGCCCAGTCGAACCCGCCCGCCCGGGGGCCCGGTTCGGCGACCGGCGGCGACGCGGGGGCGGCCATCGCCCGAGCCATCAGTGCCCGCGCCTGCGGATCGCCCGGCGCCCGCCCGAGGACGGCGGCCACCTCCGCGACGGCGGCGTCCGGGTTGCCGGCCTCGATCAACAACTGCGCGAGGTGCAGGCGCAGCGGCAGTTCGTGCGGCGCCGCCTCGACGGCCGTGCGCAGACTGCGGATCAGCGGAGAGTCCGCCGCCGCCGATGGTTCCGGGGAGTGGGGACGCTCTTCGGGCATGGGCGCAAGATTACGATCACCCGGCGCCCTCCCCGCCGGCGGGTACCGGCGGGGAGCCCGGGGGGACCGGCCCGGGGCCATGCCGCCTTCCGCGCGGTGATGCGGGCATGGCACTCGGCGATCTCGTCGCTCGTCGCGAGCCACCCCCGGGTGGTCGGCGACGTACGCCGGCGCCCGGTCCGGGTACTTGTGCCGGAACGCCCGACCGCTGACGAACGGGTGCTGCGTCGCCTCGCGGTACACCGGGACGGCCGCACGTTGGAGGCGACCGAGCCGGTCGGCACCGGGCGGGGGCGCGGCCGGACGAGGTCCCCCGTCCGCTGACGCGTGCCCGGTGCGCGATCGGCCCGGGTGCGGCCGGGCCGGCGACGCGGGTTCACCCGCGCGGCCCCATGGTCGGGGCCGGGTTCTTCGGCTGTCGGGTGGGCGTGGCGGCGCGCCGGGCCGGTTCCCGGGCATGCGCGAAGTGTTGCCGGCGGTTTTCCTGGTGAAGGCGACGGATCATTTCGGATGGAGCGAACATGCGCAGGACGACAACGGCCGCGAACACGCCGAGTGCCGGCGGGCCGGCCCCGGGCCGCAGACGGCCGGTGCGGCACGGTGCCGAGCCGGACCACGGACTCGACGACATCGGCGAAGGCCGACGGCGGCGTGAGATGTTCTGCCCACGATGCATGGGCGTGACCGAACGCTGCACCCACGCGATCGGCGAACTCTCGGGCGTGGCACCGGACTTGCCGTTCGCGGGTCGACGCTCCGCCCGGCGTGGCGGGCCGCCGCGGGGATGACCGGACCGGGCGATCACGGCCCGATGAGGATTCGCGTCGACGCCGTCGGCCTTCCCGGGCCGAGTTGTCCGCCCGGGAAGGCCGAGCCCGAATACCGCAACGTGCACGTCGCCGTGCGGCGGCGCGGCCGACCCGGCTCACCCGGACGGCGGATAACGCGGAGGATCAGCGTTTGACCGCGACGAAACCCCACTGATCGACCGGTTCGGTGGTGAGCGGCTCGTCAGGGCGCCACAGGCTGATCGAACCGAAGCCCGGTTCGAGCAGTTCCAGGCCGTCGGCGAAGGAGCGCAGCACCTCGGCGGGACGCGAGACGTACGGGAGGGCGCCGCCCTCGGCGTACTCGTCCGACGCGGCGCGGGTCAGCGGCGTTTCGATGGTGTCGCACAGGACCAGGTGGCTGCCTGCGGGGAACGCGTCCAGGTAACCGCGCAACAGGGCGGCGGCCCGGGCGTCGTCGGTGACGTGGCCCAGGGTGGAGAGCAGCATCAGCGCGACCGGTCGATCCAGGTCGAGCGTCCGGGCGGCCTCGCGCAACACGGTCTCGGTGTCGGTGAGGTCGGCCGGCACGTACGCGGTGGCCCCCTCGGGTCGACCGCCCAACAGCGCGCGGGCGTGGGCGAGCACGATCGGGTCGTTGTCCACGTAGACGATGCGTGCCTGCGGAGCGACCTGCTGGGCCACCTCGTGGGTGGCGTCCGCGGTGGGCAACCCCGTGCCCAGGTCCAGGAATTGCCGGATTCCGGCGGTCCCCGCCAGATGGCGCACGGCGCGCGCCTGGAAGCGCCGGGAGGCGCGGGCGATGTCGACGATCTGCGGGAACGATTCCTGTAACTGCCCACCCAGGGCCCGGTCGATCGGGTAGTTGTCCTTGCCGCCGAGCCAGAAGTTCCACATCCGCGCCGAGTGCGGCGTGGTCGTGTCGATCACGAACTCCGGTTCGCCGGACCCCTTCGACCCGCCCGGGCCGGTCGATTCGCTCGGCTCGATCGGCGCAGGCGTGGGCCGGTTCGCGTCCATGTCACTCTCATCCCGTCGCGTCACACGATTCTCACAGAAACATGTGCTGTGCATCCTCGCACCACCCGCTACACGCGACACGATCGGGCACCGCGAGCCGGCTCGGACGGCCGGGAGCGGCGCGAACTCGCCGCGGTGGAGCATGAGCGCGGCAGCGGCGGGGATCTCCGGTTCCCCGTCGGCACGTCGGCGGAACGCGAGATCGAGCGCGATCGGCCCGGAGGGTGGTCGCGAGCCGGGCGCGTCGACGGGACGGCGGTGTCCGCAAGGCTGATTGCCACAACCGTCGGGGAGTGGCCACACAGCCGTCCCGGCGACGGTTCCGCGCTACGGCTCGGACGGGTCGGGCGGGTCGGGTGGCGCCGCGTCGTCGGGGTGCGGGTAGTGACAGGTCGCGGAACAGCGGCAGCGGGGTTCTTCGGGGAAGGCGAGCATCGACGGGGGAGTCCCGTGGTGGACCCGGGAGCCCCGGATCAGCCGGGTGCCGTGCGGGTCGACCCGGTACACGGTCACGGTCAGTCGGGAATCCCGGGTCGCCGGCGGGGCATCGACATCGGGACGGATGGTGTCGGACATGAATCCTCCTTCTCCGACCGGAAAGGCCGTTCCAGAGGTATCACGGGCGCGGGCGGCGAGTCGGCCGGCCGACCGCCGATCACTCGAACGGCGGTGTCGCCCGGGCGCCGCCCACCTCGGGTTTCGCCGGACCCGCAGGGGGTGAACCGCTGCGCGGGGGCTCGGCGATGGAGGCCGCTCAGGGCCGGCACCTGCGGGTTCGCGGTCGGCGGCGGCGTCCCGGCCGACCCGGATCGGTCGCGCTGTGCCAATCGGGTCGAGTTCGGCGACGTCGGGCGCGGCCGTGCCGATTTCAGTAGGTGAGGTGGGCGACCACGGGTGCGTGGTCGGAGCCGGGCTTGTCCCGGCGTTCGCCGGGGTGGTCGGTGACGGAGGGCAGCGGTCGGCCGGTTCCGGTGCCGACGCTGTCGACGCGCGCCAGGAGCGCGTGGCTGACCAGGAGGTGGTCGATGAGCTCGCCCTGGCCCTCGAAGACGCGGGAGAAGCGCTGGTCTTCGGGGATCAGCGGGGCCAGGTTCCACAGTCGGGATGCGTCGCCTTGGTCCGGGTGGTCGAAGCCGCCGGTGCCGATCTGCGATCCGGGCGGGCCGAGGAGGATCTGGGTGGTGGCGGCCTGCGGTTGGTCGTTGAGGTCACCCATCAGGACGACGTCGTGCGTGCGGCCGTCGTCGGCGAGCAGTCGATCGGCGAGGGCGCGCATCGTGACGGCCTCGGCGCCGCGACGCCACAACGCGTAGGCGGCGTAACGGGCGCGCTCTCCCTCGTTGCGCGGCGCGTGCCGTTCGCCGGGATAGGTGAGCAGCTTGGACTTCAGGTGGCAGACGGCGGCGGTGAGGGTGTGGCCGGGTACCGGTTCGAGGGTGACGGCGAGGCCGCCGCGCCCCATGACGCTGATCGGCACGCCGGTGTCCTGGCTCTGGAGGGGTTCGAACTGGGCCGGGAACGCGGTGACGTCGGCGATGGTGGTGAGCGGCTTGCGCGCGAGGAAGCCGACCCGGATGCCGCGCACGTCCGGGTGGGCGGACAGCGCGGTGTGCCACTGGCCGTCGAGCAACGCCACCAGGTCGGCGAGGGCGTCGGGATTGCCGACCTCCTGGATGCCGAGCAGATCGGGCTCCAGTTCGGTGATCGTCGCGGCCAACGCGGCCAACTTCACCCGGTAGGCGGGATCGTCCTTGGGTCCGCCCGGCTCGCCGGGGCGAAAGAGGTTCTCCAGATTCCACGTGCCGATGGTCACCCTCACGAGCTGCTCCTGACGATGTCTGGGAGTGGACCCGTCCAGTGTTTCGGCCCATACCGCATGTGCGTAAGCGCGCGGCGGCATTCGGCCTAAGCCTCGGGGACGTCCGCACCCGTCGGCGCGGTCGGGGACGGGTGGGCGGTGGCCTCGGATGCGGGCCGGGGCAACAGGCCCACCGCCCGGCCGCGTTGCGGGCATCCGCCCGGTCCGGACATCCCCGCCGCGACCCACTGCGTGCGCGCTCCGGAGCGCAGCCGGTGGATCGCGCGCCGCCGGACGCACGCGGGGTGGGGTGTGTCGTTCCCGCCGACAAGTTGTCGGCGGGAACGACACCGAGGGCGGCGCCACGGCCGGGGGCCATGGCCGGCCGCCCGGTCCGGGCCGGCTACTTCACCCACAGTTCGTAGTTCTCGAACTGGCCGCCGCCCGTGCACTGGTAGGCGGACCAGCGGTGGGCGTTGATGCCCTGGTTGCCGGTGTCGTTGCAGGCGCTGGCCCAGTAGTAGTCGGTGATGTAGGTGTAGCCCGGGCTGGCCGGCGGGTGGCACGGATGCGTGCAGGCGACCGTCGCCGGAGCCGCCTGGGCGGGCGCCGCGCCCAGCACGGTGCCGGCCAGGACGGCGCTGCCGGTGGCAAGACCGAGGACGAAGTTGCGGAGGCGCATGATGGAGTCCCTTCGGTGTGCGAAATGCGGACATCCCGTACACGTTCGGTGACGACCTTCGGTATGACACGGATTGTGTGACCCGGGTCACACTCCGTGCCTTCCGGTGCCGGTGCTCCGCCCCCGACCGCGCCCCCGGTCCCGCCCTCGGGTGTCGGCGAGACGGGACTGCGGCGGCGATCCATGCCGAGAGAGCCGATCTATCTTCCGGCGGTATGGCCGCTATCGGCGTATTTCCCGGAGGGCACCCTTGTCACGGGCGCCAGAACCAGGAATATTGATCCTACCTTTCCCGGCTGCTCCGTCCCTGCCCAAGGATTCGCATGTCTGCATCGACCCCCGGTCACGACGATCCCGTTCGCCCGCTCCCCGGTTGGTTCGACGATGCCAAGCTCGGCGTGATGATCACGTGGGGGTTGTACTCGGTGCCGGCGTGGGCGCCGCTGGACGATCGGCTGGTCCGGTTGCTCGCCGAGCACGGCGAGGGGGCGGACCGGGATCGCTCCTACCACGCCGAGGCGGACGCGGACGGGTTCGATCCGATCGTGACCACGAGCTACAGCGAGTGGTACCAGAACTCGGTGTCCGTGCCGGGCAGTCCCACCTGGCACCACCACCGGGAGACCTACGGCGACCGGACCTACGCCGACTTCCGCGACGACTTCGCCGCGGCCGTCGAGCAGTGGTCGCCCGAGCCGTGGGCGCAGTTGTGTGCGGCGGCCGGCGCCCGATACGTCGTCCCGCTCGCCAAGCACCACGACGGTTTCCTGATGTGGCCCAGCCGCACCCCCAACCCGCACCGACCCGACTGGGCCCTGGAGCGGGACGTGCTCGGCGAGTTCCGGGACGCCGCCGAGGCCCGCGGGATGCGCTTCGGGATCTACTACTCCGGCGGCATCGACTGGACCTTCGCCAACCTGCCGATCCTGCGCGCCGACGACGTGGCCCGCGCCGTACCGGACTCGCCGGAGTACGCCGGCTACGCCGACGCGCACTGGCGCGAACTGATCGAGCGCTACCGGCCGGCCGTGTTGTGGAACGACATCGGCTATCCGTCGGCCGCCGAGCCGGAGAAGCTCTTCGCGCACTACCGCGAGGCCGTCCCGGACGGCGTGGTCAACGAGCGCTTCTACGCGGGCACCCCCGACTTCCTGACGCCCGAGTACGCGACCCGCGCCACGTCGGGCGGCGGCAAGTGGGAGACCGTGCGCGGCGTCGGACTGTCCTTCGGCTACAACCGCCAGGAGGACGCGTCGTGGACCACGTCGGGGCCGGACCTGGTCGAACTGTTGATGGACGTGGTGAGCAAGGGCGGAAACCTGCTCCTGGGCATCGGTCCGGACGCGACCGGTCGAATCTCGCCGGAACAGGACGCGGCGCTGCGCGAGTTGGGGGCCTGGCTCGCGGTCAACGGTGACGCGGTGTACGGGAGCCGCTCCTGGCGGGTGGCGGAAGATCGGACGGCTGAGGGTCTGCGGGTGCGCTACACCGAGCGGGACGGCGACCTGTACGCGACCTTCCTGGACCGCCCGAGTGCCGGTGTCTCGGCGCCCCCGCGGCTTGCCGGCGCCACGCACGCCGAGTGTGTGTGGCTCGGTGGGGACGGCACCGTGGGCACCGTGACGGGCCTGGCAGGCTTGCCGGTGCCGCCCGTTCGGCCCGGCGTGCCGGAGCCGACGGTGCTCCGGATCAGCCCGGCGCCCGACCCGCGGTGACCGCGGTCGGAACGGACGAGCGGACCGGCCGGCGGGCGGCGACCCGACCGGCCTGTCTTCTTGTTGGCCGGCCCGTCATACTGGAAGTCATCGGACCTCTGGAAGGATCATCGGCATGGCTGTGACGGACGAGGCCATCGACAGGATCAAGGAGATGATCGTCTCCGGGGAGCTTCGGCCCGGCGACAAGCTTCCCAAAGAGGCGGATCTGGCCACCAAGCTGGGACTTTCGCGCAATTCGCTGCGCGAGGCGGTCAAGGCGTTGTCGCTGATCCAGATCCTGGACGTCCGGCAGGGCGACGGCACCTACGTGACGAGTCTGGAGCCGGGTCTGCTGATGGGCGCGATCGCCTTCGTCGTGGACTTCCACCACGACAAGAGCGTGCTCGACTTCCTCCAGGTGCGACGCATCCTGGAGCCGGCCGCCACCGCGCTGGCCGCGGCCCGGATCGACGCGGCCGGGATCGCCGAGCTGCGCGGCCTTGCGCAGGTCGACGAGCCGCAACCGACGCCCGAGCAGCTCATCGAGCAGGATCTGCGCTTCCATCAGGCGATCGCGGGCTTCAGCGGCAATCTCGTGCTGTGTTCGCTGCTGGACTCGCTCTCCAGTCCCACGATGCGCGCCCGGGTCTGGCGCGGTCTGACCCAGAGCGACTCGTGGGAGCGCACGGTGCGCGAGCACCAGGCGATCGTGGACGCGCTGGAGAGCGGCGACGCGGAGGCCGCGCGGTCGTGGTCGACGGCGCACATCGCGGGTGTCGAGCAGTGGCTGCGCAAGGTGGCCTGACCCGCCGTCGGTCGGGCCGGCCCTCCCGTGCGTCGGACCTCGACCCGGGTGCGCCGGCCGGACCGCCGGACGGGTCAGGCGTCGGCGAAGGTCTGTCGCTGGACGCCGAGCCCGGTGATGGCCAGCTCGACGGTGTCGCCGGCGCGCAGGTACGGCTTGGGATCGGGCTGCCCGAGGGCGACGCCGGCGGGGGTGCCGGTGTTGATCACGTCGCCCGGATACAGCGTCATGAACTGCGACAGGTACGAGACCAGGAACGCCACCGGGAAGATCATCTCGGCCGTGTTGCCGTCCTGGCGGAGCGTGCCGTTGACGCTGAGGGTCAGCGCGAGCGCCTGCGGGTCGGGCACCTCGTCGGCGGTGACCAGCCACGGGCCGAGCGGGTTGAAGGTCGCGCAGTTCTTGCCCTTGTCCCACTGGCCGCCTCGGTGCAACTGGAAGTCGCGCTCGGAGACGTCGTGGCTGATCGTGTACCCGGCCACGTGGTCCAACGGGTTCTGATCGGCGGTCAGATATGCGGCGGTGCGGCCGATCACGATCGCGAGTTCGACCTCCCAGTCGGTGGCCAGCGACGCGCGCGGCACCAGGACCGTGTCGTCGGGGCCGACCACGGTGTCCGGGGCCTTCATGAACACGATCGGCTCGGCGGGTATCGCGGCGTCGGTCTCGCGCGCGTGGTCGTGGTAGTTCAGCCCCACGCACACGATCTTCCCGGGTCGGGCCAGCGGCGGGCCGTAGCGCAGCCCGGTCGCGTCCAGGAGTGGCAGGGTCGCCGGGTCGGGCAGCACGGACAGGTCCGCGAGCAGCGCGGCGTCGATGTCCTCGACCACGCCGGACAGGTCGCGCGGGATCCCGTCGGCATCCAGGACGGCCGGGCGTTCCCGACCGGGCTCGCCTATACGGACCAGCTTCACAACGGTCTCCTCGGGTGATCGGGTCTTGCGTACATCGAATCAGTCATCCGATGTATAGGCCATAATGGAGGGCCGAAACAAGTCGATTGTGCTGACTTCGATCACTGACTGGGATATTGGTCGGACGAATGCTGGACGTATGCGGGGCGGTCACGGTATACATCGGATGTCTGGGGTGCCAGGGCCCCGCCCATCCCGGACATCCCGCCACCGGGAACCCACCCCGTTCGCGGCGGCCGGGCCGCACGGCCGACAACCGAGGAGCCACACGTGACCCCGCAGCATCCGAACGGCGTGAGCCGGCCCGCCCGACCCGAACGGCCCACGACCCCGGCCGCCGTCGTCACCGAACTGGTGACCACGGACATCCGTTTCCCGACCTCCCGGGAACTCGACGGCTCCGACGCGATGAACCCGGACCCGGACTACTCGGCCGCCTACGTCGTGCTGCGCACCGACGACGCCGACGGGCACGAGGGACACGGCTTCGCGTTCACCATCGGGCGCGGCAACGATGTGCAGGTCGCCGCGATCGACGCGCTGCGCGCCCACGTGGTCGGCCGGCCGCTGGACGAACTGCTGGACGACCTGGGCGCGTTCTCCCGATCCCTGGTCGGCGACAGCCAGTTCCGCTGGCTGGGCCCGGAGAAGGGCATCATGCACATGGCCATCGCCGCGGTGGTCAACGCCGCGTGGGATCTGCGGGCCAAACGCGCCGGCAAGCCGCTGTGGCGACTGCTCGCCGAGCTGACGCCGGAGGAGATCGTCGACCTGGTCGACTTCCGCTACCTCGGCGACGCGCTCACCCGCGAGGACGCGCTGGCGATTCTGCGCCGCGCCGAGCCGGGGCGGGCCGAGCGGGCCGAGACGCTGTGCGACGGCGGGTATCCCGCGTACACGACCTCGCCCGGGTGGCTGGGCTACGACGACGAAAAGCTCGCCCGGTTGTGCCGCGAGGCGGTCGCCGAGGGCTTCACCCAGATCAAGCTCAAGGTCGGCGCCGACCGGGCCGACGACGTCCGGCGCTGTCGGATCGCCCGGGAGAGCGTCGGCCCCGACATCCGGATCGCGGTGGACGCCAACCAGCGCTGGGACGTGCCCGAGGCGATCGGATGGATGCGCTCGCTGGCCCCGTTCGACCCGCACTGGATCGAGGAACCCACCAGCCCGGACGAGGTGTTGGGGCACGCGGCGATCCGCCGGGGGATCAGCCCGATCAAGGTCGCCACCGGCGAGCACGTGCAGAACCGGATCGTTTTCAAGCAGTTGCTCCAGGCCGAGGCGATCGACTTCGTCCAGATCGACGCGTGCCGGGTCGGCGGCGTCAACGAGAACATCGCGATCCTGCTGCTGGCCGCCAAGTTCGGTGTCCCGGTGTGCCCGCACGCCGGCGGCGTGGGCCTGTGCGAACTGGTCCAGCATCTGTCCATGTTCGACTACGTCGCGGTCAGCGGCCGGATCGAGGACCGGGTGATCGAGTACGTCGACCACCTGCACGAGCACTTCCTCGACCCGGTCGTGATCACCGACGGGAACTACCGGGCGCCGTCCGCGCCCGGCTTCTCGTCCACCATGCATCCCGCCTCGATCGCCCGATTCCGCTACCCGGACGGCGAGTTCTGGGTGGCCGATCGCGCCGCACAGGCGCCCGTCGTGGAGGTCTCCGCATGAGCATCCCGTCCGCAACCCGCACGCCGGCCGCGGGAGACTTCGCCGGCCTTCGTGCCCTGGTCACCGGCGGCGCGTCCGGCATCGGGCTGGCCACCGCCCGGATGTTGACCGCCCGGGGCGCGACCGTGGCCGTGCTCGACCGGGACCCGGCCGCCCTGGCCGGCGGCCCCGAACTGATCTCGTTCACCGCGGACGTCACCGACGACGCCTCGGTCGGCGCGGCCGTGCGCGACGCGGTCGCGCGGCTCGGCGGCCTGGACATCCTGGTCAACAACGCCGGGATAGGCGCGGCCGGCACGGTGGCCGACAACGCGGACGCCGAGTGGCATCGGGTGTTGGACGTCAACGTGGTCGGCCTGGTCCGCGTCACCCGCGCCGCGCTGCCGCACCTGCGCGCGTCGGCGCACGCGGCGATCGTCAACACCTGCTCGATAGCCGCGACCGCGGGCCTGCCGCAACGCGCGCTCTACTCCGCCTCCAAGGGCGCGGTGCTCGCGCTGACCCTGGCGATGGCGGCCGACCACGTCCGCGAGGGCATCCGGGTGAACTGCGTCAACCCCGGTACCGCCGACACCCCGTGGGTCGGCCGGCTGTTGGATGCCGCCGACGACCCCGCGCGCGAGCGGGCGGCCCTGGACGCCCGCCAGCCGATGGGACGGCTCGTCGCCGCCGACGAGGTCGCCTTCGCGATCTGCTCGCTGGCGAGCCCGCTGGCCGCCTCCACCACCGGCGCCTCGCTCGCCGTCGACGGCGGCATGCAGGGTCTGCGGCTGCGGCCGGAATAACCCGATCGGGACCGGATCCTGGAGTCGAGGGCGGCGCACGCATCGTGCGCGCCCTCGACTCCTCGGTCGTTCTTCAGCAAGGCAAAGGGAGCATCGTTCGTGGACACCAACCGCATCGGCACAACGCACGTGGTCGCCGGCTCGATCGGGCTCGGGGCGGCGGCGTTCGGCAACCTGTACACCGCGACGAGCGACGCCCTGGCGCACGCGACCGTCGAGGCGGCGTGGGCCGCCGGGATCCGCTGCTTCGACGTCGCGCCGCACTACGGGGTGGGCCTGGCCGAGACCCGGCTCGGGGCCGCGCTGCGCGGGCGTCCGCGCGACGCCTACACGATCTCGACCAAGGTCGGCCGGCTGCTCGTCGACGACCCGGGCGCGCCCACCGCCGCGGACGGGTTCGTCGACACGCCGCGCCGGCGACGCGTGCGCGACTACTCCGCGGACGGTGTGCGGCGCAGCCTCGAAGCCAGCCTGGAACGCCTGGGGTTGGACCGGATCGACATCGCGCTTGTGCACGACCCCGACGAACACTGGGAACAGGCCGCGCACGAGGCGGTACCCGCGCTGGTGGCACTGCGCGAGCAGGGCGTCGTGGGTGCGATCGGGGTCGGGATGAACCAGTCCGCGATGCTCGATCGTTTCGTCGCCGAAACCGATGTGGACTGCGTGCTGCTCGCCGGCCGATACACCCTGCTCGATCGCGGCGGCGCGGCGTTGCTCGACCACTGCGCCGAGCGCGGCGTCTCGGTGCTGGCGGGTGGCGTGTACAACAGCGGGTTGCTCGCCGACCCACGCCCGGGCGCGCACTTCGACTACGCACCGGCCGACGCCGACCTGCTCGCGCGGGCCCTGCGGCTGAAGGAGATCTGCGCCGGATACGACGTCCCGCTCCGGGCCGCCGCGATCGGCTTCGCCGCCGCCCACCCCGCGGTCGCCACCGTCCTGGTCGGCGCCCGCACCCCGGCCGAGGCAACCGACGCGGCCGAGATGGGCGAGTGGCACGTCCCGGCGGCCCTGTGGGCCGAACTCGCCGCCGCCGGCTGAGAACCGACTCGCCCCGCACTGGGGCAGGGCGAGCCGACGGGCCCGTTTCCCCACCGGGGAAACGGGCCCTTTTCGGTGTGCCGTACGGCTGTTGTGTCGTCGTCTCGCGTGTGGGGCTACTTGGTGACGTAGGCCGCGTCGAACTGGAGGTAGCTGCCGCCGGTCTTGGTGAGGGTCACGGTGTGCGGGCCCGAGGTGGGGAATCGGGCCGAATAGACCTTCTGGCGGGCCGCGTAGGAGCCGCCGTTGTCGGTGGTGGCGGTGCCGACCGCGACGCCGTCCAGGGCGACGTCGGCGGTTGCGTAGCCGTCGCCCATCGGGGCCAGTACGTCGACGGCGCTGCCGGTGAAGGTGATCGTGACCGAGTCGCCGTTCGTCGAGCTCCACGTGACGTCGTCGCCGTGGTCGCCGGCGCCGCGATTGCCGGAGTGGGTCCAGGCGCCCTGGTAGGCGACGGCCGAATCGGTGTCGTTGAGCGCCGCCGGGCCCTCGACCATCCGGGCGCCGTCGATGGTGAGCCGCACGCCGGACACCTTGACCAGCTTGATCGTGTGCGTGCCCGGTGCGAGGTGGCGCGCCGCGTACAACACGGACTGCGGCTTGGGCCACCACGAGAAGCCGTCCAGCCGCTGGACGAGCGCGCCGTCGAGGTAGACGTCGTACTTGCCGCCCAGCAGGTTGCGCGGGCCCAGCACGTCGGCGGCCGTGCCGGTGAACGTGTAGGTGACCGAACCGCCGTTCGCGGTCGACGCCTGCACGTCGTCGCCGAGATCACCGCTCCACGTGTTGCTCGTGTGTTGCCACGCGCCGTCCCACGCGAAGCCGGCGTCGTCCTGGTTCACCGGCTCGGGGTCGATGCGTTCGGCGTTGCCGCGCAGGGCCTGGCGCACCTCGTTGAGGATCGACAACGACTGCTCGGAGACCTTGCCGTCCTCGTACATCATCAGGTTGAAGCTGAGCGGGACCTTGCGCGAGGCGGCGTCGAGCGCCCAGTCCACGGCCTGCTTGGCGGAGAAGTTCGGGCCACCGATCTTCTGGCCGCGCAGGTGGATGCCCCAGTCGTCCTCCATCCGGAACATCGCGTGCTGGAGCAGGCCCTTTTGCGGTCCGGACCGGAAGATGCCGTTGCCACCGACCGGTGCGCTGCCGTCGACCGCTTCGCCGTGCACCTCTTCGGCGAAGTAGGTGTCCTGGAAGTCGGTGTAACGCGGCAGGATCCACGAGTTCCAGGAGACCATGCGCCGGGGGTTGCCGGTGCGCGCGATCTTCTCCAACTCCTCGAAGGGGGCCGGGTAGTAGATCAGGCCGTCGTCGAAGAAGAAGCCGTCGAGCCTGGTGCCGTAGCGGTTGCCGATGTCCGCGACGACCTGCTTCCAGTTGGTCAGCAGCGTGCTGCGGTCGCCGGTGCCGGTGGTGTAGAAGGTGTCCGGGAACTTCTGCGTGGGCCACCAGGCGGCGTCCTCGGTGCCCAGGTGGTAGTAGAGCGTGAAGCCCAGGCCCTCGGCGTGCAGTGCGTCGGCGATCTCGCCGATCAGGTCGCGCCGGGCGGTCAGGTCGCCGTTGCCGACGATCTTGTCGATCGCCGCGTTGGGGCCGTCGACGTGGTAACCCCACCAGCTGTACGACCAGATCACGTAGGCCGCGCCGGTGCCCTTGACCATCTTGACGAAGGCCGGCACGTCGAAGTCGGCGGCCTGGCGGTCGAGCGACTTGGCCGGCCCGCCGTTCTCCGGGAAGCCCCACGAGCCGTACTGGAACATCAGGCCGTAGCCCGCCGACGCGAAGTCGGAGGTGTTCGCCCGCGCGGCGGCGATCCGCGCCTCGCGCGCCGGGCGGTCCTTCTCCCGGACCAGTTCGAGCGACTTGACCTGCGCGTCGCCGGCGAGCGTCCCGGTGCGGTCGAGCACGATCGTGGACGTGCCGGACGGCAGGGTGAGCTTGCCCGCGTCCACGCGCGCCCAGCCGCCACCCGGCTGCACGAAGCCGGTCGCCGCGGCCGAACCCCGCACGCCGACCCGGAACGTCTGCCCCGGGGCCGCGTTGAGCATCCCGGTGATCCGGTACACGTCACCCTTGGGCACGGTGACCGTCCACGCGAGGTAGTCATCGGAGGTCTTGAAGTTCTCGACCCAGAAGTTCTTTCTGGTGTCGGGGGCGAACACGGACATCGAGGGTGTGCGCTCGGCGGCCGTGCCCATCAGGGTCGTGACGTTGTCCTTGACCGCCTTCTGGTCGACCGGCAGCGGGACCTGTCCCGCCTGCGGAACGGCGCCCGGTGCGGCGGCCGGCGCCGATTCGGCCGGTCGTGGGGCGCTCGCCGCCTGGGCGGTGGGCGCGACGACCACCAGCGGCGCGCACATGGCCGCGGTGGTCGCCAGGATGGTGCACCATCGTCTCAACATCGGTCAAGACTCCTTGCTTGTCGCCGGGAGGGTGCTGATGGATCGGCGCCGCCGCGGCCAGGCGGCGGCGCCGTACACGACTGCCCGGCGGTACGGGTGTACGGCCGGGCAGTCGCGGGTTCGGGGTGGGGCGGCGCGGTCAGCGCAGGGCAACCCCGGACGCGGCGTCGAACAGGTGGATCCGTGCGGGGTCCAGGGCCAGTTCGACCTTCGCGTCGGCCGACACGGTGCTCTCCGCCGGGAAGCGGCAGGCGATCGGCGGACCGGCCGAGGCCGCGTCGCCGCGCGCCGAACCGAGCGTCACATAGACGTTCTTCTCGGCGCCCAGGGCCTCGACGTACTCGACGATCGCCGGGATCCGCACGTGGGTCGCGGTGTCGCCGAGGATCGACGCGTCGAGCAGGTGCTCGGGCCGCACGCCCACGGTGACCGGTCCGTCGGCGTGGCCCCGGACGCTCTCGGGCAGCGGCACGCCCACGCCGCCGAGGGCCACCTCGGCGCCGGTCCCGGCACCGGCCTTCGCGCCGGTCCGCGTACCGCGCAGGTGCGCGTCGACCAGGTTCATCGGCGGCGTGCCCATGAACGACGCGACGAAGGTGTTCGCGGGGGCGCGGTAGATCTCGTCGGGCGTGCCGATCTGCTGGAGTCGGCCCTCCCTGAGCACCGCGACCCGGTGGCCCATGGTCATCGCCTCGACCTGATCGTGCGTCACGTAGACCATCGTGGTGCCGACCCGGCGCTGTAGGCGGGCGATCTCGCCGCGCATCTGCACGCGCAGTTTGGCGTCCAGGTTCGACAGCGGCTCGTCCATCAGGAACAGCGCGGCGTCGCGGATGATGGCTCGGCCCATCGCGACCCGCTGGCGCTGGCCGCCGGAGAGTTGGCCGGGCTTGCGGTCGAGGTAGTCGGTCAGTTCCAGCATCGCCGCGACCTCGCGCACCCGCCGGTCGATCTCGTCCTTGGGCCGCTTGGCCAGGCGCAGCGGGTAGGCGATGTTGCGGGCCACCGTGTAGTGCGGGTAGAGCGCGTAGTTCTGGAACACCATCGCGATGTCGCGGTCGCCCGGGTGCACGTCGTTGACGACCCGCTCGCCGATCCGCAACTCGCCGCCGGTGATCGATTCCAGGCCCGCGATCATCCGCAGCAGGGTGGACTTGCCGCAGCCCGAGGGGCCGACCAGGACCAGGAACTCGCCGTCGGCGATGTCCAGATCCATGCCGTGCACCGCGACGTGCCCGTTCGGGTAGGTCTTGGACACCTGGTCCAACATCACCTGGGCCATGAGTGCTCCAACGTGCAGAAGGGGTGGTGGGCGGTCGAGGCGGGCGCGGTCATTCCTTGACCCCGCCGCTGGTCAGGCCCGCGGTGATGAAGCGCAGACCGAAGACGACGAGCAGCAGCGCGGGCACGGCGAGCAGCACCAGCGAGGCGTTGTACTTGCCGATGTCCGACGGGCTGGTGGCCAGGTACTGCTGGAAGGACTGCACCGCCTTCGCGGCGGTCGTGTACTTCTCGTCGGTGAACAGCAGGCTCGGGAACAGGAAGTCCTGGAGCGACCACATCACGCACAGGATGGAGAGGTTGACCAGCGCGGGCCGGCACAGCGGCAGATACACCGTACGGAACACCTGCCAGTGCCCGGCCCGGTCCATCCGGGCCGCCTCGATCAGCGAATCGGGGATGTTGTCGCCGAAGTTGCGCAGCAGCAGCACCGCGAACGGCAGGGTCAGCGCGGCCTCGGGCAGCGCCACGCCGAGGTAGTTGTCGAACAGACCCGCCTCGCGGATCGTGTAGTACAGCGGCACCAGGATCGCGGTGCCCGGGACGGCCAGGCACAACACGATGCCGTAGTACAGCGCCTCCTTGCCGCGGAAGTGCAGTTTGGAGAAGGCGTATCCGGCGAGCGCGCCGACGCCGACCACGATGGCGGCGTGCAACGCGGCGATGATGAAGGAGTTCAGGTAGGTGTCGTAGATCGTGACGTCGCCGACCGGATCGGTGAACAGCGCGGTGTAGTTGCCCGTGCCGCCGCCTTCGAGCGACCGCTTGATCGCCGCGTAGATCGGGAAGAGCCAGATCGCGCCCATCAGCAGCAGCATGCCCTGGAGGATCCGGCGGTCGCGCTTGCGACCGGTGAGTACGCGCATGGCGTCGCTGGTCTCGGCCACGGTCTACTCCTCGGACTTCTTGCTGAAACGGAGCTGGATCGCGGACAGCAGGAGCGCGAGCAGCAGGACGACCACGGCGGCGGCCGACGCGTAGCCGACTCGGGGACCGGGCGAGGTCGCGTAGTTGTACACGTACGTGCCGGAGATCTCGGTGCCGCCGGCCGGTCCGCCCTTGGTCGAGAAGAAGACGATCTCGAAGGCGCGGAAGGACATCAGCAGGATCGAGATCACCACCGTCTTGTGGGTGGTGCGCATCAGCGGGAACAACATCGTGCGCAACAACTGCGGGAACGACGCGCCGTCCAGGACGGCCGCCTCCAGGAGCGAGGTGTTCAGCGCGCTCAGGTCGGCGGTGTAGTACATGATCGGCAGGCCGACCAGGTAGACGAAGATGCCGATGACCACGGCGTAGGCCAGGCCCGGTTCGGTCAGCCAGTGGCCGGCCAGGAAGTCCAGGTGGGCGCTGCGCAACGTCTCGTTGAGGGTGCCGTAGCGGCTTTCCATCATGCCGCCGAACACCGAGGCGATCAGCGCCACGGGCATCAGCGAGGGCACCAGGAAGACCGCGTAGAAGACCTTGCGCCCGCGGATGCCGGTGCTCAGCACGACGGCCAGGAAGAAGCCGAGGGTCAGGGCGCCGGCGACGGCGGCGGCGGCGAACACGACGTTGTTCAGCAGCGCCCGGATGAAGCGGTCGTCGGTGAACAGCAGCCGGTAGTTCTCCAGGCCGACCGACTCCGGGTCCATGAAGGACAGATCGGTGCGCTGGAGGCTGGTGCGGGCCAGGAACACGAAGCCGAAGACGTAGAACACCAGATAGAAGGCGAGGAGCGGGAGCAGGAACAGCAGCGCCGTGCGCATCATGCCCCGCTGCTGCGGGCCGTCGATCCTCTTGGCTTTGCGTGCGCGACCGGCTTTGCCTGCGCGGCGCAGGCCGGGCAGGCGGCGGGGGGCCGCCGGCCCGGCCCCGGCTGACGCGGTGCCGGCCGGGCCCGGGGCGGTGGTGGTCATGATGGGCGTCCTTGCCGATCGGGGGCGGTGCGGGCGGCTTGCCTGCCGAAGGTGGGGTCGAGGCCACCCGCGGGCATGCGGGCGGCCGTGCCGGTCGGCGCCTACTTGCTGTAGCGACCGCTGGTGAACTCCTCCTGGAGCTTCTTCGCCTCGGAGGAGGGGTCGGAGCCCTGGATGACCTTCTTGACGGTGTCGCCGGCGACCACGGTGAAGTCGCTCATGTTGTTGCGCTCGCCGACGGAGGAGTCCACGAGTTGTTGCAGCGCGGTGTACCCGGCCTTCGCGGTCTCGGTGGACAGGATGTCCGGAGCGAGGGCGAAGTCCTTCTTGCTCGGGAACAGCCCCAGGTCCGCGCCCCACACGGAGACGCCGTCGCCGACGGTCAGGAACTTGAGCAACTCGGCCGCCTCCTTGGGGTGCTTGGAGTTCTTCGGGACGGCCAGGCCGGTCTCGATGAAGCCGCGCAGGGAGGGGGTCGCGGTCGGGTTCACCACGGGCAGGGCGGCGGCGCCGACGTCCTTGATGTCGATCTTGTTGGCGCTGCGGTAGCCCGGGGAGAGCATGCCCGCGTCCCAGGTACCGCCCAGGTAGAAGGCCGACTTGCCGGACGCGAACAGCTCGGTGGCGCGCGTGCCGGTCAGGTCCAGGGTGTCCTTGCCGAGCGTGCCGTCCTTGTACAGGCCCGCGTAGTCGCGCAGGGCACCGACGTACGCCTCGTTGTCCCAGCGACCCTTGCCGTAGCGGATGTCGTTGAACAGCGTGGGTGTGGTCTGCCCGGCCACGGTGAGCGCGACCTCGTCCTGGAACCACGAGTCGCCGGCCATCACGACCGGGATGCTGTCCGGCGCGGTCGCCTTGACCTTGGTGACCGCGTCCTTGAGCTCGGCCATCGTCTTGGGCACGGTGGTCACGCCGGCCCGGTCTAGCAGGTCCTTGTTGTAGAACATGGCGGCCGAGCCGAGTCGGCCCATCGGGATGAAGTAGAGCTTGCCGTCCTTGACCAGCTTGCGGCTCTGGTCGAGGGCCTTGGGCGCGAGTTGATTCAGCACGTCGTCGCCGATGCCCAGGTCGGCGATCGGGGTCAGCTTGGCGTGCAACTGCTCGGCCATCGCCGAGGTCTGCACGCCGACCAGGTCGAGCTTCTGACCGCTGTTCAGGGCCAGCGGAAGCTTCTTCTGGTAGTCGGAGTTGGTGCTGAGCTGGAGGTCGACCTTGATGTTCGGGTTCGCGGTCTCGAACGCGGCGATCGTCTTGCGGAGCGTCGCGTCGGTCGGGAACCACGTCGAGTACTTGAGGGTGACCTTGCCGTCGGTCGAGGAGGACGCACCGTCGTTGCCGCAAGCCGAGGCCACCAACGCGAACGCCGCGACACCCGCCACCGTGCCGGCGAGCCGTCGTATCCCTGAGCTCTTCATGGTTCTCCGTAAGTTGTCGGTCGACTCGCGGCTCGGATCGACCCCGTGATCGAGCCGCGCGGGGGCACCTTTCGGGGCGGCCGTGGAGGGATGTGAGGGTTTGGGTCACCCTCCAGGCGATCCCGTGCCGAGCTGGAGCTTATACATCCGATCTCTGGCCGCACAAGGGTTACGGAGTGCTGCGGCCGACTCGATACCTCGGGTCCCGTTTCGCGAGCAATCTCGGTTCCGATGCGGCTCCTTGATGCGGTATTGGTAGCGAAATAGGTGATTTGGGGTCGTGAGGCGAGTTGTTGTTTCAGTACGGACGGCAACGCATACATCGGCTCTTTGTCTCCGGTGCGTTGCCGTCCGTACGGAGATCACAGACTCCAGATCAGCGGCAGGGTCGCCTCCTTGCCGTCGGCCGAGTAGTCGTGCGACACCTGGGTCAACTCGCCCATGCGGGCCTGCCATCGGATGTTGACCGGCAGGTCGGCGAGGGAGTCGAGCAGGGCGCCGTAGTCGTCGCAGTCGAGCACGTGGAACAGGTCCAGGCCGCTGCGCCAGATGTTCCACTCGTGCACACCGGCCGCTCGGATGGCGGCGGTCAATTCGGCCGGCACCTCGCGGTGGGCCTGTTCGTACTCTTCCTCGCGGCCCGGGGCGAGTCGGGTGTGCAGGGCTACGCGCATGGGATGAACTCCTGGATGGGTGATGGGTGATGGGTGATGGGGGTGGTGCCGAGCCTTGACAGTGGGTCGGCCACCGCGCTTCAGTGATCGGGTCAATTCTTGAGGGTTGTTGCCGTTTCTCCGGCGACTCGCACTCTAGGCAACCCAATGATCCGATGACTATCTCTCAGGTACAGGAGATCCAGGCGTGACCGTTTCGGCGCTTGTGGACGCGCATCATCACCTGTGGGACACGGCGGAGCGCGAGTACGGGTGGATGGACGGCGCCTGGGCGGACCCGCTGCGCGGTCGGTTCGGGCCGGGCGAACTCGCGGCGGCGGTCGGGCACCGCGGGCAGGTGGCCACCATCGCCGTCCAGGCGGTGGCCGACACCGCGGAGAGCGCCGAGCTGCTGGCGATCGCGGCCGATCCGGGCACACCGGTCGCGGCGGTGGTCGGCTGGGTGGACCTGACCGCCCGGGACGCCGCCGATTCGATCGCCGCGCTGCGTGCCGGTCCGGGCGGGGAGCACCTGGTCGGGATCCGGCACCTGGTACAGGACGAGCCCGACCCGGACTGGCTGCTGCGCCCGGACGTGGCCCGCGCGCTGGCCGAGCTGACCCGCGCGGGCCTGGTGTACGACCTCCTGGTCAAGCCGCCGCAACTGGCCGCCGCGGTCCGGGTGGCCCGGGCGCATCCGGAACTGTCCTTCGTGCTCGACCACATCGGCAAGCCCGAGATCGGCACCGGCGACCGGGAGCCGTGGGCCGCGGCGATCCGCGACATCGCCGCGCTGCCCAATGTCACGGTCAAACTGTCCGGTGTCGTCACCGAAGCCGACTGGCGGGAATGGACGGTCGCCGAGGTTCTTCCGTACGCGCGCCACGCGTTGGAGACCTTCGGTCCGCAACGCACGATGTTCGGCTCGGACTGGCCGGTCTGCACCCTCGCCGCGTCCTACGACGAGGTGTTCTCGCTCGCCGCACGCACCTGCGCCGACCTGTCGACGGCCGAGCGTGACCGCGTCTTCGGCGGCACGGCCCGGACGGTGTACGGCTTCTGACCGGGGCAAAGGTGTGCCGGGTGGGCCGTCGGCCGGGGTGACGGCCCGTGGTGGGTCGGGTCAGCAGGCGTTCAGGATGGTGGTGAGGGCGCTCTTCTCGCCGGCGTCGACGGTGAGCGCGTAGTCGTGCTTGACCTGGACCCAGGCTCGGGCGTAGGTGCAGCGGTAGGACGTCTGCGGGAGCCACTCGGCGGGGTCCTTGTCGCCCTTCGAGCGGTTGGACGAGGCCGAGACGGCGATGAGTTGCGGGGCGGTCACGTCGTTGGCGAAGGCGCGCCGTCGGGTCGTGGTCCAGGCCCACGCGCCGGACGCCCAGGCTTCGGACAGCGGTACCACGTGGTCGATGTCGAACGTCGACGGGTTGGTGGTGACCACGTTGTCGTGGGCGCTGGTCCAGGTACCGGAGGTCGCGGTACACGCGCTGTTGGTGGTCACGCCGCTACCGTCGCGCTTGAGGATCCATTCGCGGGTGTCGCAGGTCCCGGAGATGGTGATCCAGGTCGGGAACAGGTCGCGGTCGTAGCTGTCGCCGTGCGTCTCGGCGGTCGCGGTCATGCCGGCCAGGTGGGAGCGGGCGGTCGCCGCGGATATCGGCGTGGGCAGCGCGGCCTGCGCGGGGATGGTCGCGGCGGCGCTCGCGGCGAGGGCAAGTCCGGCTATGCATATGGTGGTTGCGGCACGGCGCAGTGCGGTCGCGGTGGTCATGACGGGGCCTCCCGAGGGTGGTGGCGGCATCCGGCCCGGACCCGGGCGCGGATCGGCGCGCCCAGCGTGCCCGAGCCGCCCGGTCCTCCGGGACCCCGCACGGCGTGAATTCTTGGTGACGCGGGCCCGCCGAGGTCCGTACACGCGTGGGTGTCCGCCGTGAACTCGGCGATCCGACAGGCGGGTTCGCCCCGTCGGGCGGGGCGCGGCCGGCGGGGGCGGGCCGGCCGGGCGGGGAACGGGCGGCGGGTTCGGCGCGTCGGAACCTCGTGGGCTCCGTGCGGAGTCGACCCGCGCACTGCACGAACCGGAGGATGTCCATGCTCTTTGGTCGACGATCGGCCGACCTCGGCCCCAGGAACGGAGGCCGCGCCCTCGCCCGCCGGGCCCGCGAACTGGCCGCCGAGGGCAAGGAGCGCCGCGCCCTGGTCCGCGCGTCCACCGCATACGAGTTGCTCAGCGACGACTGGCCGGTCCTGGACGCGTTCGCCACCGCGACCGCCTTCGAGGACTGCGCCGCGGCCTTCACCGCGTTCGGCAGGCACACGATGGCCTTCCGCTGCCTGAGTGCCGCCGTCGAGGTGCTGAGACGGCTATGCGTGGACGAGCCCGGGAACGGGGCCGCGCACGTGCGATTCGGCGTTCTCGGCTACGCGGCCTACACGTCGGCGGTGGCCGGCGGCCGGGATCCGGCGGCGCTGGTGGACGTGTTGGAGTTCACGGTCTGCGCCCTGGGGACCGCCCTGGAACTGGGCCACGTCGAACCGGACACGCTGATCGAGGTGGCGAAGGCACTGGCCGACCGCTACGAGGAGGCCGGCCGCGTCGACGAGGCGGCGGCCGTGCGGCGATCGGCGGAGGACCTGGCCGAATCGCACTGACCCGGCTCGGCCGGTCGGCGCCGCTCACGGGGCGGGGCGCGGTGCCGACCGGCGATCGACGGGTGGGTTCAGAGGGTGGCCACGTCGGAGTCGGTCACCGCTACCTCGACCGAGCGGGTACCGCCCAGCAGGCCCGGAAGAGTGAAGGCCACGTCGAGGCGTCCGTCGAACCGACGGCCGACGACCACACCCCGGGCACCCGCGGGAATCGACTGGGCGAGCGTCCCGCCGAGGTCCCGGACCGCCTCGACCTTCGTTCCGATCTCCACAACGGGCCTTCCTCGTCGTCGTCGGGCAGGGGTTGCGTGTTGCCGGCCCCGGCCCCCGCCCCGGTGCCGGTCCGCCTGCGGAGCGGGTGGAGGGGTGGAGGGGTGGGCGGCGACGGGTGGCCTGGTTCGTTCACGGTTGCGGGTCCACATCGGTGCCGCGGTCCTGTTGCAGGCGCCACAGCTCGGCGAACAACCCGTCGGCATCGGCGAGGAGTTCCTCGAACGTGCCGCGCTGCACCACCCGGCCCGACTCCATCACCACGATCTCGTCGGCCACCGCCACGTTGGCCAGGCGGTGGGTGACCAGGACCACGGCGCTGCCCCGGGCGATGTCGCGCAGCCCGGCGAAGATGCGATGTTCGGCTCGGGGGTCGAGGGCGGAGGTGGGTTCGTCCAGACAGATCAGGCCCGGTTCCGCGTACAGGGCGCGGGCGATGCCGAAGCGCTGCCACTGCCCCACGGACGGGTCGATGCCGCCCCACCACTCCCGGGCCAGCAACGTGGCGAGGCCGCGCGGGAGGCCGGCGATGACGTCGTCCGCCCCGGAGGCCGCCGCCGCCCGATCGAGCGCGTCGGCGTCGTCGGCGCGAGGTTGTCCGAGGTTGATGTTCAGCCGGGCGGACAGCGGCCAACGGGCGATCTCCTGGGGCACGTAGCCGAGATGGGCCCAGGCGGCGTGCGGGTCCAGCTCCGCGACGTCGGTCCCGTCCCAGCTCACCCGGCCCTCGTGCGACAGGTAGAGGCCGCACAGGAGCCGGGAGAGGGTGGACTTGCCGGAGCCGTTCTCGCCGACCAGGGCCAGGATCCGGCCCCTGCGCACCTCCAGGTCGACGCCGGCCACGGCGGCGGTCGCCTTGCCCGGATAGTGGTAGGTGACGTTCTCCGCGCGTACGACGACCGGCGACTTTGGGGCGAGGGTGCCCCGCTTCATGCCGTGGCCGCCGGCTTCGTCGAGGAAGCGGGCCCAGTCGTCGAGGTAGAGGCCGACGCTGTACAGCCGGCTGCCCGAGATCACCAGGCCGCCCAGTGCGGTGCCGACGGTGCGCAGCGCGATGACGGCGGTGCCGGCGGCGGCCACCGACATCCGGCCGCTGGAGAGCAGGTAGGCCAGGGTGGCCCAGACCAGGCTCGCGGCCAGGCCGCCCATGGCGGCGCCGACCAGACCGATCTTCGCGGTGGTCCAGGCACCGGCCTGGGTGACGCGTTGCACGCGCTCGGCGGCGATCGAGTATCGGTTCAGCAGGTACGGCGCCATCGTGCAGGCGCGCACCTGGTCGGCCCAGCGTTGGTCGGAGATGTGCCAGCGCAGCATGTTGAGCAGCCGGCGCTCGTCCTGGGTGCGCAGGGTGGTCAGGTACTCGACCCTGGCCCCGCGTACCGCGGCGACTCCGCGCGGGAGCGCGCCGAGCAGGAGCAACGGGAGCAGTACCGGATGCAGGATGGTGAGCACGGACGCGGCGGCGATCAGGGACGCGCAGGCGGCGAGCACGTCCTGGGACTGCGGCATCAGGCCGCGCATCGACTGTAGACCGCGATCCGCCGCGTCCCACCGGTCCTGGTAGCCGGGATGGTTGTAGGCGGCCAACTCGGCGCGGGAGGCGGCCTGGAGGAGCAGCCATTCGGATTCGCGGGCCAGGCGAGGGGTGACCCGCGCGGACAGGCCGACGACGGCGATGCCCAGTACGGCGCGCAGGCCGACCGCCGAGGCGAGCAGGACGATCGAGGGCAGCGCCTCGCGCAGGCGGTCGGCCACGTCGCCGGCGGAGATCAGGGCGGTGATCGTGCCCGTCGTCGCGAGCAGGCCGCCGGCCTCCAGGAGTCCGGCGAGGACCTGGCACACCAGCAGCGCGACCAGCGCGCCCGGATCGGCCCGCCAGGCCAGGCGCATCGCGCGCCTGATCAGTCGGGGCAGGCGGGCCGCCATCGCCCGGGTGGTGATCCTGGTCAGCGCCTCCTCGGTGTCGCGTCCGGGTGGCGCGAATCGCGGTTCCTGGTCCGCGGGTTCGGCGGTGGCCGGGTCGGTCGCGCGCTGTTCGGCGGCGGTCGGACCGGTCGGTCGATCGCTGCCGACCTGGTGGGGGATGCCGGCGGAGTCGGGTTTCGACCGGGGCGAGGAGGGGTCTCCTCCGGTGGCTTTCGTGGTCATCGCGGTGCCTCCTGGCGGTGCGGGCGAGGTCGCCTGCGGGAGTGTCCGCTCATGCTTCTGGCGTGTGTCCGGACCCGGCAGAGCGCACGGATGTGCGACCGAGGCGCGGGGGCGAGGAGGGCGCCCGGACCGGACGCTCGACCAAACGTGTCGCTGCCGGGCGTGCTCGGAACGGTCTCCGGGAAGGACCGTGCCGGGTCCGGGATTTCGTCGGTGACCGCACTGTGCGCCGGGCGTACGCGGTGGGGCACGGCATCGTCGCGAACCGCGACGACACACCGGCGCCGGGCCGCCGCGGCCGGTCGCCGGCGGCCGGTTCAGTCGGTCGTGCCGCCGGTGGGGACGGTGCGTTCGAAGAAGGTTTCCAGCACGATGGTCGCCTGGGTGCTGCTCACCCCGTCGATCGCGTGGATGCGGCGCAGCACGTCCTGCATCGCCTCGGTCGAGGCGGTGCGGACCTTGAGCAGCACCGAGGCCGTTCCGGCGATCACATGCGCCTCCTGGATCTCGGCGACGGCGGCGAAGGCCGGCCCGGAGTCGCCCATCCAGGCCACCGAGTCGACGGTGACGAAGGCCAGTACGTCCAGCCCCACCGCCGCCGGGTCCACGTCGACGGCGGTACGGCGGATGACGCCGCTCGCCCGCAGCTTGCGCACCCGTTCGTGTGCGGCGCCGGCGGACAGTCCCACCTCCCGGCCGAGTTCGGCGTAGGTGCGGCCGGCGTCGTGCTGGAGCAGGGCGAGCAGGTCCCGATCGATGTCGTCCATGGGGTGTGCCCTGCTCCTCCGTAGTCGCGCCGAGCGTGCCGATCGCGGCGGCTCGATGGTAGCGAGCCACCTTGCGCGAGTTGCATCGGGCCTTGACGTCACCGAATCATATTCTGTATTCATGCAGACAACCAAGATGCTGTTCGGTGACTGCAAGGAGTTGCGAGACGATGTCCGACACCCGCATCCCGATCTACGACGTGATCGACGAACGTTTCCGGACGCAGCGCTGCGTCTTCGGCGACGATCGGCTGGAGACCCTGCACGCCGGCGGTCGTTGGTCGGAGGGACCGCTCTACTTCCCGGCGGGCCGCTTCCTGATCTGGAGCGACATCCCCAACGACCGCATGTTGCGCTGGGACGAGAGCACCGGCGTCGTCGGCGTCTTCCGCTCGCCGGCCGGGCATCCCAACGGCAACACCCTCGACGGGCAGGGCCGCCTGGTCACCTGCGAACAGGGCAACCGCCGGGTCACCCGCACCGAACACGACGGCTCCGTAACGGTGTTGGCCGATCGCTTCGGTGGCAAGCGGCTGAACAGTCCCAACGACGCCGTCGTGCACTCGGACGGCTCGATCTACTTCTCCGACCCCGACTTCGGCATCACCAGCGACTACGAGGGGTACCGCGCGAAGAGCGAGATCGGAGCGACCAACGTCTATCGCATCGACCCGGTGAGCGCCGAAGTGCGCCTGGTGGCCGACGGGTTCGCCGGGCCGAACGGGCTGGTGTTGTCCCCGGACGAGCAGCGGCTCTACGTCTCGGACACCCGGGCCAACCACGTCCGGGTCTTCGACGTGCGCGCGGACGGGACCCTGTCCGAGGGCGCCGTCTTCGTCGAATGTCGGCCGGGCGAAGGCCGG
Source organism: Embleya sp. NPDC005971 (assembly GCF_040629175.1). Classification (NCBI taxonomy): domain Bacteria; kingdom Bacillati; phylum Actinomycetota; class Actinomycetes; order Kitasatosporales; family Streptomycetaceae; genus Embleya; species Embleya sp. NPDC005971. The sequence goes on along the minus strand of NZ_JBEXUX010000016.1, from coordinate 138,212 downwards.
TTCGACAACATCCGCTTCGACGACGGGGGCCGCCTGTGGGTCGCCGCGATGGCCGACGGTGTGCACTGCTACGACCCCGACGGCACCCTCATCGGCCGCATCCGCACCCCCGAACCGGTCGCCAACATCACCTTCGGCGGCCCCAAGCTCAACCGCATGTTCCTCGCCGCCAACACCACGCTGTACTCGCTGGTCATGTCCGTCACGGGCACCTCCCGACTTCCCGGACGCGGGCACCCGCGCATGGACTGACCACCCGCGCCTGCCCCGCGACGTGGCGGCGATTACTCGGCTCCGGCAGTCGCTTCCGGCAAACCGCACAGGCCGAGCGCGACTTGGAGCGCACCCGGGTCGCCCGGTTGCGGGCTGCGGCGAATCGGTTCCCGGCCGACCGTCGGCCGGTCACCGAACTGTGCGCGAACAGTGTCCGGTTCGCCGAGCCGTGGGACTCCGCGGGCAGTGGCCCGGCCGGAGGCAGCGCGCAAGACCGTCGACCATCCGCGGATGGGCGAACCGACGCCGGCCCGCGACCTGCGCATTCCGGTCTACACAGCCGACCCCGCACCCGGGACGCCGAACGACTCGCGCTGCTCGGTGTCCCGGGTACCCGGACGCCCGTGGGATGAGCTCCCCGGGGCCGGACAGGGCCTAGCGGACGGCCAGCATCGGCAGTCGGGAGCGGGCGGAGTGGGCGGCGATGGTGGCCCAGATGGTGACCAGGTCGATCACGCCGTTCGGGTCGGGCGCCTCGCAGCGGACGGTGAGCTGGTCCACCCGCTCGGCGCCCGGCGTGGCCGCGGCGAGCTCGGCGGCCAGCGGGATCTGGAAGCCGACCTCGAAGACGAACTTCTCCGGCAGCTCCAACGGCTCCACGGTCGCCGCCTTCTCCACGGCCGCCGCCGCGCCGGCCCGGATCAGGTCCTGGGCGGTGGACGGATGCACGCTGTTCGCCGCGTGCACGCCCTCGGCGGTCTTGACCGGGACGGTGAGCACGCCCGGGAACGCCGCGGCTGTTGCCGCACAGACCTCGTTGTCGCCGGTCACCAGGCCGATCGGCACGCCGTGCTGGGCCGCGAGCAGGCCGTTGACCTCGGCCTCGGTCACGGGTCGGTTGTTCAGTCGCACCGCGCCGAAGTCGGACGAGAAGGTGTGCGCGAGCACGCCCGGTGCGCCGGCCGCCGCGTGGTAGCCGATGAACAGCGCCACCCCGTGGTTCGTGCCGAGGCCGCTCGCCATGCACTGGGCCTTGGGGCTGCCCTGGATCACCCGGGCCCGCGGGTCCAGGTCGCGCGCGAGCAGGTTGTCCATCGTGCCGTGACTGTCGTTGATCAGGACATGCTCCGCACCCGCCGCGAACGCTCCCTCGATGGCCGCGTTCGCCTCGCCGGTCATCATCTCCTGTGCGTTGCGATAGCCGCCGCCCCCGCGCACGATCTGGTCGATGGTGGCGATGCCCGCGATGCCTTCCATGTCGATCGAGATGTATACGTCCATCGGGTTCTCCCGTTCGTTGCCCTGCTCGGCCGGTTCGCGGGGGCGCGGGACGCCCCGCCGAGCATCACCCGGATCACCCCGTTTCGGCGTTGGCGATTCGCACAGGTTCGCCGTCGGTTCTTCGTCGTCGGCGACGAGCCGGGGTTTGCGCGCGCTGCCTACCGTGAGCGCTCACCGCGGCGCTCCCGCCGCCCATCCAGGAGGTGCTCGCCCATGGCACGATCCGCCACGCCCCCGGCCGCCACGCCGTCGTCCGGTCGCCCGGATCTGTCGCGGACGACGGCGTCCCTGCCGACGCCCGAATACCTCGGGGCCCGGCTGGCCGAGCTGGCCGAGAAGGCGGGCATACCCGGCGCGAGCATCGCGGTTCGGGTGGGCGATCGCACCGTGGCCGCGGCGGTGGGCGTGCTCGACGTCGAGACCGGCTACCCCGCGACGACCGACTCGCTGTTCCAGGTCGGCTCGATCACCAAGGTGTGGACCACGACCCTGGTCATGCAGCTCGTGGACGAGGGCCTGATCGACCTGGATGTGCCGATCCGCACCTACCTCCCCGACTTCCGGCTCGTCGACGAGGACGCGGCCGCTCGGGTGACGGTACGTCACCTGCTGTGTCACACCGGAGGCTTCGAGGGCGAGCTGTACGACGACCACGGGCCCGGGCACGACGCGTTGGCGCGCCTGGAGGCGAGCCTGGCGACCGCCGGCACGCACCTCTTCGCACCGGGCGAGACGTTCTCCTACTGCAACAGCGGATTCGATCTGCTCGGCCGCCTGGTCGAGGTGTTGACCGGGCGCACCTGGGAAGCGGCCCTGCGCGAACGGGTGTTCACGCCGCTCGGCATCACCGAGGTGGCCAACGACGCGAGCGAGTCGATTCTGCACCGCACGGCCATCGGCCACCTGGGCGGACCGGACGGCACGCCGGTCAAGGCGCCCGTCCACCACATGTCCCGCGCCGGCGGCCCCTCGGGGGGCATGTTGGCGACGAGCGCGCGGGAACTGCTGGTGTTCGCCGACGCACACATCCGCCGGGGGCTGCTGCCGAACGGCACGCGCCTGTTGTCGGAGGAGTCCGCGCGAGCGATGTGCGAACCGCAGGTCGAGATCATCGGGGACGGCCGGCTCGGCAGGTCGTGGGGCCTGGGCTGGAACCTGTACGACTGGCCCGGCGAGCCCGTCATCGGCCACGACGGCGGCACGATCGGTCACGGCGCGATGTTGCGCGTGGTGCCCTCGCGCGAGTTCTCGGTCGCGGTGCTGACCAACGGCGGTGCCCTGTACGGCGTCTTCGACCTGGTCCGCGAACTGCTCACCACCCTCGGCGGCGTCGAGGTCCGGGAACTGCCCACGCCGCCCGCCGAACCGGTGGCGATCGACGCCGACTACGTGGTCGGCCGCTATGCGTCGGCGTCCGCGCAGATCGACGTCGCCGACACCGAGGACGGTCTGACCTTCACCACGCGCTGCATCGGGCCGATCGCCGAACTGGTCGGCGACGAGGCGGTCACCAGCCGTGTCGTGCCGCTGGACGCGCGGACCCTGATCGCCGCCGAACCCCAGGGCGGCCGACACCCGTCGTACGTCTTCCTCGGCGCGGGCAAGCAGGCCGAATTCCTGCACATGGGCCGAGCCCTGCGCCGAGTCGGCTGAACCGGCCGACGGCGACGGAGGGTTGAGGCCAGGCGAGGCGCCCCGGCCCGCTCGCCTGCGGCACACCTCGCGGCGGGCTACGACATCGCGTCGCGCAGGGCGACGATCACCGTTTCGGGTGGGTGTACCTCGGTGGCCGCGTGTTCGACCGCCGCCAGGACGTCGGCGAACCGGTCCGGTTCCGCCGCGTCCAGCACGTCCCGAGCCCAGTGCGCGAGCCGGCTGGGGTCGGGTGGGACGTCCGGCAACACCAGGTCCGATATCGCTGCGGCGGGCCGTGCCGGCGGACGCCGCTCGGCGGGGCGCGACTTCGGCACCCTGGGGCGTGAGTCGTGGAGCAGGCGCCGTACCCGCGCGCCCTGCGACGGCTCGGCCGGGCCGAGGGCGGCCGGATCGGGTGCGGCCGGCGGGGCGGGTTCGGGGGCCCGCCACGCGGTCAGGTCGGGGAGTCGGCCTTCGGAGCCCCAGCGGCCGATCGGCAACCGGACCTTGTCCGGATGCACGCACACCCCGACGCCGGACTCCGCGTCGACTCGGCGTCCTTCGCCCGGTTTCCACGGCCAGGCCCGGTCCGGCCGCGCGGCCACGTCGAACTCGCCCGGACCGAACCGGAGCGACGGGCAGTAGCCGCACACATCCCCTTCGATCCACGGCGGCAGGACCGGCTCCGGCGGGGACGACATGACGGCAGCGTACCGACCCCGGCCGGGTCCGCCGCCGGCGCACGCGACCACCGGTCGATCCCACCCGTCCCCTCCGTATCGCGCAACCCCACGGCCGGTTCGCCGGGTCGGCGACCGGGCCGGCGCGGCGGTGGAGGTTTTCGCGATTCGGGCGTCGGTAGGGGCTGTTCAGGCGCGGCGACGCGGGGTTCACTCGGAGGTACGGCATGTCCCGCCGCGGCGCCCGCATCGAACGGACAGGAGGAATCCCATGGTCCGACCGTTGATCCTCACCCGCAGGGCCCCCTCTCCCGACCCGGCCCGAGCAGCCCACTCCCCGCTGCCCGAGCACCACTTCGACGCCGCCCTCGGCCTCAACGTCACGGCCGACGGCACACCGCTGATCCACGCGGACGGCCACGACGCGATCGGCGAGTACACCGGGACCCAGGAAGCCGGTCGGTGGAAGAAGGACGACTGACGTCCGCACGTCGCATGGGCCGCCGCCGGGCGCAACCGCACCACCGCCCGGCGGCGTTCCGCGTCGTCCGACGGCCCCGCCGCCGGTCCGCGCGGACCACGAGGAGGTGACGATGGACCCGCTGCTCGCCGCCGCCCTGGACGGCCTGGGCATCGCCGAGGCCCCCCGCCCGCTGACCCTGGACCACACCGCCGCCTGGCGCACCCGGCACTGGAAGATCAGAACCGCGGCCGACCCCGCCGGCGTCGCGGCGCTGCTGCACGAGGCCCGCGTCGTTGCGCTGCTGCACGAATTGGGCCTGCATCCGGCGGGGGCCGCGAGCGCACGGGTCGGCGACGGTGCGTGGATCGCGATCGGCTGGCGACCGGGCACCACGCTGTGGGACTGGTGCGTCGCGGCCCGCCGTACCGGCACCCCCGGCACCCGGGCGAGCCTGCGCCGGATCGCCCATCGGGCCTTCACCCGACTCGCCGCACTGCACGCGGCCGGTTGGCGGCACGGCGACATCCAACCCGCCAACATCCTGATCACCCCGGGCAACGCGGTCGAGTTCATCGACCACGACCTCGCCCACCATCGCGACCTGCCGCTGCCGCACCCCTATCGAGGCGGCATGGACCAGTCGACCGCGCCCGAGATCGCCCGCGCACTCCTGGACGGAAAGCCCGACGCCGCCGTCCCCCTCACCGAAGCCGCCGAGGTCTACAGCATGGGCGCGTCGCTGCGCTGGGCCTGGACCGGGCACGCGCCCGCGACCACGCGTCTGCTCGGCCCCGGCGTGACCGCCGAGGACATCCTCCGGGACATCGCCACCGGGCGACACCGGGCCGCACTGGTCGACCACCGCCCGTGGGCCGACGCCGAACTGGAGGCCCTGATCGAGGCGACCACCGTCCGGAACCCGGCCCACCGCGCCGGGAACCCCGCCCGCCTGCGCACGACGAACGGGGTGTTGGGGTCGACGGCCGAACCGAGGTCTCCTGGGCGAGGTCGTCGGTGATCGCCGCCGAGTCGACCGTGCCGCGCAGATACCGCCACAGCGGCCCGTGCCATGCCTCCACCAGTTCGGTGAGCGCCTCCCGCTCCCCGAGTAGGCAGCGCACCACCAACAGTTCGCTTCCGTCCCGACCACCGCACCCCCTCCGTCGCACCGTATGTGCCGGGTAAGTCGGCACGCGCCCCGGAAAGGTTCACGACCCCCGACCCGAGGTCGAGGCGGGCGCGGGGTGCCGGGCAAGATCGACAAACAAATGTTTTCCGTCGTTTGTGTGAATCTCGTGAGAGTTTGCTTGGATAAGCGTCGGCCGGATATGAGCGGCTTGTTATAGGCGTTTTTGATCTGTGATCCACGTCACATTGACGTGCCTTTGGGTGCGGCGATTCACTTTCCAGGCGACGAGAATCGGAAAGTCGGATTCTGTAGCGATGTTTTATCGCACCGACCGCCCGAGTCACGCAGGGCTCGGCCGGTTCACAGTCACCTGGAGGTTGTCGTGACCAAGATCGTCAACTCTTTCTCCAAGAGGTTCAGGACCGAGAAGTCCATCAAGTCCGCCACCTGGTACATCTGGTATAGCTGATCGATACCGGCGGAGAACCGGCCGATCATCGAACCGACGCGGGTCGTGCCCGCTCCCGCCGCACGATCGGAACTCCTGCGGTAGCGCCACCTCGACCCGACGATGCGTCGGTTCGCCGTCCGGGCCCGCGTCCGGTGCCGCCGTTCGTCGGCGGCACCGGGCGCGGGACTCTCGCCCCCGTGGAGCAGCGATGAGTCGTGCGAGTCGTTCCGGACCCTCCGATACGGCCGGGCGCGCCCGGGTCACGATCTTTTCGCCGAAGATCGAGGAAGTCCTCCGGGAACGTCGCGGTGTGAAGTTCTTTCGGGTGGACGCCGACACCGTCGGAGTCGCCGACCCGGACTTGATCGAGAAACTGCTCGGGAGCAGATCGGCGCATGAATTCGAGCGGCCGACTTTCAAACCGCTGCAGGGAAGATCAATTGCCCGCGCGGAGGCGGCCGAGGTGATGCAGGCGCTCTCGCGGGACGTCCGGGATGCTTTGCAAGGGCCGGATGTGGATTCCGTGGATCTTTCCGGAAACTGGCCGCACGCGGGCCACGCCTATCTTCGTGATCTGCTTTTCCGTCCCGATCCGTGGCGGCTGCGCGTGCTCACGGATCGCCGACTGGAGGCGGTGCCCGTACTGGCTCGCGCGGCGGTCCGAACGAGCGCCGCACTGCCCGGCGTGCCCGACCCGGACGCGCCGATGTCGCAACTCGCGGCGCTGACCGCCGCGGCGGCCGCCGATCCGGAGCAGCGGCACTACGCGTTGGGCCTGTATCGACGGGTTGCGGCCCCGGTGTGCCTGGGCGTGTCCGCGCTGGTCGCCAACGCGCTCTGGCTCGGCTCGCCGTTCGACGCCGACGCGTCGAACCGGCACATCGTGCTGGAGTCCCTGCGCCTGTTGCCCCCGTCGTGGAACATCCTGCGGGTGGCGTCCCCGGAGTTCCCCGCCCTGGACTCCCGGATCGGCCCGGACGACGATGTGCTGCTGCTCCCGCTGCTCAGCCACCGCGACCCCGAACTGTGGGTCGACCCGGACGATTTCCGCCCGGAACGCTGGGTCGACGCGGACGCCGACGAGCACCCGGGATACTTCCCCTTCGGCCATGCCTCGGACCGTTGCCGCGGCCGACACCTGATCATGCCGCTGGCCGAACACCTCCTCGAACGCATCCGCGCCCAGGGCCTCACGGTGAGCCCGCAGCAGACCACGGCCAACGTGCCCCTGGCCGGCCTGCTCGGCGTCACACGCGTGAAGATGACCCGAACTCCGCGCGCCGGCAGGTGAGTTCAGCCGGCAGTCGAGCGTGGACCGGTACCGAGTGGCGGTCGAAAGGGTCCCGTTCGTCGGCGTCGGCGCGCGGTAGACGGCCGGGTGGGGCTTTCGTTCGTGAGCTCGGCCGGGACCGGTTTCGGGTGTGGGCATAGCGCCGGGGGGATGGAAGATTGCTATTACCCGGGGCCGGCGGCCTTGGGGATCCTGGTACCTCCTGGACACCACACGCGAGATACCGCGTGTCTTCGGAAACGAGGAACATTGCGAACAACCAGGATCGTCCCCGCTGTCTTGGCCGCATTGCTCATGGTGCTCACCCTCGGTGCCACGGCCTCCGCCACCGCCGCCCCCGCGAACGCCGCGGTCTCGGACGGGAGTCCGGCGGCCGTGGGTCCCCAGCCGATCATCGGCGGCGGCTACGCGCAGAACGCCCCCTGGGCGGCCCGCCTGTTCTCCGCCGGCCGGCAGACCTGTACCTCGACCATCATCGCGCCCACCTGGATCCTCACCGCGAAACACTGCGTCAGCGGCGGGCAGTTGACGTTCCGCATCGGCAGCCTCGACCAGACCTCGGGCGGCACTGTCGCCAACGGCGCCCAGACCTACACCAGTCCGTCGTCGGACCTCGCCCTGGTCCGGCTGGATCGTTCGGTCTCGGCCACCTACTCCCGGTTGGGCCAGCCCGGTTCGGTGACGGTGGGGCAGAGCGTCCAGGTCTACGGATGGGGCGCGACGTCGCGGTGCGGCCAGGAGATCAACTGCCAGTCGCAGTTCCTCAAGGTCGCGAACGTGACCGTGACCGGCGGTTGCCGCGACGCGTACAACGGTTCCGCGATCTGTGCCCAGCGCGGTAACGGGATCACCGCCGGCGGCGACTCGGGCGGTCCGATGCTGGCGAACGGTGTCCAGGTCGGCGTCGCCTCCACCAGCGACCGTCAGACCACCACCGCGTACACGAACGTGACCGCCTACCGCTCCTGGATCCAATCGATCGCGGGCGTCTGACCCCACGCACCATGCACCACCCGGTCCGAAGCAATCCCGACCGCACCCGACTGCGCCCGATCGTCGTCCTCTCGCCCCCGAGCGAGCGGCCGGCGGTCGGGCGCGCACGTACTTCCATCCGAAAGGGCGCGTACTGCCCGCCTCGGTCGACGGTGTGCCGTTCCACGACCCGAGGCGCGTGTCTTGGCTTCAACACTCTGTTCAAGGGTTGGGCGGTTGGGCTACGGTCCCGGGCACAGGCATCGGTGCGCGCCGGGGATACGGGTGGGTCGGCGTGCGGATGGAGGCGTCCCATGTCCGGTGTTCGGCCTCACCTGCACGGCGGCGGCGGTCGCCGCCCTCGTTGCGGTCACGGTCGTCCGCCGCTCCGCACTCCCCGGCCCCGGGCCCACCACGGGCGTGCTGCCCGGACCGACCGCGAGTGAGCCCCCGCCCGCAGGACACCCGTCGGCGCCGGGCCGCGAGCCCACCCCCGAGCCCACGTCGGCCTCGGGCACCTGACGGGCATCGGCGATCGGGCCCACGAACCCGCCGGGCGCGAATCCCGCCGACCGCATCGCCCGCCCACCGGCTGCCCGCCATCGGGCCACGCCCTCCCGCCCGGGCCACGCCCTCCCGCCCGGGCCACGCCCTCGCCGGGCCGCGGCCCGGCCGCGCCCCTGCGCCTCCCGCTTGCCGGGTGCCGCCGACTGCCGTGGCCCCGTCGTGGGTGGGCTCAGGGGGATCGGCGGTGGAGGAGGGACATGGCCGCGTTGTGGCCGGGGATGCCGCTCACCCCGCCGCCGCGGCGCGCGCCGGCTCCGCAGAGCAGGATTCGCTCGTGGGCCGTCTCGACACCCCACGCGCCGGGCGGCTCGGTATCCCGTGCGTACGGCCAGGACAGGTCGCGGTGGAAGATGTGCCCGGCGGGCAGTCCGAGTTCGTGCTCCAGGTCCGCCGGCGTGTGCACCTCCAGACACGGGTTGCCGTCGCCGTCGCGCAACAGGCAGTCCTCGATCGGCTCGGCGAGCACGCTGTCGACGGAGTCGAGCATCGCGCGCAGCGCCTTCGCCCGGACGCCGTCGTCGTCCTCGGCGAACAACCGCGCCGGCATGTGCAGTCCGAACAACGTCAACGTGTGCACCCCCGCCGCCCGGGCCTGCGGACCGAGGATGGAGGGGTCGGTCAGCGTATGGCAGTACATCTCGCCCGGTGGCAGTGCCGGCAACTCCCGGTTCGCGGCCCGCTGGTACGCCGCCGCGAGCTGCGCATAGCCCTCGTTGACATGGAACGTGCCCGCGAAGGCCCGCCGCGGCTCCGCGAGCGGATCGCGTAGGCGCGGCAGTCGAGCCAGGACCATGTTGACCTTGAGCTGGGACCCCTCCGGCGCGGGCCCGTCGGGAGTCGCGCCCAGGAGCCGGTCCAGGGTGTCGGGCGCGACGGCGGCGAGCACGTGCCCGCCCGTCGCCCGGTACTCCCGGTCGCCGATCGTGTACCGCACCTCGCCGTCGGGATCCACCGAGCCGACCGCCGCCCCGGTGCGCAGGTGCGCACCCGCCGCGCGGGCCGCGTCGGCAAGGGCCGAGGTGACGGCGCCCATGCCACCCACCGGTACGTCCCAGTCGCCCGTTCCGCCGCCGACGACGTGGTAGAGGAAACAGCGGTTCTGCCGCAGCGCGGGGTCGTCCATCGGCGCGAAGGTGCCGATCAGCGCGTCCGTCGCGACCACGCCGCGCACCGTGTCGTCGGCGAACTCCGCCTCGATCAGGCCGGACAGGGGCTGCGCGAACACCGCGTCCCACACCCGGTCGTCGTCCACCAGTCGGCGGAACTCGGCTGCGGAACGCAGCGGTTCGGTCAGGGTGGGAAACACCCGCCCGGCCAGTCGCGCCGTGTCCGCGCCGAGTCGCTCCCACGCGTCGGCCTCGCGGGAGCCCGCGAAGCGGGTCAGTTCGGCGCGGGTGCGTTCGGGGTCGGCGGCGTCGACCAGGAAGCCGCCGGTGCCTACCGGGGTGTACGAGCCGACCCGGCGCCGGCGCAGTTCCAGGGGCAACCCCAGGTCGTTCACGATCTTCTGCGGCAACAGGCTGACCAGGTACGAATACCGGGACAACCGCACGTCGACCCCGGGGAACGGCCGGCAGGACACCGCCGCGCCGCCCACTTCGTCCAGCCGTTCCAATACCAGCACCGACCGGCCCGCCCGGGCCAGATACGCGGCCGCGACCAGGCCGTTGTGGCCGCCCCCGACCACGACGACGTCGAATCTTCCACCGTCACGCACCACATCCGCCTCCGGAATCGGCGACCACGGACCATCGGACAACCACGCACCGGCAGCGTATGCACTCGGCGACACGGCCGATACACCCGACGGTTCAGACCCCGAATCGTTCACCGAACGCCACCCGGTCGATCGCGTCGGGTGCACGATCCGGGACCGCGAAGACCACTCTCTCGAACGCGCCGGCCAACGCGCCGCCCGTACCGAGCCGCTCGTGGAACGCCGCCGCGACGTCGCGTGGGTCGTTGCGGAACACCCCACATCCCCAGCCCCCGGTACCAACTGCCGCGCGCCATGCAGGCGGGCCACGCTCGGCACCCGCCCCGCGCGCCGACCCAACGTCTCCCGGATGCGCCGCCGCGCGCCCGGGTCGCGGCGCAGGACCTCGCCCGCGTTGGGCGCGGCGCAGGTGAGGAAGGACACCCGAGCCGGCTCGCCGAGCAACCGACCCCACTCGTCGCGATGCACGGGGACGTCGGGGGAGCACAGGACTCGGTCGCTGTAGAACGGGTCGGCGGCGCGGTGGGCGGCGTGGAAGTCGGGGGCTGCGAGGAGGCAGGGATACAACAGGGCGTTGTGGCAGAGGTCCTCCTCCTGCGCCCGGGCTCCGCGCAGGTAGCCGCCGCCCGGGTTGCGCGCGGACGCGAAGTTCAACACCGCGACCGGTCCGCCTCCCGCCGAGAACAGGCGCCGCGCGGCCTGGAGGCTGTTCTCGACGGTGACCTCGAAGGACGTCGCATGCCCGACGCCCGCAGGATGCGACTCGATCGGGCCGTCCGGCGGATGGCCCACCGTGCCCGAGATCGCCGCCCGCAGCGCGGGTCCCACCACGACCGTGCCCTCGGGTGTCGAATACTCGCCCACCGCGACGATGCGCGTGTTGGCCTCCGTGATCTCTCGCAATGCGTTGCTCACACGTCCGTACGGTATGAGCGGTCCGCTCCGCGCTCAAGCGCATATGCGCCGTCGGCAGCCGGCGTTGCGGGCGACGGTCTTCGTGCGGATGCACACATCTTCGAGGTGTCGCTCGTGCCGGCGGCCATGATCCGGCCGTGCGGTCGCGGCAATACTGAGGGGCACCCGGGAAGTCGGCTCACTCGTTACCCGAAGAGGCTCCGTATGCAGGTCGATCTCGTTGTCCGTGCAGGTTCCCTCGTCGACGGGAGCGGATCGCCCGCGTTCGACGGCGATCTCGCCGTCGACGCCGGACGGGTGGTCGCGGTCGGGGACGTCGGCGACGCCCGGGGCCGGGACGAGATCGACGCGCGGGGCTGCGTGGTCTGCCCCGGCTTCGTCAACGTGCTGAGCCACGCCTACTTCTCCCTCCAGCACGATCCCCGCGGCCTGTCCGATCTCCATCAGGGGGTCACCACGCAGATCTTCGGTGAAGGCGTCTCGCTCGGCCCGGTGACCGGCGCGATGACCGAGGGCATGATCGAACTCGGCCCGTCGGCCGAGGGCACCCGCCGTTCCTGGCCGCGACTGCGCGCGTTCCTGGAGCAGCTCGAAGCCCGCGGCGTCGGTCAGAACGTGGCCAGCTTCGTGGGGGCGGACAACCTCCGGATGTCGGTCGCCGGACTCGACGACCGCCGGCTGGACGCCGACGACCTGGCCGGTGCCTGTGCCCTGCTCGAACAGGAACTGGCGGACGGTGCCCTGGGCGTGGGCTCGGCCCTGATCTACCCGCCCGGCAGCTACGCCGATACGGACGAACTCATCGCCTACGCCCACGTGTTGGCCCGCCACGACGCGCTGTACATCTCGCACCTGCGGAACGAGGGCGACCGCCTCCTGGAGGGCGTCGAGGAACTGCTCGACATCGCCCGGGCCACCGGCGCGCGCGCCGAGATCTACCACCTCAAGACCGCCGGCCGGGAAAACTGGCACAAGATGCCCGCGGTCCTGGACCGGATCGAGGCCGCCCGGGCCGCCGGCGTCGAGGTGACCGCCGACATCTACCCCTATATCGCCGGTAGCACCCTGCTGTCGGCCGCGATCCCGCCGCCCTTCCACCTCGGCGGCCCGAAGGCGCTCCGGCAGCGCCTCGGCGACCCCGAGAGCCGGGCGCGGATCGTGGACGCGGTGCGCGAGGGTGGTGACTGGGAGAGCCTGTGGCGGATGAGCGGCGGCGCCGAGGGCATCGTGATCCTGTCGAATCACCCGGACATCGGCGTTCCCACCGGCTCGACGATCGCGGACGTCGCCAAGGCCCGGGGCGACGCCGACCCGATCACCACGATGCTGGACATCGTGCTCGCGGAGCCGCACGCCGACGCCGCGTACTTCATCGGCAACGAGGACAACATCCGACTCGCCTTCGCCCGGGAGTGGGTGTCGGTGGGCTCGGACTCGGACGCGCCGGCGGTCGACGAGCGCTTCGCCGACCACCCGGTGCACCCCCGGGCCTACGGCACCTTCGCCCGGGTGCTGGGCCGCTATGCGCGCGCCGAGGGGATCGTCTCCCTGGAGGAGGCGGTACGCCGGATGACCGGCCTGCCGGCGACCACGCTGCGGCTGCGCGATCGAGGCGTGTTGCGGGTCGGCGCGCACGCCGACGTGGCGATCTTCGCGCCCGACGACTTCGTGGACACGGCGACCTACGCGAACCCGGCGAGCTACGCCGTCGGCATGCGGCACGTCCTGGTCAACGGCACCCCCGCGCTGCGCGACGGCCGGCCCACCGGCGCCCTGGCCGGTCGAGCCCTGCGCCGCGACGTGTCCTGACGAGGCCGTCGCGACCAGGATCCGGCCCGCTCAACGCGGCAGGCGGATGGCGAACACCGAACCCACACCGGGCGTGCTGCGCACCGTGACCGAACCGCCGTGCGCCCGCGCCAGCCGATGCACGATCGCCAGGCCGAGCCCGCTGCCGCCGGTGCGCCGGTTGCGCGACTTGTCCGCCCGCCAGAACCGGTCGAAGACGTGCGGCAGGTCCGCCGCCGCGATGCCGGTGCCGGTGTCGCTCACCTCGAACACGATCTCCGACCCGTCCCGGTAGGCGTGCACGGTCACCGTCCCGCCGTCCGGGGTGTGCCGCACCGCGTTGGACACCAGGTTGCCCACCATCTGGCGCAGCCGGACCGGATCGGCCGACATCCGCAGGTCGGTGTCGGCGCGCAGGACCAGTTCCACGCCCTGCGTGCCGGCCCGGGCCAGATGCGCCGCCACCACCTGCTCGGCGACCTCGTGCGGCGACACCGACTCCGGCCGCAGACCGAGCCGACCCGCGTCGGCCTCGGCGAGGTCCTGGAGATCGTCGATCACGTGTTGCAGCAACAACGCCTCCTCCAACAGCGAGGAGGTCAACGCCCGGTCCGGCACCGCGACCCCGTCCTCGACCGCCTCCAGCCAGCCGCGGATGTTGCTCAGCGGCGTGCGCAACTCGTGCGCCACGTCGCCGACCATCTCCTTGCGCTGCTCCTCCAGCCGGAGCCGATGCTCGGACATGTCGTTGAACGCCTCCGCGAGCCGGCCGATCTCGTGGTTCGCGGGCAGGTCCACCCGCGTCGCGTCGTCACCGTCGCGCATCCGCAGGGCCGCGTCGGTGAGTGCGGTCAACGGCCGGATCAGCCGGGCGGCGACCACGCCGGTAACCGCCGCGGTGAGCAGCAGGATCAACGCGGCGACGCCGGCGATGCGTACGGTGTCGGCTCGGCTCAGGTCGAACACCGGGGCGGTGGAGCCGTCGTGGTCGCCCACGAACAGCAGCGTCGCGGGCACCACGTAGGGGGTGAGCTGCTCGCGGCGGGCGGTGTCCACGCACGCGGCGACGTCCCGGGCGACCACGGGCGAGGCGTCCTTGTCCCAGGTCAGGTCGATGCCGAGGGTGAGCGGCGCGATGCGCTTGCGGGTCAGGCAGGCCGCGAACAGGCCGTTGAGTTCGTCCAGCGCCTTGTGCTCGGTCGCGGTCGGCACGGTCGGTCGGTCGAGACCGCACGACTGGGCGACGGCGTTGTTCGAGGCCCGGCCGGCGCCGCCCGGACGATCGCCGGCGGCATCGGACGTCACGCTCGGGGACTGCGGGCCGGCCGAGCCCGCCGCGCTCGCGGGCATGGGGAGCGGACCCGGCTCCGTCGGGAGCACGCCGGGGCCGGTGGCGTCGCCGGCCGTGTCGGGCTCGCCCACGATCGTGACGACCGAGCGCCCGTTCGGCCGCTGGGTGAGGTCGCCGGAGCGGCCCGCCGTACGCAGGCACCGCAGCGCCGTGTCGGCCTCCCGGCGCGACTGCGCCCGTTCGGCGTCGGTGAGCCGGAAGGGCCCCACCGCCTCCGGGTCGATCCGGTCGGATCCGGTGGTGGGCACCAGGGTCGCGTCGACCGCGAGCGGGTCCACGACGGCCGACGGGCGGCGGAACGCCGGTGGCGACCCCCGTCCCGCGTCCGAGTCGGCGATCGGCGCGCCCTCGCGGGTGGTCAGCGCGATCCGGCGGCCGGTGTCCCGGGACAACTCGCGCAGGATCGGGTCGATACCGGTCCACTGCGCGTGGGTCGCCGCGTAGGTCGACAAGGTGCGGTAGATCCGGGTGTCGTCGGCCAGGACCCGGCTCTGGCCCTCGCGGATGGCCCCCTCGGTGGTCTGCGCGGCCAGCCACGCGGTGGCCGCCACCGCGCACGCCGCGACCAGGATCGAGGAGGCGAGCAGCCGGACGAGCAGACTCCGGTGCAGCGGGACCCTACGCGCCACCGTCGTGCTCCCTGCGGGCGGGCACGCTCGGCTCGCCGATCTTGTAGCCGACGCCGAACACCGTCACCAGATACACCGGGCGTCGCGGGTCGGTCTCGATCTTGCGGCGCAGGTTCATGACGTGCACGTCGACCGTGCGGGTGGTCACGTACCGGTCGAACCCGTGCGCCTGTTCGAGCAACTGTTGCCGGCTGTACACCCGACCGGGCTCGGTGACCAGCGCCTCCAGGATCCGGAACTCGCCGGGCGTGCAGTCCACCCGGCGCCCGTCCACGGTCACCTCGTGGCGCACCGGGTCCACCGAGAGCGCGCCGACCCGCAGGACCGGGTCGGGCGGACCGGTCGGGCGCCCGCTGCGGCGCAGCAGCGTGCGCACCCGGGCCATCAGCTCGCGCGGGCTGTACGGCTTGGTCAGGTAGTCGTCCGCCCCCAGGTCCAGACCGAGCAGCAGGTCGTCCTCGGTCGAGCGCGCGGTGAGCATCAGGATCGGCAGCTCGCTCTCCCGGCGCAGGATGCGCGTGACGTCCAGACCGTCGACGCGCGGCATCATCACGTCCAGGATCAGCAGGTCGGGCCGCTTCGTGCGGGCCGCGTCCAGCGCGTCCCGTCCGTCGTGCACGACGGTGACCAGGTGCCCCTCACGCTCCAGGTAGAGGCGGATCAGTCCGGCCTGCTTCTCGTCGTCCTCGGCCACCAACACGTGCGCGCACATGACGCCGATGCTAGGTGCCCCGACCTGGTCGGATCGCCATCGGGCCCAGGTCGTCCCGGTTCCGATGCGGTCCTGACCGCGACCTGACAGGTTCCTGACATCCGGGCGGCAACATCACGGCCATGCCTCGAATGCATCCGTTCCTCCCGTCCGCCCGCCGCAGCCGTTCGGCCGGCCTGTCCGGCGTCGCGCTGGCCGCTCTGCTCGTGCTGACGGCATGCGGCGCCGACGACTCCGGGAAGTCCTCGTCCCAGGTCGCCTCGCTGCCCACGGCCGACGCGGCGGCCAAGGACCGGCCGGCCGCGCCCGGTACGCCCGGCGGCCGGGCCGCCGCGCCGCCCGCCACGAAAGCCGACGCGTCCCAGCCGTCGACCGCCGGCCGACCGAAGCGCCGGCTGGACATGTCGGAGGAGGAGGAGAAGCGCATGTGGAACACCTACGAGGCGTGTCTGGTCGACAAGGGCGTGGACATCCGGCAGACCGGCTCGGTGGAGGGCGAGATCGCGCGCACCAAGAGGTTCGCGCGCGAGTTCAAGGAGTGCGAGATCAAGTTGCCGGAGATGGTCCCGGAGATGGACCCCAAGCAGAACCCGAAGTACGACGACGACATGCGCGAGTGGGTCAAGTGCATGAACGCGAGGGGTCTGAAGGTCAAGGTCGTCTCCGACGGATGGACCTACACGGGCGATTCCACGTTGAGCTTCGAGCAGCAGCGCAAGGTCGAACGGGACTGCAAGATGGAGGCGTTCGGTGGCAAGCGCTGACCGGGACGGCGCCGGCACCGTCGAATTGCGCGAGCCGCGGCGCGCGCGGGGGCGGGGGCGGCGGATCGTCCCGGTCGTCGTCGTGGTGCTGGTCCTGGGCGCGGGCGCCGCGTTCGCCGTCACCGCTCGCGGCGGCGGATCGTCGGATGCCGCGAAGCAGTCGGCGGGCGTCGCGACGGCCGCGGTGACCAGGACCGACCTGTCGGATGCCCGCGATCTGCCGGGCACGCTGGGCTTCGGGACCGAACAGCCGCTCAAGGCCGGCCGCAAGGGCATCGTGACGTGGCTGCCCAAGAGCGGGGAAACGATCACCCGCGGCAAGGCGCTGTATCGCCTCGACGATCGACCGGTCTCACTCTTCTACGGGGCGACCCCGATGTTCCGCGTGCTGGGCAGGGCGGCCGGGGACACGGCGAGTGGCGGCACGGACGGCAAGTCGGATGCCGGGAAGTCGGATGCCGGGAAGGCCGATACCGGGCAGACGGACCCCAAGCAGTCCGATCCCAAGCAGTCCGCCTCCGGACAGGGCGGCGCCAAGCAGGACACCGGCAGGACGGACACCGGCAAGAAGGACGTCGCCAAGCCCCCGCAGGGCCGCGACGTGCGGATGGTCGCGGACAACCTCAAGGCTCTCGGCTACGACGTCGGCAGCCAACCCGCCGGCCTGCCGGCGGGCGAGGCGACCTGGACGCCCGCGCTGTCCGCGGCGGTCAAGAAGTGGCAGAAGGCACTCGGGGCCGCGCAGACCGGGGTCCTGGAGGTCGGCGATGTCACCGTGCTGTCCGGCGAGATCCGGGTGGGCGCGCTGTCCGCCGGGCTCGGTGACGACCCGTCCGGCGCGCCGGTGATGACCGTAACGCCGACCGCCAAGGCGGTCGGTGTGCCCGTTGCCGCCACCGACATCGGCTCGATCGCGGTGGACACCTCGGTGACGGTCGTACTCCCGGACAACACCGAGGCCGCCGGCACCGTGTCCGCGATCGGCCGCAGCACCGAGCGCAAGGACGCCGTCGAGGGCGCGACGGATGTCGGCGGGGCGAAGATGATGGTGACCGTCACCCTCGACGATTCCGCCGCGGTGAAGAACCTCGACGCCGCCGCCGTCCGGGTGCGCTTCGTCTCCGAGACCCGCAAGGGTGTCCTGACGGTGCCGATCGGCGCGTTGCTCGCCCTGCGCGAGGGCGGGTACGCCGTACAACTGCCCGCCGGCCGGCTGATCGCGGTCAGGACCGGCCTGTTCGTCAAGGGCATGGTCGAGGTCGAGGGCAGCGGCCTGGAGCCCGGCACGCGGGTGGTGACCACGTCGTGAGCCCCGTCCTGGAGGTCGTGCACGCGAGCAAGGCGTATCCGGGCGGCGTCAAGGCCCTGGACGACGTATCGCTCGCCATCGCCGCCGGCGAACTCGTGGGCATCGTCGGCCCGTCCGGCTCGGGCAAGTCCACCCTGCTCAACCTGATGGGCACGTTGGACACCCCGACCGGGGGCACGGTGTCGATCCTGGGTCACGACGTCGGCGCGCTGTCGGATCGCCGGCTCTCCGCACTGCGCGGACGCCTGCTCGGCTTCGTGTTCCAACAGTTCCACCTCACCGACGGCCTCACCGCCGCGGAGAACGTGGCAACCGGGCTGCTGTACGGGGGAGTTCCGCGTCGCCGTCGGCTGCCGCTCGCGATGGAGGCACTCGGCCGGGTCGGACTGGCCGGCCGGGCCGGACATCGGCCCCACGAACTCTCCGGCGGCGAGCGCCAACGCGTCGCGATCGCACGGGCGTTGGTCAACGCACCCGCCCTGGTCCTGGCCGACGAGCCGACCGGCGCCCTGGACACGGCCAACGGGCAGGCGGTGCTGGAGTTGTTGCATCGATTGAACGACGAGGGAGCCACCATCGCGATCATCACGCACGACCGGGACATCGCCGCGGGGCTGCCGCGCCGAGTGGAGATCCGCGACGGCCGCCTGGTCGCCGACAGCGGGCGCCCGGCGACCGAAGTGCCGCAGGAGCGGGGGACGTCCGCGGGATTCGCGGCGTACGAGGGGGCCGACTACGCGGCCGCCACGACACCCGTGCCGGTCGCGGGTCTCGGCGGTTGCCCGTGAGCCGCCGGGCCCGCTCGGCGCGGGCCGCCGACGCGAGCGACCCGACCCGACCCGTGCGGCTGGCTCCGGCCGACATCCTGTGGCTCGGCCTGCTCGGCATCCGCACACGCAGGATGCGCGCGGCGCTGTCCGCCCTGGGCATCTCGATCGGCATCGCGACGATGATCATCGTGATCGGGATCCCGGCGTCGAGCCAGAAGGCGTTGATGAACGAACTCGCCGCGCTGGGCACGGACACCCTGCGCGCCGAACCGCAACCGGACCAGAAGCCCCCGGTGCTGCTGCCCGAGGCCGCCGACGCGATGGCCGCCCGGATCGGCCCGGTCACCCTTACCAGCGCGGTCGCGAACACCCATGCGTTGGTGCGCCGTTCGGACCGGGTCGACCCGAACGACAGCTCGGGTCTCGCGGTGTTGGCGAGCCGACCCAATCTCCTGGACGCCATCCACGGCAAGGTGCGGTCCGGGCGCTTCCTCGACGCGGTCACCGAACGTTTCCCGACCGTCGTACTCGGCCACGAGGCCGGTCTCCGGCTCGGCTTCGACACGTTGACGCCGGGTCAGGCGCCACCCCAGGTGATCATCGGCAACCGCTGGTTCACCGTCGTCGGCGTGCTCGCACCCGCCCCGCTGGCCCCCGACATCGATCGTGCGGTCCTGGTCGGCTGGGAATCCGCGCGCACGAACCTGGGCTTCGACGGCCATCCCACCGTCGTCTACGTACGCACCGCCGAATCGGCCGTCGAGTCGGTCCGCGCGGTGCTGGCGCAGACCGTCCACCCCGCGCTGCCCGGTCTGGTCCAGGTCAGCCGCCCGTCCGACGTGCTGGCCGCCAAGCGCGCGACCGAGGACACCTTCTCCGCGCTGTTCCTGGGGCTGGCCGGCGTCGCCCTGCTGGTCGGTGGCATCGGAGTGGCCAACACGATGTTCATCTCGGTCCTGGAACGCCGAAAGGAGATCGGCCTGCGCCGCGCCCTGGGCGCCAATCGTGGCCAGATCCGCGGCCAGTTCCTCACCGAGTCCATCGCCCTGTCCACCCTCGGCGGCCTGGCCGGCACCGCCCTGGGCGTGGCCGCGACCCTCGGCTACGCCTGGTTCCGACACTGGCCCGCGGTGGTCTCGCCGGCCTCCGTCGTCGCGGGCTTCGGCGGCGCGATCCTGGTGGGCATGGTCGCCGGTGTGCACCCCTCGATCCGCGCGTCCCGGCTGACCCCGACGCAGGCGCTGGCCGGCACCTGAGCGGCCGCACCCGGCAGCCGGGACCGTGCCCCGCCTTCGGAAGTCGGGCGCGGCCCCGGCCGATCGGCGAGGCCGGCGCCCTCACGGGGTGACCGGCACGCCCGGATCGACCAGGCCGTTGCCTCCCGTGACCGCGTTGTCGGCGGTGACCGTGATCGGGCAACCGGCGCCGTACGCCGGGGCGTGGATCGCGAGCCGGTCGAGGCCGGTCGCACCGGTCAGGTCGGCGTGGTTCGCGTGGAAGACGGTGCCACAACCCCAGCCCGGGGCCTGGGTGTGCACCTCGAAGCCGTTGTTGGTGGTGTTTCGGCCGGTGTTGTGCTCGATCAGGTAGCCGTTGCCCTTCACGTCGACCCACGAGTCGTCGTAGTTGTTGCCGGTCAGGCCGGTGCCGTCGAACGTGTTGTCGGCGACCCGGCCGCCGGTGGTGCCCTCCTTCAGGTCCACCCCCTCGCCGCGCACCCCGGGGCCGATCACGTTGCGCAGGATCTGTACCCGGTCGCTGTGGTCGGAAAGATTGTTGGCGGTGCCGACGTACACCCCCTCGCCCATCCCGCGGTTGTCCCGGCCGGTGTCCAGGATGCGCGAGTCGACGATCGCGCCGTCGCTGCTGGAGTTGCGGAAGTGCACGCCCTCCATCGTGAGTTCGTGCACCGTGACGGAGTCGACCAGCACCCCGCGGGCGGCGTCGATCATGATGCCCTTCTGGGCGTGGGTGAGGGTGATGCCGCGCACGGTCCAGTAGGAGGCGCCGTTGAGGTACAGCGCGTTGCCGCCGCCGGTGTTGGTGCGCAGCACCGCGTTCGCCGAGCCGGTCAGGGTGATCCGGGCATCGGCGCGACCGGCCCGTGTCGTTTGGAAGTTGCCCGTGTAGGTGCCGTCGGCGAGGCGAATGGTGTCGCCGGGGACGGCCGCGCCCAGTGCGGCCTTGAGTTGCGCCGACGTGGAGACGAGCACGACCGACGCGGACGCGGGTGAGGGGCCTGCCTCGGCTCGGGCGAACGGGGCGCAGGCGAGCGCGGCGGCCACGGTGGTCACCAGGGCGAGTGACAGGGTGCGGATGCGCATGGGAGAGCCTTCCGTCGACGCGGGGTCGGGACGGGCACGTGGCATCCAGCCTGCGGCATGGGGGCACAAAGGTCTAGACCAACAATCTCCCTATCCGTCACCTGTGCCCGCCGGTTCGACGCCGCACCGGATTCCGCTGCGGGCGGACAAGGGGGAAAGCGGGAGGGGGGCGGCCTACCATGAGGCATGGCCGAGACCGCCCCACCGCTTTCGCCCCGTACCGACGACGACCGGCACGCCGCGCCGACCTCCGCGTCCGCACCGGCCCCGGCGCCCGTGCCCGCAGTGGCGCCGACCCCCGTACCGACCCGCGATCCCGCGCTCGCGCCCGGATCGCGCCGGTCGACCGCGCCGAGTCGATCGGCCGCACCGAGCCGGTCGGCCGCGCCGAGTCGCGAGCCGTTGTGGCGGGATCTGCTCGGCGAGAGCCTGCGCTCGCTTCGCCACGCCCGCGGCGAGACGCTCGTCGAGACGGCGGGCCGCGCCGGCGTTTCGCCGCAATACCTCTCCGAGGTGGAGCGCGGTATCAAGGAACCGTCGAGCGAGATGATCGCGGCGATGGCCGGCGCCCTCGGCGTCACCCTGGTCGATCTGACCCTCGCGGTCAGCGAGAACCTGAAGAGCCGCCGCCCGGAGGCTCGTTCGACTGCGGTCGGCCGCACCGTGTTCGCCCTGGCGGCCTGACCGCCCGATCGCAGGCGGTGGTGGCGCGCCGATCCGGGCGCGTCACCGCTCTTCGAGCACGACGTCGACGAGTCCGTACTCCTGCGCCCCCGTCGCGGTGAAGACCCGGTCGTGATCGGTGTCCGCCCGCAGGGTGGTCGTGCTCTGGCCGGTGTGCCGGGAGAGGATCCGTTCGATGTCCGAGCGCACCCGCACCACCTCGTCCGCCTGCAGGATCAGGTCCGGGATGGTGCCGCGTCCCTGCGCGGCGGGCTGGTGCAGCACGACCCGGGCGTGGGGCAGCGCGGCGCGCTTGCCGGGGGCGCCCGCGGCGAGCAGCACGGCCCCCACCGCGACGGCCTGCCCGACACACGTGGTGGCGATCTCCGAACGCACGTAGCGCATCGTGTCGTACACCGCCAGCATGGCGCTGGGGTCGCCGCCCTCGCAGTTGATGTAGAACTGGATCTCCTGCTCGTGGTTGTCCGCCTCCAGGAACAACAACTGGGCCACGAGCGCGTTGGCGACACCCGCGTCGATGGCCGTGCCCAGGTAGACGACGCGCTCCGCGAGCAGGTGCGAATACACGTCCATGATGCGTTCGCCGCGGGAGTCGCGGGTGATGACGTTCGGAATGGCGTAGGTACTCATCACAGGGCTCCCCGGAATCCGGCACTCTTGGCGGTTCGGCGAGCACCGCGCGGGGCGATCTCGTCGAACTCCTGGACGATCGCATCGATGAAGCCGTAGTCGAGGGCCTCCTGCGCGGTGTACCAGCGGTCGTGCAGGGAGTCCTCGAAGATGCGTTCGATGGGTTGGCCGGTGTCCTCCGCGATCAGACCGAGCACCGTGTCCCGGGTGTGCCGAAGGTCGTTGGCCTGCAACTCGATGTCGACGGCGGTCCCGCCAATGCCGGCCGAGCCCTGGTGCATGAGCACTCGCGAGTGCGGCAGCGCCCGGCGCTTTCCCGGTGCGCCCGAGGAGAGCAGGAACTGGCCCGCGCTGTAGGCGATGCCGAAGACGAGGGTGGACACGTCGCACGGGACGAGCCGCATGACGTCGCGGATCGCGAGCATCGCGGGCACCGAACCGCCGGGCGAGTGGATCCACAACGCGATGTCCGCGGCGGGGTCCTCGGTCGCCAGGGCGAGCAGTTGGGTGGTGAGCATCGTGCCGTTGTCGTCGTCCAACGGACCGTCGAGGAGCAGAACGCGCTGCCCGTACAGCTCGCGCCGCATGTGTTCCTGGAACAGCGGGGGTTTCGTGTCATCGCTCATGGTGCAACCTTGCGCCGCCGGGCCCGACGACACCCAGCGGATCTGCCCAGAGCGGATCCGCTGTGGGCAGATCCGCTGTGGGCGGATTCGCGTGTGCGGATCAGCGTGCGTCGGACGGGGCGGACCGGCGGCGCCGCAGGTGGTGTCTGCGGCTCGGGACGACGTCCGGGTGCCGTTCGGGGACCGGAGGCCGGCCGCCGAGGGGTTCGCCGACCGGGCCACGACCCGGACCCGGACCCGCCACCGACGTCGGGACGTCGACCAGGGTTTGCGGGGCGAGCCACGGGAGCGCCGTCGGGGGCGGGACGCACGCGGCGAGCACCGCGACGATCGCGCGGCACGCGCGCGGGAACGCGCCACCGCGCCGGGCGAGTCGGTCGGTGAGGCGACGGGCGAGCGCGCCGGTCGACCCGGCGGCGGCCACGGACACCGCGTACAGGGGGAGAGCGGCGACGACCCCGTCGAGGTCGAACTCGGCCTGCGCCAACCGGGCCAGGCCGATGTAGCCGAACGCGTGGAGGGCGCCCGACCATTGCGATCCGCGGGCGGCCAACGGCGGCTGCTCGTCGACCGGTTGCGGCTGCCCGCCGGGGGCGTGCGCCACCTGGGGGACGCTCGGGTCGGCGGCGGGGGAAATCTCGGGCATGTCGCTCCAAGGGGGCGTCGGGTCGTGCCGAGGATTGGCTTGCGATCCCCATCGTGGGCGGCGTCGCGCTCGCCCGACAAGGTCGTCCCGCTGCCCGGGCGAAGTCGTTCATGCAGGTCAGGACGGGTCCGATGCGAACCGGTAACAGGCTGGGCACGCATACCGACAGGTGCGATGCGCAGCGCGAACAGCGCTGTTAGCGTTTCGGAATGAACCCCGGAGAGCGCACCGCCGTCGAGGGTGTCGACCGTGACGCCCTCAGGCCCGGCGACGAACGTATTCGGCACCGCGTCGACGACATCGACGACGTGGGGCAGTTGATGCGCTACGCGCTCGCCGCCCAGTTGGCCCGCCTGGAGCGGTACGGGATTTCACAGAACGCCGTGGCGCGTGGAACGGGCAGCGCGCCGGCGAAGATCACCGGCAGCCTGCGCGGCCCGACCACGAACGCGGTGTCCCCGAGCCGGGCGACGAGTCGCGAACCGGTGGCGCTGACCGGCGATTGGCTGCGCAACCTGGACCGGACCCTGGTCGCACTGGCCCCCGACACCGAATCTCTGGGCGGCCTGAACTCGCTCGGCATCCGGCTGCGCGGACTCGCCCGCAACGACAACCTGCCAGCACACCTGCCGGCCGGGTGGACGTGGGAGATCCTGCAGGACGACGCGGACACCGAATTCGCCGTGCTGGTCCAGGCGTCGGCCCTGCTGTCCCTGTTCATGCCGGTCGAGCACGCCAGACGTTCGTCCTCGGAGTTGCGGCAGAAGTACAAGAAGAAGATCCATGCGATCGCCGAACGACTCGCGTTGATCGGCGGCGCCCCGCCCACACCACGCAACATCGACGCACTGGTATTGCTGGGCAGCCTCACCAAGTACGCCTACGACGCCGATCTCGGCGACCTGATCGGCGACGCCCTGCGCACCTCGCCGCTGGGCTTTCGACACTGGCGGGTGCTCACCCAACTGGTCCACCTGTGCGAGGACAACCTCAGCTCCAGCTCGCATCTCAAGGGGTGGGTGATCCGGTTGCTGACCGACGCCGAGGAACTGCGGCGCCGGAGCGTGTGCCCGGGACGTTCGCTGGACCTGGAACTGGCCGTGGTGATTCCCCGATCGTGGTCACCGCCCGAGGACGACTGGGTGCGCGAGCTGCTGATCGCGCGCGCGACCGACCCGGGGTCGACGATCAGGGAACGCGGAACCGCCGCACTGGGACTGTGGCAACGCACGCTCGTGCAGAACCCGTTACACCGCAGCGACGACGCGCAGGCGCGTTGTGTGGGTGCGGTCGAGAGCGAACTGCGGGAGTTGGTGCGGTGGTTCCGGGCACAGGCGGCGGGTGCGCGAATGGCGGGGGGCCTGCGCTGGACGGCGGCCACCCTCGAAGCCGTCCTCGACGCCGGCACGCCGGTCTGCAACACGTGGCCGACCCCCGACCCCGAGGACGAATCCTGGTTCGCCGTCGTGCGGGCCGCCGCCGATTCGCTGGACTCGCAGGAGATCCCCGAGCGCATTCGGCAACCCACCAAGGCCCTGTTCCTGCACCTGCTCCTGCAAAACGCCGTGGTGCAACGGCGGCGGGCCGTCGACACGCTGCTGTCGGGCGGGTGGACCGGCGCGATCGTGCACGCGCTGGAACATGTGCTCGAACACGAGAAGGAACAGTCCTGGTTGCGGGTACGGGCGCTGTTCGCCATCGGCTTCCTCCAGCGCCGGGACAACACCGTGGCGCGGATCCTGGTCCAGGCGGGCAAGGAGGCGTACGCCGCACTGGCGGCCGGACCGACGGACGCCCGGATCACCGAGCTGCACGCCGTGCTGTTCGCCATCGGCGACTGTTTCGGCGCCGGCTTCGGTGCCCGGGATCGCGGCAACCTCAAAACCGTCCGCACCGGAACGGCCGTGATCCTGCGCGAACTTGCCATCGGCGACCTGACCAGGGGCGACGAGCGGTACTACCCGGTGTCGCGCGCACTGGCCTATCTGCTGACCTTCACCGCCCAGGATCGCCGGGCCGGGCGAACGGACGCGTCCGAGGAACTCCTGGAGGCCATGCGCGACCACCCGGACGAGGTGACCCGCGAGTTCTGCGAGTGGGCCCTGCAATACCGGTTCGGCCCGGACGGCCGGGTGCGCTCGCTGCTGCACGCGGCCGACACCGACACCTGACGCCGCGCCCGACGACGGCGCGCCGACTCGCAGACCCGTGGACTCGCCGACGTTCGGCCGCCGATCGTGGCCGGCGTCGGGGCCATACGGGTGGACCTGCCGGGCGGTGTTCGTGCGGTGTGCGGCCGGGACCGGGGCGACGGGTGATCTTGGTCGGACCGGATCCCCCACTCTCGGAAGAGACATCCCGCCATGCGTCGTGCCCCTGCGTGTCGCCTCGCCACCGTCCTGTTCGTCCTCTCCGCCCTGGTCCCGTTCACCCTGACCGTGCCCTCGGCCCAGGCCGGCCCGCCGACCACCGCCGTGATCACCGCCGATCCGCCCGACGACTGCCCACCCGACGGCCTGGACCCCGCGCTGGTGGCCCGCCTCGACGAGGCGATCGAGAAGACCCGCCAGGTGGCCGGCGTTCCCGGGGTGACCGTCGGCCTGTGGCTGCCCGGTCGGGGCAGTTACGTGCGATCGACCGGGGTGGCCGACAAGGCGACCGGCGCGCCGATGACGCCCGATCTCAACATGCGGATCGGCAGCGAGACCAAGACCTTCACCGTCACCGCCCTGCTGGAACTGGTCGACGACGGCCTGATCGGGCTGGACGACCCGATCTCCGCCTACCTCGACGGTGTTCCCGACGGCGAGCACATCACCATCCGGCAACTGGCGGAGATGCGCAGCGGTCTGTTCTCGTACACCGCCGACCCGGACTTCGTGAACGCGCTGCTGTCCGACCCGACCCGCCCGTTCACCCCCGAGGAACTGTTGGCCTACGGCTTTCGGCACCCGAACGTCTTCGCCCCGGGTACGCGGTTCCAGTACTCCAACACCAACACCGTGCTGCTCGGTCTGGTCGTGGAGAAGCTCGGCCGCATGCCGCTCGCCGACTTCGTCCACAAGCGCGTCACCGGGCCGGCCCGCCTGCACCACACGCTGTTCCCCAGGGGCGCCGAGTTCCCCGAGCCGCACGCGCACGGGTACACGGACCAGACGTTGAGCGGCGACGTCGCCGACGCGACCGACTGGAACCCGAGCTGGGGCTGGGCGGCCGGCGCGATGATCTCCGACCTGCACGACCTGCGCCGCTGGGCCAAGGTGGTCGCCACCGGCACCCTGCTCTCGCCGGCCACCCAGGCGGAACGGGAGAAGTTCGTGCCGGTCCCCGGCTTCGACGGCGCCGGGTACGGCCTGGGTCTGTTCCGCACCCACGGTTGGGTCGGGCACAACGGGTCGTTGCCGGGCTATGAGAGTGTGACGATGTACCTGCCCGAGCAGGACGCCACGATGGTGATCCTGCTCAACACCGACATCCTGCACGAGGGCAACGAGCCGAGCACGCTGTTCGCCGAGGCGATCACCTCGATCGTGACCCCGGACAACGTCTACCAGCTCCCGGCCGAGGGCTGACCGGACGCCCCCTGCGGCGTCGGGCGGCGGCGAGCCGTGAGCCGTCGACGGGCGGGACGGCGCCGCGGTGCGGGCGGGGGTGGTTGCGGGCGGATGCGCCGCTCACCACCGACCGCCCGCACCGCGGCGATCGGGGCGGGACTAGCCGCCGGCGCGGGGGCGGGCCACCGCGTCGGTGCCGTCCAGGAGCAACTTGCTGCGTTCGACGGCCTGTTGCTCGGCGGTGAGGTCGAGTCCCCGGGTGGTCAGCCAGTAGGCCGCGCCGGAGACCACGAGCCCGACGACGAAGGCGATGTCGGCGCCGTCGAGGGTGTCGACCATCGGCCCGGTGTAGAAGCCGGTGACCATGAACGGCACCAGGGCCGCGACGCCCAGCGCGTAGGAGAGCAGGCCGCGCCATCCCCAGCGCCCGTAGATGCTGTTCGGGCTGAAGATCTCGGTGATGGCGTAGTGGCCCCGGCGGACGAAGTAGTAGTCGATCAGATTGACCGCCGTCCACGGCGCCAGCACGTAGAGGATCAGCGTGATGAAGTCGTTGAAGCTGCCCAGGTATCTCGACGGCAGGCCCTCGGCCACGGCCAGGGCGACCGCCGCGCCGGCCACGATGCCGGTGACGCGGGTGCGTAGGGTCAGGGTGATCGGACGGAACGCCTGGACGATGCTCAGGCCGGAGAGCATCGCGCCGTAGAGGTTGACGCCCATCACCGCGATCGCGCTCGGGACCAGGACGGCGACCACGGCGGTCTTGCCGAAGCCGTCGAACAGGGTGTCGCCGATGTCCTGGAGGTTGACCAGCGCGTCGGGCACCGGTACCGAACCGGCGATGAAGTTGCCGAGCACCATCAGCCAGATCGCCGACAGCGCGGCCCCGGCATACGTCCAACCGATGACGCCGCGTTCGGAGGTGTCCGCGGGCAGATATCTGGAGTAGTCCGAGACGTACACCGCGTAGCCGAGCTGGTAGCCGGCCGCCGCGACGAACTGGGCCAGTGCCGCCGCAGGGGTGAAGGCGGCGGAGTGCTCGACCGGGTGCGGCTCCAGGTGGATCAGCGCCAGCACGGTGAGGATCGCGAACATCGGCACGACCAGGTACGGCAGCAGGCGCAGGACGGTGTGCAGCAGGTCGTAGCCGACGATCGCCACGCCGGTCGCGAGCAGCACGATCACGACGGCCCACACCGTCGAGGAGCCGGGCAGTACCGATTCGAGCACCTGGGAGGCCAGGAGCACGCCGAACGCGCTGAAGCCGATGTAGACGCAGATCACCGCGAGCATCGGGACGAGTGCGCCGCGGGTGCCGAACTGGGCGCGGGACTGGATCATCTGCGGCAGGCCCATGGTGGGCCCCTGATTCGCGTGGAAGGCCATGAAGCAGGTGCCGAACAGGATGCCCAGCACGGTGGCCACGATCGACCAGCCGATCGACAGGCCCAGCACCGGGCCCGCGAAGCCGACGACCATCGTGGTGGGGACGAACTGTCCGGTGAACCAGAACGGCGCCTGATGCCAGGCGCGGCCGTGCCGCTCGGACTGGGGGACGTAGTCGATGGAGCGGGTTTCCAGCACCGGACCGCGGGCGTTCTCGGCCCCTGTTGCCTGCCTGCCGGTCACCGCACCTGCGTGGTCAACCATGTGCCCTCCTTCATCTGGGGCAGAATCTACATTTTTTCGGTCGTTTGTCTGCTCTGGTGCCGGTCGGCGGCGGCCTGATCCGCCGCGAAGTCGGCGAATCCCGCCATGGCGCGGGCCAGGGTGCGTGCGGCCGTGGTGAGGTCGTCGAGGGCCACCCACTCGTCGGCGCCGTGCGCCTGACGGATCGAGCCCGGCCCGTAGACGACGGTGGGAATGCGCAGGTCGTTGCGCAGGAAGCGGGCGTCGGAGCCGAGATACAGGCCGACGAAGCCCTCGTTCGGCCCGGCGTCGGGCCGACAGGCGTCGACGAAGTCCGGGAAGGGGTGCGGGAGCGGCAGTTCGGAGCCCTCGCAGAAGAAGGTGGGGATCACCCGGTAGTCGACGTCCGGGCAGGCCGCGTCGATCATCCGCACGATCGAGGCGTGCACGTCCTCGGCGCTCTCCCCGGGCAGCGTGCGCCGGTCGATGGTCAACGCGCAGCCCGGCGCGATCACGTTGGCGGCGACCCCGCCGCGCACCATCGCGACGTTGCAGGTCGGGCTGCCCAGCAGCGGGTGCGGGCGGGGGTGGAAGGGGGCCAGATGCAGCGCGGTGGTGATCCGCGCCGCGTCCGCGACGGCGGAGCGTCCGCGAGCCGGGTCGCCGCCGTGCCCCGCCGTGCCGGACACCTCGATCCGGGCCTGCCAGGAGCCGCGCTCGGCCACCGCGATCCGCAGCTCGGTGGGCTCGGGGACGATGCACGCGTCGGCCCGGACCAGGCCGGCGGCCACCAGTTCGGCCGTACCGTGAGTGCCGCCGGTCTCCTCGTCGGCGACGAGGTGGAAGACGATGTCGGCGCCGAGCTCGACGCCGGAGTCGAGACAGGCGCGCAGTCCCTCGATCGCCGCGGCGATGCCGCCCTTCATGTCCGCCGCGCCGCGCCCGATCAGGCGTCCGTCGCGCACGACCCCGTCGAACGGGGGCACCGTCCAGTCCGCCTCGGCGACCGGTACGACGTCCACATGGCCGTTGATCAGCAGGGTCGGCCGGCCCGGCGCGCCGCCGCCGTGGGTGGCGAGCACCGAGGGCCGCCCGGACCGCGAGGTGAACACGTGTGTGTCGCAACCCAGCGCGTCGAGCAGGTCCGACAGCGCCGGTACGGCCGCCGACTCGCGGCCGGGCGGGTTCCGGGTGTCGATGCGCACCAGGGCGGCGGCGGTCTCGCGCACCCGGTCGGCTCGGACGAAGTCCTCGACCGGCGGGCGCGACCCGTTCGCGTTGCCGGCTCGGGCCGGCCTCACGGTCGCACCTCGACCTTCGGCAGGATCCCGACCCGGGCCAGGCCGCGGGCGAATTCGCCCAGTTGCGGCCGGTCGGCGACCAGCTCGGCCAGCAGCGCGCGGCCCGCGTCGGCCTCGCCGCAGCGCAGCAGGATCACCGCCCGCCACAGGTCCGCCTCGGCATTGCCGCCGAGGCCGGCCCCGGCCGCCGTGAGCGCCCGGACCGTCTCGTGGGCCTCGGCGGCGGTGATGCCCGCCGCGTCGCCGATCACCAGGGGCGGGGCGAACAACGCGGCCCCGATCGTGCGGAAGCCCTCGTGCACGGGCAACAGGCGGCGCAACTCGCGTACCGGATCGGCATGGTCGTCGACCCGGATGTCGGCGAGCACGTGTCGCCAGGGCCGCTCGCCGCGCACGCCGTCGACCACCTTGACCACCGCCGACTGCGATCCCCGGGCGTCGCCGCCGGCCCGCTCGCCGGCCTCCAGGGCGGCCACCAGTCGATCCGTGTGCGCCGACGCCGACGCCGACGCCGCGTCGCGGTGTGCGGCGACCATGGCCCGGCACACGTCGTCCGAGGCCAGCATGTTGCCCACCGCGGCCACGCCCTCGCCCCGGGCGACGCCGGTGTGCGGTGCGCAACGGCCGCCGGTGAAGCACGCGTACGCGCCGGTGGCGTCCATCACGATCGCCTGGCGGTAGTCGGCCAGCGGATCGCCCGCGACCAGCGTCCGCAACACGTCGTCGGGCGTGGCGCCGGCCCGGAGCAGGGCCAGCCCCTCGTGCGGCCAGTCGGTGTTGGCGAACGCCTGGCTGACGACCACACCGACGCCGGCCTCGGCATCGCCGACGACGGAGCCGACGGCGAAGAAGTGCGACTGGGAGGCGAACCCGAGGGAGCCGTCGTGCGGATGGAAACCCACTATCGAATAGGTCATCGCGATCTCCGATCTGTGATGTGTGCCGGGCCGGCAGGGCGTCGCGGGGCCGCCCCGGCGGCCGAACCGGGACCTCGGGCGGGTCCCGGTTCGGCCGCCGCGGGTGTCACCCGGCGGACCGGGCCCGGATCAGCGGGAGCAGGTCGCGGGAGAGGCGGTCGACCTGCGCCGTGCCGTCCTCGCCGGGGAGCAGGCACAGCGCGACGCAGTCCGCCCCGGCCTCGGCCAGTGCGCCGATCCGCTTCGCGCAGTCCGCGGGTGTGCCGACCACCGCCAACTCGTCGAGCCACGCGTTCGGAATGGCGCGTACGGCGTCGTCGAAGTCGAGCGCGGCCAGTGCCTCGGCCTCGTCCGCGATGCCGTGCGCCTCGGTCATCGGATTGCGCGGCCCGGCCAACAGGTAGAGCCCGAACAACTCGCGCAACCGTTCGCGGGCGATCGTGGCATCGTCGTCCATCGAGCAGAGTACGTACGCCACCAGGTCGTGCTCCGGACCGCCGCCGCCGGCGGCGACGGTGCGGGCCGCCCACTCGACGTAGCGCGTCCCGGCGAGGACGGAGAGCACCGTGCCGTCCGCGGCGGCGCCCGACATGGCCAGCGCCTTGGGACCGCCCACGCCCGCCAGGATCGGCGGCACGACGGTGGGCGGATGGGCCAGTTGCACCTCGCGGGCCCGATACGAGGACGCCTCGACGGTCAGGGTGTCGCCCGCGAGCAGCGTGCGCAGCGCGGCGATGACGTCCCGGACCGAGGACAGCGGGGTCTTCGAGCGAATCCCCATCTGGTCGAGCCAGTCGGGGACACCCGCGCCCACGCCCGCCCTGAGCCGACCCGGGTACAGGCCGGCCAGGGTCGCCAACTCCATGGCCAGGAGCGCGGGATGGCGCGAGGTGGTGGGCACGATGCCGATGCCGACCGGGAGTCGGGTGGCGGCCAGCACGGCGCCGGCCGCGGCGATGGCGCCGGTGTAGAAGTAGTCTTCGCCGACCCACAGTTCGTCGAAGCCGCCGCGCTCGGCGGCCTCGGCCGCCGCGACGATCTCGGCCGGGTGTTGGGAACTGCCCAGGACCAGGGAGATGCGTGGGGAACCCGGAGTGACGGTCATGGTCAGACGCCCTTCGGGAGCGGGTTCCACGGCACCTTGCCCAGGCCGCGGCTGTTGGTGGAGTCGGCGAATCCGGGCCGGGTCTCGTCCGGGTCGGGCAGCGCGGTGATGTGGGTGTGCCACATGCGCCACTCGGGCGCGCCCGTTCCGTTGTCGCGGTGGTAGATCTCGGTGGCCCGGCCGATGGTGGCGTCGACCGAGTCCGCGGTCCACTCGCCGCCGTCGAGCATCTCCGCGTCGATGGTGAACTCGCAGGCCAGCCAGGCGGTGTCGCCGCGGACCTCCAGGCGCATGATCTCGGTCCGCAGGCCGCCCGGCTGGGCGATGATCTCGCGGTACCACTTCCACAACGCGACCTTCTCGGTCATGTCGAAGTAGGGGTGGCCGTTGAAGTTGAACATCAGATATTCGTCGCCCGGGGACGGGAACACCTCGACCATGCGGTCGATGTCCCAGCCGATGTTCGACTCCCACCACTGCTTGTGCAGCCTGAGGATCTCGGCGATGTCCGCCTTCGGCGCGGTGCGCTCGGCGAACGGGGTTTCGGTCATGATCGGCTTCCTGTTCCGGTGATGGGGTCTCGATCGTGGGCGCGGTGTTCCCGGGTGCCGTCGATCAGCGAGGCGAGGTAGGCCGCGACCCGGTTGGGGGCGGTGTACATCGGCAGGTGTCCGTGCTCGACGATGACCGCGAGCCGGCCGCCGGTGAGTTCGGCGAAGGCCCGGGAGTCCTCGACGGGACAGCCGAGGTCGCGGTCCCCGACGATGGCCAGCGTCGGGCAGCGCAGTCCCGGCGCGGCGTCCAGTCCGGCGGCCGCCGCGGCCGCCGTCCAGACGCGCGCCGCCTCCGCGTCGGAGTCGACGCCGATGTCGGCGGCGACCTCGGCCACCAGGACCTCGTCCAGGCCGGGTTCGCTCGCCAGGATGTCCAACACGGCGTTGCGCGCACCCCTGGCGGCGACGGCCGCGAGGAATTCCCGCGAGGCGGCCGGCTCGGCCGGGCGGAAGGCCCCGCCGACCGTGGCGACGCTCGCCACCCGGTCCGGGTACGCGGCGGCCAGTTCCACCGCCACGGCCGCGCCGACCGAGGCGCCCACCACGTGCACGCCGCCGACCTCGCGGGCGTCCAGCAGTTCGACGCACTCGCGCACCCAGCCGGCCAGGTCGTACTCGGCGCGGCGGCCCGAACACCCGTGTCCGGACAGGTCGACGGCCAGACACGTCCACTCGGCCGGCACCGCAGCCAGGACCGCCCGCCAGCAGCGGGCCTGCAGATTGGCCGGGTGTACGAAGAGCACCGTCGGGGATCCGGGAGTGCTGCCGGGTCTGAGCAACGCCGACCCCGAGCCGGTACCGAAGGCGATCCGTTGCACGGACGACATTTTGGGCTTCCCCTCTCCGCTTGGGGCGCCATAGTTACAGTAACGATGTAAGTTTGTCGAGAGTCGGGACGACGTCCGGCCTAGACTCCCGAGCATGAATTGGCGAAGCATCGGCGATGTCGCCGCCGAGGTCGGGGTCAGCCCTCAGACGCTCCGGGCGTGGGAGAAACAAGAGCTGCTCGTGCCGGACCGCACGGCCGGCGGCCAGCGCCGTTACGGTCCCGAACACGTGAGCCGGGCCCGGCGGATCGCCGATCTGCGGCAGCGGCACGGCTGGAATCCGGCCGCCATCCGCACCTCGTTGAGCGGTCCCGACGACGTCCCGGCGCCGGAGGAGCCCGCCGACGGCGGTCGGCTGCGCCGCGCCAGATTGGCCAGTGGCCTGTCCCTCAAGGAACTCGCGGCGCTGACGGACACCTCGGTGTCGCACCTGTCCTCGATCGAACGCAGCGTCGAGCGCGCCTCGACCCAGTTGATCGCGCGCATCACCGACGCGCTCGGGGTTCCGATGAGCAGTCTGGCGTCGTTCACCCGGACCGACGCGAGCGTGGTGCGCGCCGACGAGCGTGCGACCGTGGTCCTCGAAGGCGGCGTGCGGTGGGAGGAACTCCTGCGCCCCGGCCACGACCTCGAACCGGCCCTGCTGTCCATCCCACCGCACGGCTCCAGCGGTGGTCCCTACTCGCGTCCGGGCGAGACCTTCGCCTTCCTGATGTCCGGCACGCTGCGCTTTCGGGTGGGCGGCGGGCTCGGCGACCACGCGCGGGTCGCCGAACCGATAGACGTCGCCGAGGGCGACTCGGTCTCCTTCCCGTCCCGGACGCTGATCTCCTGGGAGAACATCGGCCGCAAGACCGCCCGCGCGATCTGGATCGAGGTGTTGTCGCCCAACGCCTGGTCGGACCCGATGACCCGGCGCATCATCCGGGCGGCGTCGGGATTCACCGCGCCGGACCCCGACCCCGCCGCCGAGCCGGCCGGGGGAGCCGGCCCCGGCTGATCCGGGCCGACCTACCCCGGTTCGACGTCCGGTGGCGGCGGCGTCGCCGACGGGCCCGGCGACTCGCCGGCCGGTCGTTCGCCCGGCAACCAGCGCAACGCGAACCACAGTTCCATCCGCACGTCCGGGTCGTGCAGGTCCAGGTCGAGCAACTCGGCGATCCGGCCGATGCGCTGGCGGACGGTGTTGCGGTGCAGGTCGAGCGCGGTCGCGGTGCGATCCCAACTGCCGTGGTGGGCGAGCCAGCTGCGCAGGGTCTCCAACAGCACGTGGTATCCGGGCGAGGGCGCGCCGGCCAGGGCCGCGAACCGGGCGCGGGCCAGCGCGGTCGCGTCGGCGGCGGGCACCAGCGAGTGCACGCTCAGGTCCTGGTCCCGGTGCCGCCCGGCGGGCACCCCCGCCGCGAGGGCGTGCCGCAGCGCGCGTTCGGCCTGATTGGCCGCCACCGCCAGGTCGGCCGTCGCGGACGGGGCGCTGAAACCGAGCGTCCAGCCGAGCCGATGCGCCGCCGCCGGATCCGCCGCGGGCGCCCCGGGCGTGGTGGGCACCAGGGCGTACACGTCCCGGCCGCGCAGATCCAGATACGGCGTGCCCAACGCGGTTCCCAACGCGGCCAGTTGCACCGGATCCCGGCCCGCCCCCGCGCCCGCCGCCGGACCCGACCGAGGCCGGCCCAGCCGACCGCGCACCACCACCCAGCCGGCGCCCGGCGCGGCCGGCAGCAACAGCGCGGCCACTTCCTGCGGCGACTCGCCGAGCATCAGCCGCACCAGCGCGGCCGAACTGTCGCTGTCGCCGCCGAGCGCATGGCGAGGACTGGTCAGCAGCGACAACAACACCGCCGCCACCGCGGTCACCGAGTGCTGGACCGCGGTCGGCGCGGTGGCCGCGACGACCCCGATCGCGGGCGGCGCCGCGCCGCCCTCGGCACCGGGCAGCGCGTGCACGGTCAGATGCAGCCCGTCGTGGTGGTCCGCGGCCGTGGTCGGCGCGAGCCGCCCGCGCCCGGACCCGCCGGCGCGCGACTGCGCGATCGTGCGCACCATCAGCGCGCGCAGCCGCTCCGGCGCGGCCGGCCCCGGCCGCGCCCCCGCGGCCACCAGCTCGTTGCCGGCCGGATCCAGCAGCACGGTCCACGCGTCCAACTGCACCGCGAGCCGATTGAGCACCGACCGCAGCGCGTCGGCCCGCACCGCCGCGGTGACCAGCGCGCCCTGGGCCCGACTGATCCGGCGCAGGTCCCGATACCGCGACTCGGTCATCGCGGCGTGCGCGGCCCGACTGACCGCCACGAACGGCGTGCCGTCGGGCACCCGCAACAACGGCAGCCCGTGCCGATCGCAGGACTCGACCAACGCGGCGGGCACCTCGTCGTAGACCGGCACCAGACCGAAGCCCAGGGCACTGGCGCCCGCCCGGGCGATCCGCCCGGCGTACGCGTCGATGCCCTCGGCGGTCTTGGGCAGGGGCACCCCGGCGGTGAGCAGGAGTTCGCCGCCGATCAGATACGGCGTCGGATCCTCCAACTCGGTCACCCCGGTCGTGGACACCGGCCGATCCTCGCGCGGACCGGCGATCTGGCGCAGCCCGAGCGTCGGATCGGCGAGCAACACGCTCAGCGGGACGCTCGGCACATCGGGACCGGCCGCGAGGTCCGGGACGTCGGGGGCGGCGGAAGAGGAGTCGACCGACGGCATGGCAACACCTCCTGGCCGGACGATTCATCTATTTTGAATCATGATAATGGACAAAAGAGCCACTTCACCGGTGTCCGCACCCGGACGTAGGTTCATACCCATACGGCGAACGGCCGACGTGCCGACCCCGGCCCGACGACCATCGCCCACCGCGCCGCCTCGGCCCGCGGCCCCGGCCCCGAGCCGCACCCGCGCCGCACCCATCCTTCGCACCTTCCCGCTCCGCAGGCGATTCCTGCCGTCCTCGCGAGGTCCTCCGCCATGAGTTCCACCACCGCCCGCGGCCCCCTCGACCCCGCCCACGTCCCACGCAACGGCGGCGACCTGGTCGTCGAATCCCTGGTCAACCTGGGCGCGGACCGCGTCTTCGGGGTGCCCGGCCAGCACGCGCTCGGACTGTTCGACGCGCTGCGCCGCTCCGCGCTGGAATACGTCGGACTGCGCGTGGAGAACAACGCGGGCTTCGCCGCGGACGGCTATGCCCGCGCCGCCGGCACCGTGGCCCCGCTGCTGTTGTCCACCGGCCCCGGCGCGCTGACCGCGCTGCCCGCCCTGCAGGAATCG
Organism: Embleya sp. NPDC005971; assembly: GCF_040629175.1. Classification (NCBI taxonomy): domain Bacteria; kingdom Bacillati; phylum Actinomycetota; class Actinomycetes; order Kitasatosporales; family Streptomycetaceae; genus Embleya; species Embleya sp. NPDC005971. The sequence goes on along the minus strand of NZ_JBEXUX010000016.1, from coordinate 101,517 downwards.
GCTGCCGCCTCGGTGCCGGTCCTGGCCGTCTCCAGCCAGATCCCCTCGGCCGGCCTGGGCCGAAGGCGGCGCGGCTACCTGCACGAACTCCTCGATCAGCAGGCGAGCTTTCGCGACGTGGTCAAGTCCGTGCACCTGGTGGGCGCGGCCTCGCAGATCCCCTCGGCACTGGCCGCGGCCTGGGAGTCCGCGCTGACCCCGCCGTACGGTCCGGTGTGGGTGGAGATCCCACAGGACGTGCTGCTCGCCCCGACCGAGGTGCCCCGGGTGACCGGGCTGCGGGTGCGCCCGAGGGTGCCGTGCGCCCGACCCGAACTGCTCGCCGAGGCGGCGGCGATGCTGGTCGCCGCCGAACGGCCGGTGATCCTGGCCGGCGGCGGCGTGCTCCGGGCCGGCGCGAGCGCGGAACTGTTGCGCCTGGCCCGGCTCCTGGACGCGCCGGTGGCCTGCACGTTCGGCGCCAAGGGCGCCTTCCCGTGGGAGCACCCGCTCTCCCTCCAGTCCTGGTTGGAGGACCGGCACACCACCGAACTCCTGGACGACGCCGACGTGTTGCTCGTGGTCGGCTCCGGACTGGGCGAACTGTCCAGCAACTACCACACGCTCGCCCCACGCGGCCGGATCATCCAGATCGAGGCCGACCCGGGCAAGTTGGAGGCGGCCCATCCCGCCTTCGGCATCCACGCCGACGCCCGGAGCGCGCTGGCGGTGCTCGGCGACTCGGTGTCGCCCCGCTCGCCCGGACCGGGCGCCAAGATCGCCCGCGCCCTGCGCGACCGGGTCGCCGCGCGGATCGCGGAACAGGGCCTGGACCTGGAACAGGGCGTACTCGCGGCGGCGCGGGCCGCGCTTCCCGACGACGCGCCGGCCTTCTTCGACATGACCATCCTGGGCTACTGGGCCTGGTCGGCCTGGGACGCCCGGCGCCCCGGCACGATGCACTCGGCCCAGGGCGCGGGCGGGCTCGGCTACGCCTATCCGGCCGCGCTGGGCGCCGCCGCGGCCGATCCCACCCGCCCGGTGCTGGCGGTCTCCGGCGACGGCGGCGCGATGTACTCGATCGCGGAACTGGCCACCGCCCGCCAGGAGAACCTGAACGTGACGTGGCTGATCGTCGACGACGGCGGCTACGGAATCCTGCGCGAGTACATGACGGACACCTTCGGCGCGGCGACCGGGACCGAACTGGCCCGTCCCGACTTCGTCCGGCTCGCCGAAGCCTTCGGTGTCCCGGCCACCCTCAGCAGCCCCGGCCGACTGGGCCGCGACCTGGCCCGGGCACTGGCCGCACCCGGCCCCCGGGTGGTCGTACTCCCGGCCCTGCTTCGGATGTTCGCCCCCACCCACACCCGAGGGAGCGAGGGCCGATGAGCACGCACCCCGGCATCGGCACCGACCCCACGCACCCGAGACCAGGCCCCGGCCAGGCGAGGAGCACCACCATGAGAACCGAAGAACAACTCCCGGCGGGGGAGCCGGCCGCCCCCGGCCTGAAGGCGAACGCCATCGGCCTGCCCGGCGCCATCATGCAGTCGGTGACCACGATGTCGCCGGCCATCACGGTGGCCTTCACCGTGCCCTTCCTGGCCGGCACCGCCGGCACCGCGAGCCCGCTGGTGGTGCTGCTCGCCGCCGTGGTGTCCTACCTGCTCGGCTACACGCTGGCCCAACTGGCCCGGCACATAACCTCCGCGGGGACGTACCACAGTTTCGTCAGTCGACTGCTGGGCCCGCGTTGGGGATTCCTCGCCGCGTGGGCGTACCTGCTGTTCTATCCGGTCGCCACCGCGATGTTGTGCGGGCTGTTCGGCTCCACCCTGCATCGGGTGCTGCTGAGCGAATACGGCTGGGACGTGCCGTGGTGGGCGCCGATGATGCTGCTCCTGGTGGCCATCGCGGCCCTGGCCTACAAGGGCGTCGAACTGGCCGTGGGCGTGACCGTGGCACTGGGCGTGTTCGAGATCGTGGTGATGGTCGCGCTCTCCGTGTGGGGTCTGTGCCAACCCGGCGACGGCGGTACCAGCCTGTCCTGGCTCACCGGCAGCGGGGCACCCACCGGCAACGGCTTCTTCCTCGGCTTCGTGTTCAGCATCTACACCTACACCGGCTGGGACGCGGCGGCCTCGCTGGGCGAGGAGACCTCCGACCCGCGCCGCAACATCCCCAGGGCGGTGCTGGGTTCGATCGTCATCCTGGGCGTGTTCGTGGTGCTGACCACCTGGGGGCAACTGGCCGGCTGGGGCACGCGCGACATCCAGGGGCTGGTGGACTCCGAGCAGATCCCGGTGTTCGTGCTCGCCCACAAGTACTGGGGCGCGCTGTGGTTCCTGGCCCTGCTGGCCCTGCTCAACTCGATCATCGGCGGCGCCATCGCCTGCATGAACGCCTCGGCCCGGTTCATGTACGGGATGGCCCGATCCGGCGCGCTGCCCGGGCCGCTCGCCCGGCTGAGTCGGCATCAGACGCCGGCCGCGGCGATCGGGGCGCAGACGGTGATCAACGTCGTGGTCGGACTGGCGATGATCGCCACGGTCGGTCTGTACAACGTCTACGCGTTCACCGGGCTGATGTTCACCTTCGCGCTCGCCGTGGTGTACGTGATGGGCAGCGTCGCGGTGTGGCGGATGTATCGCACGATGGCCCGGCACGAGTTCCACCCGGTCAAGCACGCCGTGGTGCCGTTCCTGGGCAGCGCCGCGCTGATCCTGGTGGCCTACGAGTCGCTCGACCCGCTGCCGGAGAGCCCGTTCGTGTGGGCGCTGCCGGTGGTGGTCGTGTGGATGGTCGCCGGCGTGTTCCTGCTGCTGGTGCGCCGGCGCGGGCTCGACGACGAGTCGCCGGCGTCCGTGAACGGGGTGGTGTCCCAATGAACGCCAAGGGCCTGCGGGTCGTGGTCACCGGCGGTTCCGGTCGGGTCGGCCGGTACGTCCTGGCCGAACTCGCCGACGCGCACGACGTGCTCAATGCCGACCTCACCCCGCTCGCGGGCGGCCCGGACGTCGGGTACCGCCGCGTCGACATCCTCGATCCGGCCACCCTGGCCCCGGCGTTCGCGGGCGCGGACGTGGTGGTCCACCTCGCCGGGATCGACTACGACCTGGTCGACGACGCCGGCACCTGTGTGCGGGTGAACACCGTGGGCTGCTGGAACGTGTTGCAGGCCGCCCGCGAACAGTGCGTCGCCCGGGTGGTGGTGTGCTCCAGCATCGCCGCCACCGGGCTGCACGAACTGCACGCCGACCGGCCGCCGACCCGGCTGCCGATCGACGACGACGAGCCGATCCGGCCGGTGGACGCGTACGGCATAAGCAAGGCGCTGGTCGAGGTGATCGCGCGCGGGTTCGCCGATGCGAGCGGGCCGGAGGTGGTGTGCCTGCGTCCGTGCGCGGTGGTCTTCCCGGAGAACCTGCACACCTTCGTGCACCCGTCGGCGGACGGCCCGCGCACGCTGCACGACTACATCACCGCCGAGGACCTCGCGCGTGCCTTCCGGGCCGCCGTCGAGACCCCGGCGCCCGGCTTCGGGCCGTATCTGCTCGCCGCCGACGACTGCGCGCACCCCGACCCCACGCTCGACTGGTACGCCCGCGACGTGGGCGAGTTGCCCGCCGACGTCGACGCGGAGCGCTTCGCCCGCGATCCGCACGCCGGCGCGGTGCGTACCGACGCCGCGCGTGCGGCGCTGGGCTGGGCGCCGCGCGGGCGCTTCGCCGACCTGATCGCCCGGAACGCCTACACCGTCACCCTCGACCAGCGGAGGACCCCATGACCGATCGGACCCGGCTGCGTGACCTGACCGGACCCGAGATCGCCGAACGGGCGGCGCACGAGGTGTTGTTCCTGCCGCTCGGCTCGATCGAACAACACGGCCCGCACCTGCCGGTGGACACCGACACGCACATCGCGGAGCGATTCGCCGCCGCCACGTGCGCGCGCACCGGCGGGCTGGTGGCACCCGGATTCACCTACGGGTCCCGATCCCGGCCGATCAGCGGCGGCGGTGAACGATTCCCCGGCACGGTCTCGCTCACCGCCGGCACGCACAGCGCGCTCGTCGCCGACCTGGTGGTCAACTACGCCCGGCACGGACACCGGCGGATCGTGCTGGTCAACGGCCACTTCGAGAACACCGCACCGGCCGTCGAGGGGGTCGACCTGGCGCTCGAACGCGGGGCCGAGGCAACCGTGTTGGTGGTGAACTGGTGGGAGGTCGTCGGCGCGGACGCGCTGGATTCGATCTTCGCGGGCGAATTCCCCGGCTGGGAGGCCGAGCACGCCGGTGTCGTCGAGACGTCGCTGATGATGCACCTGGACCCGGCTCGGGTGCGCGCCGACGCGATCAGTCCGCTGACCGTGTCGATCACCCCGCCCCCGTACACGGTGTTGCCGGAGCGGCCGGGCCTGGTCGACCCCTCCGGGGTGTTGCGCACCGCGCACGGCAGCTCGGCCGAGCTGGGCGAGGCGCTGTTCACGAGCACCACGGACGCGCTCGCGGCGGTGGTGGAGGCCGAGTTCGGCCCGCACGCGGGGCGGGGCCGATGAGCACGCCGGGTCGGGAGCGGCAGGGGCCGGCGCCGGTGGCCGTGGTCAGCGGCGCGGCGGCCGGCATCGGACTGGCCTGCGTGCGCGAACTGCGGCGGCAGGGCTGGCTGGTGGCGGGCTGCGACCTCCGGGTCGGCGACGCGGCGGACCTCGACGCGGTGGTCGATGTCGCGGACCCGCTCGCCGTCGCGCGGTTCGTCGACCGGGTCGGCCGCGAACTCGGGCCACCCGTAGGGGTGTTGAGCGCGGCCGGCTATGTCGAGGAGATCCCGCTCGACGCGATCTCGGGCGCGGCCTTCCGGCGCATGCTCGGGGTCCACCTCGGCGGACTGCACCATCTGACCCGGGCCACCCTCCCGGGAATGGTGCGCGGCGGTGGCGGGGCGATCGTCGCGGTGGCCTCCGAACTGGCCATCGCCGGGGGCGAGGACGCCGCGCACTACGTGACCGCCAAGGGCGCCCTGCTCGGGCTGACCCGGGCACTGGCGGCCGAGCTGGCGCCCGACGGCGTGCGGGTGAACGTGGTGGCCCCCGGTCCCACCGACACCGCGATGTTGGCCGCGGGCACGGTCTGGCGCGACCCGGCCTACCTGGCCACGCTCCCCACCGGGGCGCTGGTGCAACCGGAGGAGATCGCGCTCACCGCGGCCTTCCTGCTGTCCGGCCGCGGTGCGCTCACCGGGCAGGTCGTCTCACCCAACGCGGGAACGGTGATCTGATGCACTCCTCGAACCACGCCGTGCTCGTGGGCCTGCCGGCCGACCTCGACCGGGCCACCGCACAGGTGTTGCGCGCCCGCGGCGCCCGGGTGACCTCGTCGCGGGTCGAACCCGACGGTGTGCTGCGGCCGGCGCCCGACCTCTTCGTGATCGGCTCGACCGCGCCGCGGCCGGCCGCCGCCTTCTCGGACATCGACCCACAGACCTGGTGGGCCGAGGTCGAGGGCCGGTTGTCCGCGCTGTTCGCCCTGGTCCGGGCGGCGGGACGAGAGCTGACCGGCGCGGGCGGGGGACGGATCGTGCTCGTGCTCGACGCGCGCGGTCTGGCCGGTGCGGCCGGGGCCACCGTCGACGCGACGGTGGGCGCGGCGGCGATCGCGCTCACCAAGTCGCTGGCCCGCGAACTGGGGCCGGCCCACATCGCGGTCAACGCCGCCGCCGTCTCGGCTCCACCCGAACCCGGCTTCACCACCCCCACACCCCTCCACATCGCCGAGACCATCGGCTTTCTCGCCAACCCCCATCTGCCCTCCCTGACCGGCCAGATCATCCCCTGCACAGGCGGCACCATCCGCACCCGGCCCTGACCCCCCGTCCTCGAACGCGACACCACCCCGAACGCGCCGTGCCGGCGCGTTCGGGGTGGTGTCGCGTCTTTCGGCCTGTCCGGGCGTGGTGCCGGGCGGGCCGTCGCGTCGGCTTCGTCGCCGGTGCCGCCGCCGTGCCGCCGCGCCCCGCCCTCGTGCACGACGTCGGCACCGGTGCCCGTGCCGCGGGGTGGGTCGGGCGGTCGTGTGGGACCTGGATGGGACCGGTGGCCCGGGTGCTTGGGACATGGGGCGGCCTAGCGTGACCGATGTCCGGACGAGGAGGGATGTCGATTCCGTCGACAACGTCCCTCCGTGGCATCCGTAGTAGGCAAGGGATGGAGAAGATCATGACGTACGACGACAGTTACGAGCCCCCGGCGCTGGTCGAGATCGGCGACTTCACCGAACTCACCCTCGGCGTCTGGTGGGGTTGCCCCTCGGACATCTTCGGCGGTCTGACGCCGTTCGCCTGCTGACGTTCGTGGTCGGCGGGTCGCCGGGGGACCGGTGCGGAGGCGCCGCGTGCGCCTCCGCGCCACCCGGCGCCGCCCATCTCGCCGACACCGCACCGGATCACCACGCCTGGGAGTAGGCCATGGAATTCCTGATCCTGCCGGATACCTCGGTGCCGGCCCCGATCGCCGTCGCGAACGCCGGACCACCACCGTGGCGCTGCATCGCACACGCGTCGGGCCGACCGTGGCTGATCGGACACTGGTGCGACGACGACATCACCGTGGTCGTCGCCGGCACCCGTCGCCTCGTGCTCTTCGGGCGGACCCGCCTCGACATCGCCGCGGCCACCCGCACGCTGGCCCGGGCCGAGTCGCCCCACGACCTGGACGAGTTGGCCCGCACCCTCCCCGGCAGCATCCACCTGCTCGCCTCGATCGACGGCCGGATCCGCGCCCAGGGCGCCCTGGCCGGCACCCGACAGATCTTCCACACCCGCGTCGCGGGCGTGACGGTGGCCGCGGACCGACCCAGGCGGCCGGCCGACCTGGTCGGGGCACATCTGGACGAAGAGGCCCTGGCACTGCGCCTGTTGGCCCCCGGCGCGCCCTGGCCACTGACCACCCGCACGGTCTGGACCGGTGTCGGGCAACTCGACGCGGGTTGCTGGTTGCACATCGACACCGACGGCGCCGCCCGTACCGTGCGCTGGTGGCAGCCGCCGCCCGCCGAAGTCCCGTTGCGGCACGCGGCGGCCGGCGTGCGCGACGCGATTCGCGAGGCCGTCGCGGTACGAACCGCGCCCGGGCGCACGGTCAGTGCCGACCTGTCCGGCGGACTGGACTCCACCGCCCTGTGCTTCGTCGCCGCGGCCGGCGAGGGCACGCTGCTCACCCACCATTGGCAGCCCCTCGACCCCGCCAACGACGACACCCGGTGGGCCGAACGCGCCGCGGCCCTGCTGCCCACCGCCCACCACCGAACCGGCGGCCCGACCGACGGCCCCGGTTGGCTCGACGAGAGCGGGGACCCGCACACGGGGGCCGAGTACGCCCTCGACACGCAGGGTCCGCTCCCGTGGAGTCGCAACCTGGCCCGGATGGAGTACGTCGCCCGCGACTCCGCCGCCCGCGGTGCCACCGTGCACCTGATGGGCGTCGGCGGCGACGAACTGTTCTCCGTCACGCCCGCCCACCTGCGCACCCTGGTCCGCCGGCGCCCGCGCACCGGCGTGCCGGCGCTGCTGCGCTGTCGCGCGCTCAACCGTTGGGGCCTGCTGCCCACCCTGCGCGGCCTGATCGACAACGAATCCTTCGCCGGCGCCCTGCGCACCGGAGCGCGGCGGATCACCGCCCCCGCACCGCCGCCGGCGCGGGTCTTCATGGGCTGGGCCCCCGAACCGCGGCTGCCCGCCTGGGTGTCCCCGAGCGCCGCCGCGACCGTGCGCCGGCTGCTGCTCGAAGCCGCGGCGCAGGGCCCCCGGCCGCTGGACCCCGACCGCTCCCGGCATCAGCTCGTCGAGGGGGTCCTGCACGGGGGAGCCGCGATCCGCGAGATGGGGTGGATCCTGTCCCGTCACGGCATCGACCTGGCCGCACCCTACCTGGACGACCGGGTCGTCGAGGCGGTCCTGTCGGTCCGACCGGAGGACCGCATGGTGCGCGGCGGCTTCAAGCCGATCCTGACCACGGCGCTGCGCGGAGTGGTCCCGGACGAACTCCTGGCGCGGCGCAGCAAGGGCGACTTCAGCGCCGAGTTCCACGCGGCCGTGGAGCACAACCGGCACCGGGTCGCCGAATGGTGCGCGGACCTGCGGCTGGCCCGGCTGGGCCTGGTCGACGCCGATGCCCTGCGCGCCGCGCTGTTCGCCCCCAGTCCCGACACCGCGCCACTGGCCCGGTTCGAGAACACCCTGGCCTGCGAGAGCTGGCTGCGTTCCGTCGAAGCACGCGAACCACAACTCGCGTCGCGATAGGAGGACTTCCGATGACCATCACCCTGGCTCCGCACGTCACCAGCACCGAAGTGTCGGACGGGCTCGTGCTGCTCGACCAACGCAAGGGCCGGTACTGGCAGTTGAACCGGACCGGCGCCTACACGCTGTGCCTGCTCCTGGAGGGCCACTCCGCGGCCGGCGTGGCGGCCCGACTGGCGGAGAAGTCCCCGGCCGCCGCGGCCCAGGCGGACACGGACGTCCGCGACCTGCTGCGCGCCCTGTGCGAGGCTCGTCTGGTGGTGTCGTCATGACGATGCCGGTCATCGCGGAACAGCCGATCCCCCTGGTCTGGCACCGACACGTCACGGCGCGCCTGGCGGTCGCGGTGGCCCGCCCGTTGGCACTGCTCCCGCCGCGTCGACTGCGCCGGGTGTTGCGGGTGGTGAGCCTGGGCGCCCGACCCGCCGGCGTCGCCGAGGCGACCCAGGCGCGGCACGCCGTGGTGTCGGTCAGTGCGCGCTGCGCCGGACAGGGCTGCCTGCAACGGTCGGTGGCCACGGTGCTGTTGTGCCGGATTCGGGGGACGGCGCCGGACTGGTGTACGGGAGTGCGCACCCAGCCGTTCCGGGCGCACGCGTGGGTCGAGGCGGCGGGCACGCCGATCGGGGAGAGCGGCGACATGGCGTTGTTCCATACCGTGCTGAGCGTGCGCCGACCCGTCGGGAGGTCGTCGTGAGTGTCACCGCAGCGCGGCGAAATGCGCTCTCCGGGACGCCCGTTCACAAAGCCGCCGGCGACGGGACGGCGATCCGGACCGAGGGCCTGGGCAAGCTCTACGGCGATACCGAGGCCGTGGTCGGTCTGGACCTGGAGGTCCCGGCGGGCCGAATCTTCGGCTTCCTCGGTCCCAACGGCGCGGGCAAGAGCACCACGATCGGCATGTTGTGCACGCTGGTGCGGCCGACGCTGGGCCGGGCGCAGGTCGCGGGCTGCGACGTGGGCACGCAACCGGACGAGGTACGGCGGCGCATCGGGCTGATCTTCCAGGAGTCGACGCTCGACGTGGATCTGACCGCCGAGGAGAACATGCGGTTCCAGGCCGACCTGTTCGGCGTGCCGCGCCGGCGTTCGCGGACGACGATCCCGGCGCTGTTGCAGTTGGTGGATCTGGCGCAGCGCGCGAACTCGCCCGTGCGCACGCTTTCCGGCGGCATGCGCCGGCGATTGGAGATCGCCCGGGGGCTCCTGCACGCGCCGCGGGTGTTGTTCCTGGACGAGCCCACCACCGGACTGGATCCGCAGACCCGCGCGGCCGTGTGGGAGCACCTGCACCGACTGCGCCGCGAGCAGGGCATCACCGTCTTCCTGACAACGCATCATCTGGAGGAGGCGGAGCACTGCGACCAGATCGCGATCATCGATGCGGGCGAGTTGGTGGCGCAGGGAACACCCGCCGCGCTCAAGGCGATCGTGGGCGCCGACCTGGTCACGCTGCACACCGCCGACGACGAACGGGCCGCGCGGGCCGTGCGGGAGCGGTTCGGCCTGGTCACGCAGGCCCACGAAGGGGGTCTGCGGCTGCGGGTGGCGGACGGCGCGGCGTTCGTGCCGCGCCTGTGCGCCGGAATCGGCGTGCCGGTGCGGTCGGTGCACGTGAAACCGCCCTCTCTGGACGACGTCTTCCTGCACTACACGGGGCGCACCATCCGCGAGGCCGACGGCGGCGCGGGCGCGGCTGCGGGTGTGCCGCAGGGCTTCGGACCGAGGAGGTAGCACCCATGGCCCACATCGAGATCGAGACCGCCGGTACGACGGGACCCGAACGGTCGGAGCCGGTGGCGTTCGCGCCGGTACGACCGCAGTCCGTGGGACCCGGGCCCGAACCGCTCGAGCCCGAACAGCCGATGGTCGCCCGAGCCGCCGGATCGGCCCTCGCGCGGGACCTGCGCACCGTGCGGGTGTTGTGGCAGCGCGAGATGATCCGGTTCGCCCGCAACCGGGTCCGGCTCGCGATGGGGCTGGTCACGCCGCTGATGTTCCTGCTGATTCTGGGGACCGGGCTCAATTCCCTGGTCGGCGACTCGTCCGACGGCCTCGGCGACTACCGTGCGTACCTGTTCCCGGGTGTGCTGATCATGGCCGTACAGGCGCCCGCGATCGCCGTCGGGGTCACCATCGTGTGGGACCGACAGGCCGGATTCCTGCGGCAGATGCTCGTCGCGCCGGTGCGCCGCGGCGTGTTGCTGACCGGCATCTGTCTGGGCGGAGCCGCCACGGGCGCGGCCCACGGCGCCCTCGTCCTGGCCGTCGCGGGCGCGGCCGGGGTTCCCTATACCCCGCAACTGCTGCTGGTGCTTATGGAGTTGGCGCTGATCTCGTTCGCCTTCACGGCGTTGGGCGTGCTGGCCGCGGTGTGCATCCGGCGGATCGAGACCTTCCAGGTGGTGGTCGGCATGTTCATGATGCCGCTGCTGTTCCTGTCCGGCGCGATGTTCCCGGCGCGCGGGCTGCCCGGCTGGCTCGGTGGCGCGGTCCTGGTCAACCCCCTGACCTACGGTGTCGACGCGCTGCGCCGCACGCTGCCCGGGGATGTCGCGACGCCCGGCGGCGTGGCGACGGGGCCACAGTGGTGGGGGTGGACGCCGCCGGTCCTGCTGGAGGTCGCCTTCCTCGCGGTGGCGGCGCTGGTGGCGTTGACCCTGGCCACGCGCCGCTTCGCGCGCGCCGAGTAGCCGCGCGGTCCGTCGCGACCGGGGACGGGACGGACCACGACCGGGCGCGGGCCGTGCGGGCCCGCCGTCCGCGCGGTCGGCCGCTCAGGCCGTGCGGCGGCCGCGCCGGTAGACGGACGTCAACAACTGCGTCTTCGCCGGCCCCCACACCCGCCAGCACAGGTGCCACTCGTCCGGCGAGACGACGGTGAACTCCCCGTCGTAGCGATCGGCGGCGCAGGGGTGCCGGGTGCGCCAGTGGCCGGTGCGCAGGTCGAGGTGGTGGAAGGGCCTGCCGTCGGCGAAGAGCACGTCCACCGTGCCGTCGTCGTGCGGAACCAGTCGGTGGGTGCGGGTCGCCGGATTGCCGATCCCGCCCCAGACGAAGTCGCCCGACTCCACTTCGAGCAACTCGCCGCCCACCCGCCGAAAGAGCGCGGTACCCACGAAGGTGCCCCGCGCGCCGGAGCGCTCGTCGACCACGGTGCGTTCGATCGACCACTCCCCGAGCAGGTAGGCGGCGGTGTCGGCAACGGAAACGGAAGGCATCCGACCATGATCCCGCGCCCGGCCGGCCCGGGCGGGGGAGGGTGTGCGTGGATCGCTAATCGGTATTGGAAATCATTTTCAATAGTGATAGAAATGAGCGCACCCCGCGGGGGATTTCGGTTCCGCCCGTGCCGTCCGGGCGCGGTGACGCCTGCCCGCTCGCCGCCGTCCTGCCCCGCCGCCTCGTTTCGTCTGCTCAGGAGAGCCCATGCCTCGGTCCGGCACGCCCGTCCACCTCGATCCGATATCCGCCGTCGCGAGTTGTGTCGCCGAGGTGCTCGGGATCGACGCCGGCCCCGACGGCGGTCCGGACGCGGGCGCCGGGGTGGACCCCGACGTCCGGCTGACCGAACTGGGCCTGGAGTCCTTCACCGCCGTACGACTGCGGCGTCGGCTGCGCGAACGCACCGGGGCCGACCTGCCGATCGCCGACTTCCTGGGCGAGGCGTCGGCCCGCTCGCTGGCCGCACGCCTGCCACACCCGTTCGTCGTGGACCCGGCGACCCGATCGACGCCACCCGCGGAGACCGCCGAACCGGGCGGGCCGGCCCGAACCGGCCGCCCGGCCCCGCCTCCCGACGCCTTTCCGCTGACGCCGGTGCAGTCGGCCTACTGGGTCGGCCGCGATCCCTCGTTTCCGCTCGGCGGGGTGGCCACCTTCTACTTCCACGAATTCCACCGGGTCCTGTCCGACGGCGACCACGACGGCTACCTGACCCGGCTCGAAGGCGCCTGGAACACGCTCGTCCGCAGGCATCCCATGCTGCGCGCGATCGTCGACGACGACGGCATGCAACGGGTGCTCGCCGACCCCGGCCCCTACCGCATCGGGCGGACCGACCTGCGCGCCGCGGGCGCCGACGAACGGGCCGTCGCATTGGCCCGGCTGCGCGCCGAGCACTCGCATCGCACCCTTCCCACCGACACCTGGCCGCTGTACGACATCCACGCCGCGCTGCTCCCGGACGGCGGCATGCGGCTGTACGTGGGCATGGACGTCCTCGCGCTGGACATGACGAGTTGGCTGCTCGTGATGCGCCAGTGGGGGGCGCTCGTCGCCGACCCCGGCGCGCTGCCCGCACCCTGCGCCACCGACTTCGGCACCGTGCTGCGCGAACGAGCGGCCGATCCGGAGGAGTTGCGGCGGCGCGAGCGGGCCGGTGCGTACTGGGCGGGCCGCGCCGCCGAGTTGCCGCCGGGCCCCGCCCTGCCGTGGACCGAGGGGGCGATCGCATCGGGACCGCCACGCTTCTCCCGGCACGAGGACGGTCTGAGCGCCGCGGAATGGACCCGGCTGCGATCCCGCGCGGCCGAACACGGACTCAGCCCCACCGGTGTACTGCTGGCCGCGTTCGCGCTGACCCTGAACCGGCGCGGCGCGGACGCACCGTTCTGTCTCAACACCACCTTGTTCGACCGCCCGGACGATCCCGAACTCATGGGCCTGGTAGGGGACTTCACCACGACCGTATTGGTCGAGCCGCCGCTGCCCGAGTTGTCCCGACCGTGGACGTTCGCCGACTGGGCCGGCGAGGTGAACCGGGGCTTCTGGTCCGACCTCGAACACCGCGCCGTCTCCGGCGTGGAGGTGCTGCGCCGCGGGGGCCGGGTCGGCGGCACGCCCACCCACCCGGTCGTGTTCACCAGCGGCATCGGCCTCGCCGACGGTGATCACCCGGTGACCGCATGGCTGGGGGAGGAGGTGTACGCGATCTCGCAGACGCCGCAGGTCCTGCTCGACCACATCGTGCGCGACGACGGGGGAGCGCTGCGGATCGCGTGGGACACGGTGGACGGCGCGCTGCCCCCCGGATGGGTCCGCGAGTGTGTCGCAGCCGAGCTCAGACTGCTGCGTCGACTCACCGAACCGGCCGCCTGGACCGCGCCGACCCTCGCGGCGGACCCCGCGTTCCTCCCCGACGAACCGCCCGCCCCCAACCCGTTCCCGGCCGCCGGCCCACTCCTGGACGACCCGTGGATCGCCGCCGCCCGCCGTACCCCCGACGCCCCCGCACTGCTCGGCGCCGGCCGGCTCGACCACGGGGAACTCGCCTCGCGGGTACGGGCCTTCGCCGCCAGGTTGGCCGCGAGCGGGGTCGTGGCCGGCACGCCGGTGGCCGTCGCGTCGGACGAGGGCCACGACCGGATCACCGCCGTTCTGGCCGTGGGCGCGCTCGGCGCGTGGTACGTACCCGTGGAGCCGACCTGGCCCGCCGCACGCGTCGCCTCCGTCTGCGCCCGCACCGGCCTGACCCACGCCGTCGCCGAGCCCGAAGCGGCGCCCGCGTGGCCGGCGGACATCGTGATCGTCGCGCCGAACCAGGCGACCGGCCCCGATTCGGCGGAGGGCGGCGAACTCCCCGAGGCCGTGGGCAGTCGGCCGAATCCCGACGACCTCGCCTACGCCGTCTTCACCTCCGGCTCCACCGGCACGCCCAAGGGCGTCGCCATCGAGCACCGGGCCGCTCGCACCACCGTGGACGACATCGTCGAGCGCTTCGGCATCGGGCCCCGGGACCGGGTCCTGGGCCTGTCCGCGCTGAGCTTCGACCTGTCGGTGTTCGACGTGTTCGGCCTGCTCGGCGCCGGCGGCACCCTCGTACTGCCCGAACCCGACCGCGCACGCGATCCCGAACACTGGCTCGACCTCGCCGACGAGCACGCCGTCACCGTGTGGAACACCGCCCCCGCGCTGCTGGAGATGCTCGTCGAGTACGGCGAACTCGAACCCGATCGCACCCGCCGGCAACTGCGGTCCCTGCGGCTGGTGATGCTCTCCGGCGACTGGATCCCGATCACCCTGCCGGACCGCCTGCGCGCGCTCGCACCCCAGGCCCGATTCGTCGGTCTCGGCGGGGCCACCGAGGCATCGATCTGGTCGGTGAGCCACCCCGTCGAACACGTCGATCCGAGCTGGACCAGCATCCCCTACGGCCGCGCGCTGCGTGGACAGAGCTTTCGCATCCTGGCCGCGGACGGAACCCCGGTCCCGCTCGGACAGGACGGCGAACTGCACATCGGCGGCGCGGGATTGGCGCGCTGCTACGTCGCCGACCCGGAACAGACCGACGAACGCTTCGTGTTCCATCCGCACCTGGGCGAACGCCTGTACCGCACCGGCGACCTGGGCCGCTGGCGCCCGGACGGGACGATCGAATTCCTCGGTCGGGTGGACCGCCAGGTCAAGATCCGCGGCCACCGGATCGAGTTGGGCGAGATCGAGGCGGTCCTGAGCCGAGAGCCCGGCGTGCGGCAGTGTGTCGCGTCCGCCGTACGCACGGCGGACGGACGACCGCGCCTGATCGCCCACGTCGTGCCCGAACCCGGCCGACGCCCCGACGCCGACACCGAACGAGGCTGGACCGGGTCGCTGCGCGAGCGACTGCCCGCGTACATGATCCCGACCCGCTACGTCGTCCTGGACCGGCTGCCGGTCACCGCGAACGGCAAGATCGACCATGCGGCGCTGGCCGAAGCCGGCCCGCCCGCGGCCGCCCCTCCGGACGCGCCCGAGGCGACCGCCGACCCCGATCCCACCGCGTGGCTGCGCGACGCCGTGGCGCACGCCCACCGACTGGGCCTGGAACCGACCCTGACGGTGCGTCGAGCCCAGGGCGCGACACTCGACCCGCTGGACGCGCTGCACGCCGCGGCCGACTGGGCCCGGGCCCGCCGGCAACAGGCGGACGAACACGACCTGACCGTGACCCCCGAAATCCCCGACGCCGGAGCCCTGGTGGCCTTCCGGATCCCGGCGGATCCGACCGGGGCTCGCACCGAGGACACCGCGCCCGCCAGCGAGGTGCCGACGGCCGAGCCGGCCATCGCCACCCCGCCCGTCACCCGGCCGACCCGGATCGACCCCGCCATGCTGGACACGGTCGTCGACGTCTTCACCGAACTGCTGGATCGACCCGTCGAACCGCACACGTCCTTCTTCGTGCTGGGCGCGTCCTCGCTCGACCTGGTCCGCGCCCATCGCCGGCTCCGGGCCCTGGGCACCGGCGATCTCGCCGTGGTCGATCTGTTCGAACACCCCACCGCGCACGCCCTCGCGATCCGGATCGGCCGCGCCGCGCCGGCGCGATCCACCCCCACCACCGCGCACACCGTCGCGTCCGGCCGCCCGTCCCGCCTGACCGCCCGGGCCCGCGCCCAGGAGGTCTCCCGATGAGCCATTTTGCCCCCGCCTCCCCGCCGGCCGTCGCCGTCGTCGGCCTGGCCTGTCGATTCCCCGGCGCACCCGACGCGGACGCCTACTGGGACCTGCTGCTCGACGCCCGCGAAGGGCTGACCCGGTTCACCCCCGACGAACTCGCCGACCGCGGTGTCCCGGCCGACCTGCTGCGCCGCCCCGGATATGTCCCCGTCGGCGCGCTCATCGACG
Source organism: Embleya sp. NPDC005971 (assembly GCF_040629175.1). Lineage (NCBI taxonomy): Bacteria > Bacillati > Actinomycetota > Actinomycetes > Kitasatosporales > Streptomycetaceae > Embleya > Embleya sp. NPDC005971. The sequence continues at coordinate 85,630 of NZ_JBEXUX010000016.1, read as the reverse complement.
GCCAAGACCTGTTCGACCCCGACCTGTTCGGCATGACCGACGCCGAAGGCGCACTCGCCGACCCACAACAGCGCCTGTTCCTCGAATGTTGCCGCCGGGCACTGGACGACGCCGGTCACGGCGCCGGCACCGACGCCGGAGTCGTCGGCGTCTACGCCGGATCCGCGCACAGCGCCTACCTCGCGCACAACCTGCGCGACCGGCACGATCCCGGCGGCGTCGGGGCCGACCCGATCGGCAGCCTCCAGGCCGCGATGGCCGGCGTCGCCGACTACCTCCCGCTGCACGTCGCCCACCGGCTCGGCCTCACCGGCCCCGCGCTGGCCGTCAACACCACCTGCTCGACGTCTCTGGTCGCCGTGCACGTCGCCGCCCAGGCCCTGCTCGCCGGCGAATGCGACACCGCGCTCGCCGGCGGGGTGTCGCTGATCGTGCCGCAGGGCCGCGGGTATCTGCACGTGCCCGACGCGATGTTCTCCGCCGATGGGCAGGTACGCCCGTTCAGCGCCCGGGGCACCGGCATCGTGCACAGCCAGGGCGTGGGCGCGGTCGTGCTGCGCCGTCTGGCGGACGCCGTGGCCGCCGGTGACCGCGTCCTGGCCGTAGTGCTCGGATCCGCCGTCGACAACGACGGCGCCGACCGGGCCGGGTTCACCGCACCGTCCCCTCGCGGTCAGGCCCAGGTGGTGGCCGAAGCCCTCGCCGTCGCCGGCCTCGAACCCACCGACATCGGCTGCATCGAGGCCCACGGCACCGGCACGCCGCTCGGCGACGCGGTCGAAGTCGCGGCACTGCGACGGGTGTTCGGCGCCACCGGCCCCGCGTGGTGCGCGCTCGGCTCGGTCAAGGGCAACATCGGGCACGCCAATTCCGCCGCGGGGATCGCCGGTTTCGTCAAGGCCGTCCTGGCGGTGCGGCACGGCGTGATCCCGGCCTCCCTGCACGGCCACCCGGTCAATCCCGCCCTGGACCTCGCCGGCTCGCCGTTCACCCTCGCCACCACCACCCGACCGTGGCCGGGAGTTCGGCATGCGGGGGTGAGCGCCTTCGGGATCGGGGGCACCAACTGCCATATCGTGCTGGGCCAGGCACCGACCCCCACCGCGCCCACGCCCGACCCGCGACCCCAACTCGTGCTGCTGTCCACCCGCGGCGCCGCCGCCCTTCCGGAGGCGGTCGACGCCCTCGCCGAGGTGCTGGCCGACCCCGCCGGTCCGGATGCCCTGGCGGACATCGCCGCGACCCTGCACACCGGCCGTCCCGCCCTGCGCCACCGGGTCGCGGCGGTGGGCGCCGACCCCGCCGGCGCCGCCGCGGCGCTGCGCGCGGCCACCGCCCACGAGGTCGAACCCGCGCCCCCGCGACTGATCCTGGCCTTCCCCGGCGGGGGTGCCCAATACGCCGGAATGGGCGCCGAACTCTACCGGGACGAACCCGAGTTCGCCGCCGCCGTGGACGCCTGCACCGCCCACTTCGCCGACCCCGTGCGCGACCTCCTGCTCGGGGACGCACGCCGGTCGACCGCGCAGGCAGCCGCCCGGGATCCGCGGGTGGGGCTGCCCGCGCTGTTCACCGTCTCGGTGGCCACCGCGCGGTTGTTGCGCTCGTGGGGGATCGAACCCGACGTGGTGCTCGGGCACAGCCTGGGCGAGTACGCCGCCGCGGTCGCCGCCGGCATCCTGACCCTGCCGGACGCCGCCGAACTGGTCACCGTGCGCTGCGCGGGCATGGCCGCCGCGGCGGGTGCGGGCGCGATGCTCGCCGTGCAGTTGTCCGAGGCCGAGGCCCGACACCTGACCCGCCGGCACGCGCAACTGGACCTGGCCGTGGTCAATGCGCCCGACGCGTGCGTGCTCGCCGGACCGGCCGAGGCGATCCTGGCCCTGCACGAGGAACTGCGTGCCCGCGGGGTCGACGCGACGCGACTGCGGTTGGACGCCGCGGCCCACTCGCGCCTGGTCGATCCCGCACTCCCCGACCTGCGCGCCGCCGCGCGTCGGGTGCGCCCGGCACCGGGCAGCGTTCCGCTGATCACCACCGTCACCGGTGCGGAACTGCGCGACGACGAACGCGCCGACCCCGAACACTGGGTCCGCCACCTGCGCTCCACCGTATTGTTCTCGCGCGCGCTGCGCACCGCGGTCGGCGACCGGGCGGGCATCCTGCTCCAGGTCGGCCCCGGCGGCGAACTCGCCCTGGCCGCACGCCGACAACGACCGTCCACGCTGCTCGCCGCCCTGGCCGGATTCGGCAGCGCCGACGAAGGCGCGGAGCAGGCCGCGCTGTTGGCCGCCGCCGGGCGCCTGTGGACCCACGGCATCGACCTCGACGCCCGCGCCCTGCACCGTCCGGGACGTCGCCGGGTGACCCTGCCCGGACACCCCAGCCGCCCCCGCCGACTGTGGATCGATCCGGTTCCCACCGACCGCACACCGCCGCGGCGCGACCTACTCCTCCAGCTCCCCGTGTGGCACGAGAGCACTCCGACGGCCGCCTCCACGCTCCAGGGGGAACGCTGGATCGTGGCCGGTGCGACGGGCGCCGCCGCGGCCGAGGGTCGGGCCCGGCTCGACCGTGCCGCCGACGCGGCCCGTCGTGCCCTTGCGGCAGCCGGCGCCGAAACGACCACGATCGTCGACGAACGACCCTGCACGGGCGTGGTCTTCGTCCACGAGGTCGAATCGGTGGCGGACGACGGCGCAGCCGCCGTGACGGCCGCCGTCGGGGCCTTCGCCCGCTTCGCCGCCGCCCTGGCGGCTCGGGCGCAGGCTCCCACCCGCCTGATCGTGCTCACCCGACACGGCGAACGGGTCGAGACCACCGACCCGCTCGATCCCGCCGCCGCCGCGATCCGCGCGCTACCGCGTGTGCTGGCCCAGGAGACCCCGGGCCTGCGCTGGCGCACCCTGGACCTCGGCCCGCACGACCCGATGCACACGCTCGCCCACGAGGCCGCCGACCTGCGCACCGGCGACAACGCGCGCGAGATCGCCGTCCGCGGCCGGACCCGCCGGGTCCGCTCGTTCGCCCCCTGGCACCCCACCGACGGTACGACGGCGATCGCCCCCGGCGACACCGTCGTCATCCTCGGCGGCCTGGGTGACGTCGGCTTCACCCTCGCCGAACACCTCGCCCACACCCACGGGGCCCGCGTGGTCCTCACCTCCCGCACCGGGATACCCGACCCGGCGGACGCCGACTCGGGACCGGGCGCCGTGTTCGAGGGCAACGTGCGGGACCGTCGGGCCTGGGTCGAGCGGCTGCGGGGGCGTGGGCACGAGGTCGAGATCGTCGTCTGTGATGCCACGGACTCGGCTGCCGTTCACCGGCTCCTGCACGATGTCGGCCGACGACACGGTCGGCCCCGACTCGTCGTGCACGCCGCCGGTGTCGTCGCGTCCGCCGGAATCGCACCGCTGCGGGCGAGCGACCTTGCGACGATCACCGCCCACGTACGGGCCAAGGTCGGCGCCGCCGACGCCCTGCACACCGCCATCGGCGACCTCCCCGAGGCATTGCGCCCGCCGACCGTCGTGGTGATGTCCTCCGCCACCGCCGCGGTGGGCGGCCTGGGCCTGGGCCCGTACGCCGCCGCCAACCGCGCACTGGAGGCGACCGCCGCCCGACACACCGACGCGCACACCACCTGGCTCGGTGTCGCCTGGGACGGCTGGCGGGTCGGACCCGCGGGCCGCGAACGTGTCGTCGCCGCCACCCACTCCCTCGGCGCCGAGGAGGGCACCCGCGCCCTGGACCTGCTGCTTGCCGCAGCGGCCGACGACACGGCTCCGGCCGTGGTCGCCGTCTCCCCGGCCGACCTGGCCGCCCGGCTGCGACACGATGCCACGCCGCCGATCGTGCCGGCGTCCGCGCCCGCGGATTCGTCACCGGGTGTGCCCGAGTCCGGCCGCCGGGCGGATCCGCGAGCACACACCATCGCGGCGATCTGGACCGACCTGCTCGGCTTCACCGTCCCGGACCCGGACGCGGACTTCTTCGCGCTCGGCGGACACTCGCTGCTCGCCACCCGCATGCTCGCCCGGGTACACGACACGTTCGACGTACGCCTGCGCCTGGCCGATCTCCTCGATCACCCGACCGCCGCCGGCCTGGCCCGCCTCCTCGACCGCACCCCGATGCCATCGGGTGGCGCGACGCCCCCCGAGTCGCCCCCGTCGGACGCGTCTCCCGTGCCCGCCGATCTCCCGCCGCCTCGCCCCCGGGCGTCGGCCGCGGTGCGCGACTTTCCGCTCACCCGGGTTCAGCACGCCTACTGGGTCGGCGGCGGCGGGGGATATCGGCACGGCGGGACCGCGTGCCACTTCTTCCTCGAACACCACTGTCCCGACCTGGACGTGCGGCGCTACCAGGAAGCGCTGAACCGGGTGATCGCCCGGCACTCGATGTTGCGCGCCGTGATCACCCCCGAGGGCCGCAACCGCATCCTGGACCGGGTGCCCCGATACCGCATCCGCGTGCACGATCTCACCCACCTGGACGAGGCGGAACGAGACGGCAAACTGGCCGAGTTGCGTGCACGGCTCTCCCATCGCGCACCACGCCCCGACCGCTGGCCGCTGTTCGACGTGACCGCCGCCCGGCTGCCCGACGGCGTGATCCGACTGTTCACCGGATTCGACGTCCTGGTCTGCGACACCGCGAGCTACCTGCTGGTGGACCGCGAGATCAAACACTTCCACGACCATCCGGACGAGCAACTACCGCTACCGGCAATCGACTTCGCCACCTGTGCGGCTGCCCTGGAAAGCCGGCGCAGCGGTCCCTCGTTCGACGCCGCCGGCGAATTCTGGCGGGCTCGGCTCGCCGACCTCCCGGGACCGCCCGCGCTCGGGCACCGGACCGAGACGACGACCGGGCAACCGCCCCGGTTCATGCGCCGCGCCGCCCGGCTGGCCCCCGAGACCTGGCACCGACTGCGCGCCGCGGCGGCCCGCCGAGGACTCACACCCACCGCCGTACTCCTGGCCGCCTACACCGACACCCTCGCCCACTGGTCCGGAAGCGACCGGTTCTGCGTCAACCTCACCCTGTTCGACCGGCCCACGATCCACCGCGATGTGGACCGGGTGGTCGGCGACTTCACCACGCTCATGCTGCACGAGAGCCGACACCCCACGCCGCCGCCGCCGTTCGCCGATCGGGCCGAGGCGACACAGCGCCGGTTGTTCGCGGACCTGGACCACCGCGACTTCGGCGCCCTGGACGTGCTGGCCGAACAGTCCGCCCGCACCGGACGGTTGCACACCGCCCCCGTCGTGTTCACCAGCGCGTTGGGCCTGGCCGACGTGCTCGACGGCGGCCACGACCTGGACTGGATCGGCACCCCGGTACACGGGGTGAGCCAGACGCCGCAGGTGTGGCTGGATCATCAGGCGTTCGAGCAGGGCGGCGCCCTGCTGCTGCAATGGGACGCCGCCGAGGACCTCCTCGAACCGGCCGACGTGGACACGGCGTTCGCCCGCCACGTGGCGGCGGTGCGCCGACTCGCGGACGATCCGACGGCGTGGGGCGACGAACCGGTCGCCGCCGTCGCGGCGACGGCACCCGTTGCGGTCGAAGGCGACGACGACGTGGCGCTGGTGTTGCGCGCCGGCGCGCATCCGCGCCCGCTGTTCCTGATCCATCCCTCCGGCGGCGACGTGTTGTGCTACGGCGAGTTGGCCCGACGGCTGACCACCGACCGCCCGGTGATCGGCCTGACCGACCCACAACTCGTCGGCGCCAAGGCGCCCGTCGCTCCGGAGGCGCTGGTCGAGCGCCACCTCCGGGCGATCCGGTGCCGCCAACCACGCGGACCCTACGCCCTCGGCGGCTGGTCGATGGGTGGCATCCTCGCCCACGAGATCGCCGGCCGGCTGCACGACGCCGGCGAGCGCGTCGAACTGCTCGTCCTCCTCGACTCCAACCTGCCCGACCACATCCACACCTTCCCCGAGGAAGCCGAACAGACCCGGGACACCGAACCGGTCCTGCGCTATCTCTCCTCGCTCGAAGCGTTCCTCGACCTCGACCTCGGCCTCGACACCGCCCCGGACTTCGCCGCCCTACCGCCCGCCGAGCGCATTCCCGAGGCCACCCGCCGACTGCGCGCGGCCGGCCTGCTCGGGGTCCGGGACACCGCAGCCGAGCGCATCGAGGTCTTCACCCGCCACCTGCGCCTGCTGGGCAGCCACACCGCCCACCCGCTGAAGGACGCCGGTACCGACACGCTCATCGTGCGCGCCGCGCGACGATCCCCGCGCAACAGCGGAACGGGTATGGGCGTGGACGACGTTCCGGGCGGTGCCGACCTGGGCTGGACGCCCTTCCTGAGCACACCACCGAGTTGTGTCGACGTCGACGCCCACCACTACGCCCTGCTGCGCGAGCCCGCCCTCGGCCACATCGTCGCGCTCGTGGACCGGGCGCTGCGCGACCTGCCGACGGCGGTCGAACCCGGCGCCGCCGGGGAGCGCACGAAGGACTGAGGCTGCGCTCTTCCCGCGCCCGCCCGATCTCGTCCGGCTCCGTTCCGGTTCGCGCGTGCACCTTTGTACGCACCCGCGTTCGTACGCAGCCATGTTTCCGATCCCGTTCCGAACCAGAGGACCCCATGCGCACCGCCCGCTCCCGGCCGGCCGGCCCACGCCGCGCCGCTCGTACCCTCGTCCACCTCGCCGGCGCGGCCTGTCTCCTGGCCGCCTGCTCCACCCGGTCCGACCCGCCCGCCCCCGAAGCCGCAGATCCCGTCGGCGCACCGCGCGCCGGCGGCACACTGCGCTACGCCCTCGCCGGCAGCCCGGCCACGGCGAGCAACGACCCACACGGCGGGCTCGCCAACGAGTCCGACGTACAACGCTTCGCGTTGATGTACGACGTGCTGACCGTGCCCGGCCCGAACGGCCGCGCCGCGCCCCGGCTCGCCGCGTCCTGGGACGCCGACCCGTCGGCGACTCGGTGGACGTTGCACCTGCGCACCGACGCGCGGTTCACCGACGGGCGCCCGGTCCGGGCCGCGGACGTGCTGTTCTCGCTGCGCCGCATCCAGAGCAAGGCGGCCGAAAACTACGGCAGACTCGCCCAGTTCGACACGCAAGCCTCCACCGCCGCCGACGAACACACGGTGAACCTGGTCAGCCGCACACCGGACGCCCTGGTCCCCGAGGCGCTCGAATCCGTCACCTTCGTGGTGCCCGACGGCACCACCGACTTCGCCCGGCCGGCCCCAGGATCCGGCCCCTTCCGGCTGGATGCGGCCGACGCGCAGACCACGACGCTGAGCCGCAACACCCGGTGGTGGGGCCCGAGTCCGCACCCGGACCGGATACAGATCCGAGCCGTCGCCGACCCCCAGGCGCGCGCGGCGGCCGTCACCTCCGGACAGGTCGACGCGGCCGGCAGCGTCGGCCCCGCCGCCGCGAAGACCGCCGGGACCGGTGCCCGGGTGGTGCGCCGGACCGGCGTCACCGCCTACCCGTTCGTCATGCGCCTGGACCGGGCACCCTTCGACGACCCCCGGGTGCGCGAGGCGTTCAAGCTCGCCGCCGACCGCAAGGCCCTGGTGGACACCGTCTTCCTCGGCTTCGGCGGCATCGGCAACGACCTGCCGACCCCGTACGACCCCTCGTACCCCAAGGATCTGGCCCAGCGGCCCCGGGACTTGGCCCGAGCCAGGCAACTGCTCGCCGAGGCCGGACATCCGGACGGACTACGGGTGACCCTGCGTACCACCACCTCCTATCCGGGCATGGATACCGCCGCGACCCTGTACGCCCGCCAACTCGCCGAGATCGGCGTGCAGGTCACCGTCCGCAACGAGCCGCCCGACACCTACTTCACCGCCGTCTGGGGTACCGCCGACTTCTACACCGGCTACTTCGGCGGCATCCCGTTCACCGACGTCGCCCGCGTCACGCTGTTGTCGACCTCGCCCGGCAACGAGAGTGCCTGGCGCCGACCCGGCTGGGACGCCGGCTTCCGCGAGGCGATGGGCAACCGGGACGACGCGGTCCGGCAGACCCGGCTGGGCACGCTCCAGAAGGAACTGTGGGCGGAGGGCGGCTATCTCGTCTGGGGCCTGGGGGACGGGCTCGACCTCACCTCCGCAGCCGTGCACGGGATGCCCACCGCTCCCGGCTTCGGTCGGTTCCTCCTGGACACGGTCTGGCTGGACCGGTGAACCGGTGATCGTGACCCGCCCGTCGCGGCCGGCGGTCGCCGGTCCGCCCGAGCGGCGCCCCCGCCGGTGGGGGCCACGGTCGCCGCTCGCGCCGCTTGCCGCCGTGCTGCGCGTGGCCGTCCTGCTCTCGGCCGTCTCCGCAACGGTGTTCGCCGCCTGCGATGCCCTCCCGGGCGATGCCGCGGACACGCTGGGCGGCGGGCGGGTCGGCTCCGCCGGACTGGACGAACTACGCGCCCAACGCGGTCTGACCGACCCCCTGTGGCTGCGCTGGCTGCACTCGATCGCGGACCTGGCCGGCCGGGACGGCGGACACTCGCTGCTCACCGGCCGCCCGGTGTACGCCGTGATCGGCGAACGACTGCCCGCGACGCTGGTGTCGGCCGGACTCGCGCTCGCCGGCGCCGCGCTGATGTGCCTGATCGGCTGCCTGTTGGCCGGACGCCGGGCCGTGCGCCGCCCGCACACCGGCCCGTCCGGCGTCGCCACCGCGCTCGCGGCCGTCCCCCAACCCGTGGTGGCCGCCGGGCTGACCGCACTGTTCGCCGGCGGCCTCGCCCTGCTGCCACCCGTGTCGTTGCTGCCACCCGGCGGCAACCCCCTGACGGAGCCCCGCATTCTGATCCTGCCCGTACTCACCATCGCGCTGCCCACCGCCGCGTTCGGCACCGCGCTGCTCGCCGGCGCCGTCGCCGACGCCCTGTCGACTCCGCACGCCGTCGATGCGCGCCTGCGCGGTGTACCAGCCGGCCGCATCCTGCGCCGACACGTCGCGCCCGCGCTCGCCGTGCCCGCGCTGCGGGTGCTCGCCGTCGCGGTATCGGCCACGACCGCCGGAACCGCCCTGGCGGAGAGCACCTTCGGCTACGCCGGCGCGGGCGAACTCCTGGTCACCGCCGTCGCCACCCGGGACACCCCCGTCGTGCACGCGCTCGCCGTCGGCTCGGCGATCGTCGTCCTGGGCATCCTGCTGATCGCCGACCTGATCGCCGACCCGATCGCGCGGCGGGAGGCCCGGTGAGGGCCGTCGGCCGCCGAGCGTCCCGGCAAGTGCCGTGCTCGTGGGCGTTGTTGCCGATCGCCGCCGGGTGCCTGCTCGTCGCGTTCGTGGTCGTCGGGCCCGCGGCGACCCCCTACGACCCGGGCGCGCCCGTCGGCGTGCCGTGGACCCCGGCGGGCGGCGAACACCTGCTGGGTACCGACGTGCTGGGCCGCGATGTGCTCTCCCGGCTGATGGCCGGCGGGCGCCGACTGCTCATGGTCGCCGCCTTGGCGGCCGCGTGCACGTGCCTGGTCGGGACATCGGCCGGACTGATCGCCGCAGGGGCGCGGCCGGGCGTCGGGTACGCCGTCGACCTCGTCGCCGATCTGCTGATCGCGGTGCCGGCGCTGCTGCCCGCGCTGCTGTTGGCGGCCGTACTCCCCGGCACCGGAGCGGTGGTCGCCGCGACCGTCGTGTCCGGGGCACCGCTCACCGCCCGGATCGTGGCCGATGCCGCGACCCGCACGTCGGCCTGCGGATACGTGCGAGCGGCTCGGCTGCGGGGCGAGCGGCCGGCGGCGATCCTGGTCCGCGAGGTGCTGCCGTCGATGTCCGGGCTGCTCGCGGCCGACTTCGGGCTGCGCTTCGTCACCGCGCTGCAACTCTTGTGCGCGCTCGGCGTGTTGGGGTTGGCCGCCGACGTGCCGGCGACGGGGGACTGGGCGGTGATGTTGCGCGAGAACCTGCCCGGCGCGGCCCTGAACCCCGCCGCCTTGGCCGCCCCCGCCGTGCTGCTGACCGCCGTGGCGCTCGCCGTGGCCGGCGCCGCCCACACGGTCGCGCGGGCAGGCACCGGATCGGGCCCTCGATGAGCGCCCCGGGACCCACGACACGCCCGATCGCCATCGGCGAGGGGCTGCGGGCGGCCGGCCTCCGGGTCGTGGACGCCGCCGGTCGCCCGGTCCTGGACGGGTTCACCGCACACGCCCCGGCCGGCGGCGTACTCGCCCTGGTCGGCCCGTCCGGCTCCGGCAAGACCACGGCCCTGCGCGCCCTGCTCGGCCCGCTCCCGGCCGGGCTGCGCAGTACCGCCGGCACGGTGACCTGGCGCGGCGCGGCCCGCCCGACCGCGCATCGGGGCCGGGTCTGGCGGCTGCGCCACGTCGGCCTGCTCGGCCAGGATCCGCACGGCGCACTCGACCCCCGTCGAGCGATCCTCGACCAGGTCGCCGAGGCCGCCGTCGACCGGGGCGTCGCCCGCGGCGTCGCCCGCGCGCAGGCCGCCGAACTGTTGGATCGGCTCGGACTGGATGCCGAGTGCACCGAGCGCCGACCTCGCGCGCTGTCGGGTGGCCAGGCGCAACGGGCCGCACTGGCCGTGGCGTTGATCGCGGATCCGGACCTGGTGTTCCTGGACGAGCCCACCGCGAGCCTCGACCGGGCCACGGCCGATCGCGTCACGGACCTCATTCGGGCACGACACCGCGACCGCTCCCGGGTGACCGTGACGGCCACCCACGACCCGGAGCTGATCGCCGAACTCGCCGACACCGTCCTGCGGTTCGACCGTCCCGGCCCGACCACCCGGCGCACCGGGCCATCCCGCACCGGGCCACCCCGCGCCCAGGTGTCCACGGCGCCCGTGGTCCTGGCCGCGCGCGACCTCGAACTCACCCACTCGGACTCGGCTGCCGCCGTGCTCCTCAGCCGTGCCCGACTCCGGGTGCATGCCGGTGAGTTCATCGCCCTGCTCGGACCTTCCGGCAGCGGCAAGAGCACCCTGCTGCGCGCCCTGGCCGGGCTCCATCCCCCTCGCGCCGGCAGCCTCCACCTGGGTTCGGACCCGCGTCCGCTCGCCGGATCCGCCGCCGCCCGCTCGCGCGCCGAACTGCGGCGCATGCAATACGTCGGGCAGGATCCGCGCGACGAACTCAACCCCGCCCACCGGGCGGTCGGCGCCGTCGCCCGCCCTCTGCGCGGCCTCGTCGGGTTCGCCCGCACGCCGGCCCGGAACGAGGCACTGCGCCTGCTCGCCGCCGTCGGCCTCGATGCCGAAACGGCCCGCCGCCGACCCGGTCGGCTCTCCGGCGGCCAGCGCCAACGGGTGGCCCTGGCCCGGGCCCTGGCCGCCCGCCCGGACATCCTGCTCGCCGACGAGATCACCTCCGCACTGGACGCCGAAACCGCCGCCGCGCTGCTCGACCTGGTCGACGGCCTGCGTACGGACGGACTCGCGGTGTTGATGGCCACCCACGACCCCGACATCGCGGCCCGCGCCGACCGTGTCCTGCGCCTGACCGGGGGCGCGCTCGTCGAGGACACCCCGGATCGGCACGCCCCGATCGACGCACGCGATGCGCCGGACACACCCGACTCGCCGGACACACCGACGGCACCCGAGCCCGGTGCTCTTCCCGACCGACCCGGCCCCGACCGTCCCGGCCCCGACAGTCCCCACCGACCCGAAGGAGATACATGAGCCACGACCGAGACGACCTCCTGCCCGAACTGCTTGCACACCCCTGGGTCGCCGACGCCCGCCGCGCACCCGACGGCGGGCTGATCGTCGTACCGCACCCGGAGGCCCTGGCCGTGCGGCCCGCTCCCGGGGGCCTGCTTCGCGAGTTCCTGGAGCACTGGAGCGACGTCTACGACTGGGTGTACGACCGGACCGGCGGCCCCGAACACCCCGCCGACGCCGACCTGTCGGGATGGCTCGCGTCGGACACCGGACTGCCGCTGCCCGCCGCGCACATGGCGGACTGGCGCGACACCACCACCGCCCTCGCGCTGTCCTGCCGGCCCACCCGGGTCCTGGAACCCGGATGCGGGAGCGGGATGTTCGTGCACGCGCTCGGGGCCCGGGTCGCCGCGTACGTGGGTACCGACGTATCCGCCACGGCCGTGCAACGGCTGCGCGCCCAAAACCTCGCGCACGCCACGATCGTGCCGGCCGGCGCGCACGAGATGCGTTCCCCGACGGTGACCCGGGTGTTGACGGCGGCGTTCGGCCCGGACCCGCGGCCGGACCTGATACTGCTCAACTCGGTCACGCAGTGCTTCCCCGGCCTGGCCTACCTGCGGGCCGTGCTGCACGACGCGATCGCACTGTCGGCCCCGGGCGGAACGGTACTGGTCGGCGACATCCGGCACGCCGGTCTCCTCGATCACTACTCCCGCTGGGTCGAGCGGGCCGGGGACCCGGACGCCGCGCCCGACGAGATCCGCCGTCGGGCCGCCGAACGCGCCGCACACGAGGAGGAGATGTTGCTCGACCCGCGTGCGCTCGCCCGGGCCGCGACCGGGACCGGTCGTCGCGTCGAACTCTCGGTACGGGCCCGCACGATGGCCGCCGACACCGAACTCACCCGCTACCGCTACGACGTCCTGCTGCGCGTCGACGCGGCGCCGGGCCCGCCGCCGACCCGCCCGGAACCGTCCGTTCCCAACGCCCTGTTGATCGACCACCCCGACGCCCGCACCCCGCACGGCCTGCACGTCGAGGCCGCCATGCGCGACGCCGTCGTACTGGTCGACCCGGACGACCCCACCCGACTGGTCGTCGCCGGCCCGGACAGCGCCCGCTTTCGGCCCGTCGAGGAATTCGCCGAGGGCACCGGACTCGCCCATGAGCCCCTGGACGCCTTCATCGCCCGGCGCCTGCCGGAAATCCTGCGCGACCACCTGCGCACCCGGTCGCCCGGGAGCCCGCTGCCCCGCCTTTCCGTGGCACCACCCACCGCCCGCGAGGCCGCCCGTGTGCGCTGACACCGACCTGATCCGGGTACGCGAAGTACTCGAAGGGCTCCCGGACGTCGCCGCCGCCGAGGTGTTCCGGACGGCCTACGGCCCGACCGCCGTCGCCGCACTGGTCCGCGGCCACCACCCACCCGACCCGACCACCCCGGGAACACCGCCCCCGAGCCCGCGCTACACCGGCCCCGACGTGGCGCCCGCCATTGCCGCACTGGACCGGGCCGCGGTCCTGGCGATGGCCCACACGCTGCACGGGGCGGGCCTGTTCACGTCCGGCGCCACGCACACCGCGAGCGCGATCTGCGACCGACTGCGCGCCCCCGAACGCCACCGCTGGATCATCCGCCGCTGGCTGGCCGCGCTGACCGAACACGGTCTGCTCGCGAACACCCCGGAGCCGCTTCGATACGGTCCGCTGCGCGCCGTCCTGCGAGCCGAACTCGGCGCCGCCATGGCCGGGTTGGACAGCGCCCGACGCGCATTGGGCTACCCGCCGACGATGGGCCGCTTCCTGCAGACCACCCTGCGCGCCCTGCCCGCGCTGGTCAACGAGCAACGCACCGTACAGTCCGCCCTGTTCGAGGGTGGAGCCACCGACACCGCGACCGGCAACTACCGGGACAACGTGATCAGCCGACACCTCAACGCCGTCACCGCGGCCGCCGTCGCGCACGCCGCACGCAGCGGTGCGGGTCGACCACGCGTCCTGGAGATCGGCGCGGGCGTCGGCGCCACCACGGAGCGCGTCCTGCATGAACTCGGCCCGGTCGACTACCTCTTCACCGACGTATCGAGCTTCTTCCTGGAGGCGGCCCGACGACGCTTCGCCGCACGCCGGGGCCTGCGCTACGCGCTCGTCGACGTCAACGCACCGGTGCCGTCCCGGCTCGCGGCCGAACCACCCTTCAGGGTGATCCTCGCCGCCAATGTGCTGCACAACGCCCGACACGCCACCCGCACCCTCGCCCTGTTGCGCGAACTCCTGGCCCCCGACGGCACCTTGGTCTTCCTGGAGTCGTGCCGCGAGCATGCCGTGCTGTCCACCGGGATGCAGTTTCTGATGTCGGCGCGCGCCGACGATCCCGCTCCCGGCTTCGCCGACTTCCGGGCCGGCCGGGATCGGGTCTTCCCGACCGTCGCGGAATGGGTCGGCGTCCTGCACGCGGCGGGATTCGACCACGTCGCCGTGGCCCCGGGACCGACCGAGCCCCTGGCCGCCGCAGGGCAACACGTGTTCACCGCCCGTCGCCGCGAACCCGCGCGGCCGCGCCCCGATCCGGCCGCGATCCGGGCCGCCGCCGCCGACCTGCTGCCCGCCGCGCTCGCCCCGATCGAAGTACATGCCGTCGACGCCCTCGCCCCGACCATCGCGGCCACCCCATGACGCCGCCCCGGAGGAACCCGTGCCCACCACCCCCGACGCCACGCACCCGCCCGTGCCCACCACCCCCGACCGGGAAGCCCCGATCGACGCGCCGGCCCTGGTCCGCCGGATCTGGGCGGACATCCTGGACATACCCGAGGCCGACATCGGCCCCGACGACACGTTCCTGTCGCTGGGCGGCGACTCGATCCTCGCCGTGCGTACCGCGGCCCTGGTGCGTCGCCGGGCGGGAGCCGCACTGGCGCTGTCGGACGTGCGGGTGGATCACACGCTCGCGGAGTTCGCCGGCGCCGTCGCCGCGCGGGCACACCCCTCGGGTACCTCGATCCTCCCGGACCTGGAGGTGACACCGCGGCCGGACCCGCTCGCGGCCTTCCCGCTGCTGCCGTTGCAGCAGGGCTACTTCGTCGGCCAGCAGGACGCCTGGGAGTTGTCCTACGCGTCCGCCCACCACTACCTCGATTTCGCGCTGCACGACGTGGACGCGGACGAGGCGCCCGAGGCGCTGCGCGACGCCCTGCAACGGCTGACCGGCCATCAACCCATGTTGCGCGCCCGGATCACCGCCGACGGCCGACAACACATCCTCGACCCCGACGACCCGGATGCGATCGTGGCACCGACCGTGTACGACTGGCGCGACGCGAACCAGGCCGAAGCCCGCGCGCGGGTCGACGAGTTGCGCGAGCGCATGCGCCACCGCGGCCCCGATCCGCAGACCGGGCCCGGCATCGACGTGCGGTTGAGCCTGCTGCCGGGCGGGCGGGCCCGGATACACTCGGCGACCAGCCTGCTCCTGATCGACGGCTGGTCCTCGGGGCTGTTCTACCGGGACCTGCTGGCCTTCGCCGCCGACTGGAACGCCGTACCGGCGCCGCTGGACGTGGACTTCGGCGACTACGCGACCGCGCTGGCCGCCCTGCCGACGACCCCGAGGTGGATCGCCGACCGCGACTGGTGGTGGGCACGGTTGCCGCAGTTGCCGGCACCCCCCGCGCTGCCGCTGGTGGTGGAACCGGACGCGGTGGCCGAACCGGTGATGACCGGCCGCGAGTTGCGCCTGTCGCCGTCCCGTTGGCGATCCCTCCAGGAGTTGTGCCGCGCGCACGGGGTGACCCCGTCGTCCGCTACGCTGGCCGCCTACACCGTGGCCCTCGCCCGGATGGCCGGCCATCGGCGTTTCCTGGTGGGCAGCCTGCAACTGGGTCGGCTGCCGCTGCACCCCGACGTACACCGGATGATCGGGGCCTTCTCCACCACCGTTCCGCTCGCGATCGAACTCGACGAGCGCACCACGCTCGCCGAGGCCGCCCGGTCGACGGGCGAGCACCTGGGCCGGGCACTCGCCCACAATCTGGTGTCCGGGGTCGAGATCGGCCGCGAACTGGCCCGCAGGCGCGGCACCACCCGCCCGGTGGCACCGGTGGTGTTCCAGAGCACGCTCGGTGTCGACGCCGCGATGGGCAGCGCGGTCCCCGAGGACGCCGGTCCGCTGGGCACGGTGGACCTGGGGGACCACCATCAGGAACTGCGAACCCCGCAGGTCGCGCTGGAGGCCCGCCTGTACGAGGCCCGCGACGAACTGGTGATCGCGATGTCCGCCGTCGAGGAACTCTTCGACCCCGCCGAGCTGGACGCGCTCTTCGCCCATTTCACCGGCCTGGTCGCGGCCCTCGCCGAGCCCGAGGGCTGGCGGGTCGAACACACCCTGCCGCAACCGCTCGACCCCGTCGAGGACCCGGCCGCGCCACGCCTGCACGCGCACGCGCGGGTGGTGCCGCGGGCGGCCGGCGGCGCCCCACGCGACGACCTCGAACAGGCCGTCACGCACGCCTGGCGCACGGTGCTGGGGCTGCCCGAGCACGAGGCGATCGACCGGGCGGCGGACTTTTTCGCCATGGGCGGCGACTCGTTGCTGGCCGTACGCATGCTCGCCACGCTCGCCCGCACCGGCGTGGGCCGGGTGGCGCCCCGCGCCTTCCTGACCGCGCCGACCGTGGCAGCGCTCGCGGAGGCGATCCGCCGGGATGCGCCGGCCCGAGCCTGACGCCCACGCGCACCCGGGCCGGGCGGAAGCGTTCCGCCCGGCCCGGGTGCGGGTGACGCCGACCGACCGGCTACAGGCCGGCGTCCGCCCGGAACAGTTCCTGGTCGGCCCACACCGCGGCGCGCGCACCGTCCGCCGCGCCGGTCACCACGAACGTCAGCGGATCCGGCAGCGCCTCCAGCCGGGCCATGTCGCCCGCGGCGAAGACGCCTGCCACGGAGGTGCGTTGGAACTCGTCCACCCGCACACATCCGTCCGGGAGATGCACGCAGCCCAGGCGCGCGGCGAGCGCGGAGTGCTGGCGGATCCGGGTGCGATGGAAGATCGCCCCCCGAGTCAGCGCCGGGCCGGCCGCGAACTCCAGTGTCAGGGAGCCGGGTTCGCCGGATATCGAGGTCACCTCCTCGTCCCGCACGGCGACGTCGGCCTTGGCGAGCAGCGCCCGCTGTTCGTCGGTGGGCATCGACCCGTGCGTGGCCAGGACCACGTCGTGGCTGAAGCGGTCGGCCACGTACAGGGCCAACATCACCGAGGCCGGGTCCGAACCGACGACGGCGAGTGCCCGATCGCGGGTCTCGAAGCCGTGGCAGAACGGGCAATGGAAGACCCCGCGGCCGAACCGCTCGGCCAGACCGGGGATTTCGACCGGGACATCGACCTGTCCGGTGGCCAGGATCAGCTTGCGCGTGCGCTCGATCCGCCCGTCGGCAAGGACCAGTTCGAAGCCGGCGTCCAGCGCACGGGCGTCGCTCACTTCGCCCGCCCGCACCTCGACCGTGGCATACGCGGCCAGGTCGGCCCGGGCCGCCGCGCGCAGGGCGGTGGGGGAGACGCCGTCCCGACCGAGCAACATGTGGACCTCGGGGGAGGGGGCGTTGCGGGGTCGGCCGCTGTCGATCAGCAGCGCGCGTCGACGCTGCCGCCCCGAGACCAGCGCCGCGTTCAGCCCGGCCGGCCCGGCCCCGACCACGACGACGTCGAACGACCCGCCCCCGTCGGCCTCCTCGCGCGCTTCGGGTGCCGTGCTCGTCTCGCTCATGTGTGGATCCTTCGTCTCGTCGGGGGGCCGGGCGGAAGATCGCCCGGCCCCTGGACACCACACCCTATAGCTCATGATAATCATTTCCATTAATCGATCGTCTTCCGACCGATCGCCTTCCTCCGGAGAGACAGCCGTGACCGATCCCTACGCCGTGACCGCCGACTACTACCACCTGATGTCCGAGCCCTACTGGCGGCAGTTGCGCCCGGTCCTGACCGACGCCCTGCGCGAGGTGGACCCCGCGGCGGGCCCGGTCCTGGACATCGGCGCGGGCACGGGCCTGTCCACCGCGGTCGTGGCCGACGCACTGCCCGCCGCGCGCATCCTCGCGCTCGAACCCTCCGCCGCGATGTGCGCCGCGCTGCACACCCGCACACAGCGGGATCCGGCGCTGCGGGCACGCGTGACGATCCACGCCGCGACGCTCGCCGACGCCGAACCCCTGCTGCCGCCGGCCCTGTCCGCCGTCGTGGCCACCGCCGTCCTGCATCACTTCGACGCCGACGAACGTCGTCTGCTCACCCGCGTGTTGGCCGAGCGACTGGCCCCGGGGGCACCCGCGTTCGTCGAGGTGCAGGAGCCGCCCGAGCCCTGCCACGTCCCGCCGACCCGCTATCACACCGGCACCGTGGGCGACCTGGCGTACGAGGGGTGGATGCGCGCCGAGCCGGGCGGCGCGGGCACGATGGACTGGACGATGACCTACCGCACCACCCGGGCCGGACACGTGCTGGACGAGCGCTCGGCGTGCTTCAGGATGCACCCGATCCCGCTCGCGCGGATCGAATCCGAGGCCGCCGAAGCCGGCCTCGTCACCCGCCGCCTGGGCTGCGGTCTGCTGGAACTGCGCAGCGCCGGCGGCGGGCCGAGGTGAGCGGTCAGGGCTAGGCGCCCACGTACGCCGCGAGGTGCTCGCCGGTGAGGGTGGTGCGGTCGGCGACGAGGTCGGCCGGCGTGCCCTCGAAGACGATCCGGCCGCCGTCGTGACCGGCGCCCGGGCCGAGGTCGATGATCCAGTCGGCGTGCGCCATCACCGCCTGATGGTGCTCGATCACGACGACCGACTTGCCGGAGTCGACCAGCCGGTCCAACAGGCCGAGCAACTGCTCGACATCGGCGAGGTGCAGTCCGGTGGTCGGCTCGTCCAGGACGTAGACGCCGCCCTTCTCGGCCATGTGCGTGGCCAGCTTGAGCCGCTGCCGCTCGCCGCCGGACAGCGTGCTGAGCGGTTGCCCCAGGGACAGGTAGCCGAGCCCGACATCGGCGAGCCGTACCAGGATCGCGTGCGCGGCCGGCGTGCGCGCCTCCCCGGCGCCGAAGAACTGCTCGGCCTCGGTCACCGACATCGCGAGCACCTCGCTGATGTCGCGACCGCTGAAGTGATACTCCAGCACCGACGCCTCGAACCGCTTGCCCTCGCACTCCTCGCACACGCTCGCGACGCCGGCCATCATCGCCAGGTCGGTGAAGACGACGCCGACGCCGTTGCAGGTCGGGCAGGCGCCCTCGGAGTTGGCGCTGAACAGGGCCGGCTTCACGCCGTTGGCCTTGGCGAACGCCTTGCGGATCGGGTCGAGCAGACCGGTGTACGTCGCCGGGTTGCTGCGCCGCGACCCGCGGATCGCCCCCTGGTCGACGGACACCACTCCCACGCCGGCGGCCTGCGAGTCGGTGATCAGCGACCCGTTGATCAGCGAACTCTTGCCGGACCCGGCGACGCCGGTGACCACCACCAGCACCCCCAGCGGCACGTCCACGTCCACGTCGCGCAGGTTGTGCGTGCTCGCGCCGCGGAGCTCCAGCGCGCCGGTGGGCGTGCGGACCTTCTCCTTGAGCACGGCCCGGTCGTCGAAGTGCCGGCCGGTGACGGTGCCGCCGGTGCGCAGCGCCTCGACGGTGCCCTGGAAGCAGATGGTGCCGCCCCCCGTCCCGGCGCCGGGGCCGAGATCGATCACGTGGTCGGCGATCGCGATCGTCTCCGGCTTGTGCTCCACCACGAGCACCGTGTTGCCCTTGTCCCGCAGCCGCAGCAGCAGGCCGTTCATCCGCTGGATGTCGTGCGGGTGCAGCCCGATGGTGGGTTCGTCGAAGACGTAGGTGGTGTCGGTCAGCGACGAGCCGAGGTGGCGGATCATCTTGACCCGCTGCGCCTCGCCGCCGGACAACGTGCCCGCGGGCCGGTCCAGCGAGAGGTAGCCGAGCCCGATCTCCACGAACGAGTCCAGGGTCTGCCGCAGCGACTCCAGCAGCGGCGCCACCGACGGCGCGTCGAGTTCGCGGATCCAGGCGGCCAGGTCGCTGATCTGCATCAGGCACGCGTCGGCGATGCTGATCCCGGCGATCCTGGAGGACCTGGCCCCCTCGCTCAGCCGGGTGCCCTCGCACTCGGGGCAGACGGTGAACGTCATCGCCCGCTCCACGAACGCGCGGATGTGCGGCTGCAACGCGTCGACGTCCTTGGCCAGCATCGACTTGCGGATCTTGGGGATCAACCCCTCGTACGTCAGGTTGATCCCGTCGACCTTGATCTTGGTCGGCTCCTTGTGCAGGAGGTCGTGCAGTTCCTTCTTGGTGAACTTGCGGATCGGCTTGTCCGGATCGAAGAAGCCGCAGCCGCCGAAGATCCGGCCGTACCAGCCGTCCATGCTGTAGCCGGGGACGGTGAGCGCACCCTCGTTGAGCGACTTGGAGTCGTCGTAGAGCTGGGTCAGGTCGATGTCGGAGACGGTGCCTCGGCCCTCGCAGCGCGGACACATGCCGCCGGTGCGGTTGAAGGTCGCCTTCACCGCCTTCTTGTTGCCGCGCTCGACGGTGATGGCACCGCTCGCGCGGACCGAGGGCACGTTGAAGGCGTACGCGCTGGGCGGGCCGATGTGCGGTGCGCCGAGTCGGCTGAACAGGATGCGCAACATCGCGTTGGCGTCGGTGGCGGTGCCGACGGTGGAGCGCGGGTCGGCGCCCAGGCGCTGCTGGTCGACCAGGATCGCGGTGGTCAGCCCTTCGAGGACGTCCACCTCCGGCCGGGCCAGGGTCGGCATGAAGCCCTGGACGAAGGCGCTGTACGTCTCGTTGATCAGCCGCTGCGACTCCGCGGCGATGGTGCCGAACACCAGGGAGCTCTTGCCCGAGCCGGAGACGCCGGTGAACACCGTCAGCCGACGCTTGGGGATCTCGACGCTGACGTCCTTGAGGTTGTTCACCCGCGCGCCGTGCACCCGGATCAGGTCGTGGCTGTCGGCAACGTGCGACGCAGGCGACTGCGAGTCCGTCCTCTTGGCCTTGCTCATCGTGACTCCATCCGTTCGGGCGGATCCGCTCTCGCGGCCTCCGCCGGCGTCGCCCGGCTCCGTGCAATCGGTTTCGGACCGCACTCCCCGGTGGGGTGCGGTCCGTGCCCTCACGCTAGCGGCGGCCCGGTGGCCCGCGCTTCTCGATTCATGATCGATTTCCCCGCGGTTGCCCGGCGTCCTGCCTGGTGGGGCGAGAACGTGTAGTCGTTTGCGGCGATGTGCGAGATTTTGCGATCCCGACTTGGACACGAGGGGCCCGGCGGACGAGTTAACGGGTGAGAGGCCCTCGGGCCTCGTGGACCGCCGGGGACACCCATTCGGTGCCCGGAGGGGTCCGTGCCGGACTTCACGGAAGGAACCGTGCCTTGAACCAAATCTTCGGCCCCGAGGCCGGACAACTGTGGCTGGTCATAGGCGTGTTGATCGTCGTCGTGCGCGCGCCGCTCGGTGCCCTGATACGCGGCCCGGTGGTCCCCGAGCCGAACCACCGCTGCGGTCCCGGATATCACCGCACGTGCCTCGCGCGCGGCAAGGGCGGCGGACGATGACCGAACCCCGACACCCGGAGCAGGCCCGGGCCCAGGCCGTGGACGTGGATCTGGTGGACCTCCTGCCCAACGACTTCGTGGCCTTCTGCCACAGCCACCAGGCGACCCTGACCCGCTTCGCCTACGACCACCTCGGCTCCCGCCCCGAGGCCGAGGACCTGGTCGCCGACGTCCTGCTCACCCTGTACCAGTGCTGGGACGACGTCCTGCGCGAGCCCGCCCCGCCGGTCAAGCGGGCCTTCCGGATGCTCACCGACGCCCTGGAGGACCGCCGGCTGCGCCGCGACCTGGTGCGGGACGGCCTCGATCGGCTGCGCCCGGCCCCCGGCGGTCCGGTGCTGGACGCGCCGGCGGACTTCGTCCGGTTCTGTCGCGAGCACCAGCAGACGCTGACCGACCACGCCTGGAAGAACCTCGGCTGCCCGCACGACGCGGACGAGGCGGTCGCCGACGTCCTGCTCGCGCTGTCCAGGCGCTGGAGCGAGATCGTCCGGCACCCGGGTCCACCCCTCGCGCTCGCCTACGAGATCCTGCGCCGGCGGGTCGTGGACATCCGTCGCCGGCGCGGGCGCAGCCCCGAGGTGCCGATCGACTTCACCGCACCCGGCGCGCCCGACGTCGCCTCCACCACCGCAAGCGATCCGGCCGCCCTGGTCCCGCACCTGGACACCCTCGATCGCACCATCGCCGCGATGCCCGCCAAACGGGCCACCTGCGCCCGCCTGCACCTGGTGATGCAACTGCCGCTCCAGGACGTCGCCGACTACCTGGGCGTGACCATCTCCACCGTTCGCAGCCACGTGCACGCCGCCCGCAAACAACTGGCCAACGCCCTCGGCCGAGCCGAACACCACGCATCGGCCGAGGCCACCCCACCGACCCCAACGCACCCCCGGGAACCGAACGCATGAACCACCTCACCCCGCTCGACCACGCCCTCCAGGAACGCCGACGCGCGATGGACGCGGCCTTCGCCGACTACGACCCGGCCGGCGCCATCCGGCGGCTGGCCGACCGCATCGTCCAGGAGGAACTCCTGGCCACCCTGGTCCGTCCCACCACCATCGGCCCGCCGCGCGGGCCCGGGTTCGCCGACGCCCACGCCGCCCAGAACGCCGCCGCCGCCGAACTCGAGCACTGCTGCCAGGCCGTCGTCGCCCGCCCGACCACCGGCCCGCGACTGGGCGACTTCGTACAAAAGCGGCTGCCCGCAGGGGCGTTGGTGTTCGGTTGTCTGCTCTACCTCACCGGCCGGCCCGCGCCCGCCGCGTTCTGGTGGCGCTATGCGGCCGGCGCCGACAACGTCGAGGCCATGCGGTTGCTGACGCTGCATCACCGGGTCGAGGGCGAACCCGCGGACGCCCACCACTGGGCCGGCCGACTGCACGCGACCACCACGGCGCCGGCCCCGGCCGAGGTCGAGGGCTCCGGCGATCCGCAGGCGTACGTCGCCCGGGTGGAACCGGGCATCGAGGAGGTGGACGACCCCGACCTGGGCGAGATCTGCCGCCCGAACGCCTGCTTCCCCCGCCTGCTCGCCGCCGCCGGTCACACCGCCTGACCGCCTCTTCGCGCAGTACCGGACCACACCCCGTTTCCGCTCCGACAGCACCCCTCCCGCCGACGTGGCGGGTGGCTCCCGGTCCCGCCGGGCGCCGCCCGCCACGTCGATCCCGCGCCCGCCCATCGTCAGGAAGGTGGATCCGCCGTGACCCGCACCCACCCGGCTCCCGCTCGTCCGCAACTGTCGACGCGATCGCACGGACGCCATCTCGTGCTCACCCCGCGCGGCGAACTCGACGTCGCCACCGTCCCGTTGTTCACCCGCGCCCTGGACGCCCTGACCGGGATCGAGGGTGCGCACGTGATCGTCGATCTGGGCGAGGTCGGCTTCCTCGGCGCCCGGGCCATCTCCGCCCTCGCCCGCGGACGCGACCGGGCCGCCGCCCGGAACGGCGCGATGCACCTGTACCGGGTCGACGCGTTCGTCCGCCACATCCTGCAACTACCGGGAATGCGAGCCGACTTCACGATCCTCGAAGCCCTTCCCGACACCGACGAGGGCGGCCCCTGCCCGATCCGGGGGTGACCGCCGCGCGCCGGGGCGATCAGTCGTCCAGCAGGATGCCGGCACCGACGGTCTCATCGGTGGCCTCGTCGATCAGGATGAAGCTGCCGGTGGTGCGATTGCGCCGGTACGGGTCGTGCAGCAGCGGGGCGGTGGTGCGCAGCGTGACCCGACCGATCTCGTTGAGCGCGAGGGCCGTCGCGCCGAGGTCGCGGTGTCCGGTGTTGATGTCGAGGCGGTAGTGCAGTGCGGTGATCTCGGCTCGCGCGGTGCGGGTCGTGTGCTTGACCAGGTAACCGGCTCCCGGGCGCAGTTCGCCGTGTTCGGTGAGCAGGCACACCATCGCCTGGAGGTCCCGGCCGGCGCTCGGGCGGTTGTGCGGGCGGCAGATCATGTCGCCGCGCGAGACGTCGAGGTCGTCGGTCAGCCGGATGCTCACCGACATCGGCGGGAACGCCTCGGCCACCGGGCCGTCGGGCCCGTCGATCGCCGCGATGCGGGTGGTGAACCCGGAGGGCAGCACCGCCACTTCGTCTCCGGGGCGCAACACGCCGCCGGCCACGGTGCCCGCGTAGCCGCGGTAGTCGCGGTGCACGTCCTCGCGCGGTCGCAGTACGTACTGCACCGGGAAGCGCACGTCGACCAGGTTGCGGTCGGAGGCGACGTGCACCTCCTCCAGGTGGTGCAACAGCGCGGCGCCCTCGTACCAGGGCATCCGCGGGCTGCGGGTGACCACGTTGTCGCCGTGCAGCGCGGACATCGGGACGAACGTGAGGTCCGGGATCTCCAACCGGGTGGCGAACTCGGTGAACTCGGCGCGGATGGCCTCGAAGACGGCCCGGTCGTAGTCGACCAGGTCCATCTTGTTGACGCACAACACCAGGTGCGGGATGCGCAGCAGCGACGCGAGGAAGGCGTGCCGGCGGGACTGTTCGAGCAGTCCCTTGCGCGCGTCGACCAGCACCATCGCGAGGTCGGCGGTGGAGGCGCCGGTGACCATGTTGCGGGTGTACTGGATGTGGCCCGGGGTGTCGGCGACGATGAACTTGCGTCCGGGCGTGGCGAAGTAGCGGTAGGCGACGTCGATGGTGATGCCCTGTTCGCGTTCCGCGCGCAGGCCGTCGGTGAGCAGCGACAGATCCGGCGAGGAGTTGCCGCGGCGGCGGGAGGTGTCCTCGACGGAGGCCAGTTGGTCCTCGAAGACGGCCTTGGAGTCGTAGAGCAGGCGGCCGATCAGGGTGGACTTGCCGTCGTCGACGGAGCCCGCGGTGGCGATCCGCAGCAGTTCGGTGGTGCTCATCCCTAGAAGTACCCTTCGCGTTTGCGGTCTTCCATGCCGGCCTCGGAGATGCGGTCGTCGGCGCGGGTGGCGCCGCGCTCGGTGATCCGGGTGGCGGCGATCTCGGCGGCCACCTCGTGCGCGTTCGCCGCGGTGGAGCGGACCGCGCCGGTGCCGGTGGCGTCGCCGATGGTGCGAAAGCGCACGGTCTCCTCGAACGGCTTCTCGCCGGCGAGCGGCGGCGTGACGTCGGTGACGCCGAGCAACATGCCGTCGCGTTCGACGACCGTGCGGCGGTGGGCGTAGTACAGCGACGGCAGTTCGATGCCCTGCGCGGCGATGTACTGCCAGATGTCCAGCTCGGTCCAGTTCGACAGCGGGAACACGCGGATGTGTTCGCCGCGGCGGTGCCGGCCGTTGTACAGGCTCCACAACTCGGGCCGCTGGTTCTTCGGGTCCCACTGGCCGAACTCGTCGCGGAAGCTGAACACGCGCTCCTTGGCGCGGGCCTTCTCCTCGTCGCGCCGCGCGCCGCCGAAGACGGCGTCGAAGCGGTGTTCGTCGATGGCGTCGAGCAGCGTGGTGGTCTGGAGGCGGTTGCGGGACGCGCGCGGTCCGCTCTCCTCGACCACCCGGCCGGCGTCGATGGACGCCTGCACGGAGGCGACGACCAGCCGCACGCCGGCCTCGGCGGCACGATGGTCGCGGAAGGCGACGACCTCGGGGAAGTTGTGGCCGGTGTCGATGTGCATGATCGGCAGCGGCGGCGGACAGGGCGCGAAGGCCCTGATGGCCAGGTGCAGCATGACGATCGAGTCCTTGCCGCCGGAGAACAGCAGGACGGGGTTCTCGAACTCGGCGGCCACCTCTCGGATGATGTGGATGCCCTCGGACTCCAGGGCTTTCAGGTGGGTGAGCCGATGACTCACGGCGGACTCCGATCTCTCGCAAGCGAGACGCCACGCCCCTCGAAGAGCTGACGGGCTGTCAGCTCAGCGAAGTTAACCGCCAATCAACTGCCTTCACAAGAAGCTAACTTGATTGGCATGGCGTCATCACGCACTGCAACGGTCGAAGGTCGCGCGAATACCCCCCACCTCGATTCGGGCGAATTCCGGCGCGAGTCCTAGGCGCAGGACGGGCACAGGCCCCGGTAGGTGACCTCGGCCTCGGAAACGGTGAAGCCGAACCGCTGGTCCGACGGGAGGTTGCCGAGCGGATTGCCGGTCGGGTGCACGTCGCGCACCGTGCCGCAGGACGAGCACACCAGGTGCTGGTGCGGGTGGTGGGCGTTGGGGTCGTAGCGCTTGGCCCGACCGTCGGTGGAGACCTCCTTGACCTCGCCGAGCGAGACCAGCTCGCCCAGGGCGTTGTAGACGGTGGCTCGGGAGATCTCGGGCAGTCGCTGCGCCGCGCGGGCGTGTACCTCGTCGGCCGTCAGATGTACGTGGTCGCCGTCGAGGACCTCCGCAACGACACGCCGCTGCGAGGTCATCCGCCAACCGCGCTCGCGCAGCCGCTCCAGCAGGTCGCTCATGTCGGTTCACCTATTCAGGCTCAGTGGGATGCCAAAGTTTACCGGTGGACGTCCGGATTCCGGTTGAGTACGGGATTGGCGGGCATCTTGACTTGGACTCTGTCCATCGTAGGATCGGTTCCGGCGGTAGCCAAGGGGCAGAGAAGACCCCACTACGGCAGGAGATCCAGACGTGACGGCACCCCCGTCGAGAAGCCGCGCGGTACCGGCCTGCCCATGACGGCCACCCGCGTCGCGCTGCTCCGGAGCGTTCCGGAGGGTGACCACCTCGGCGTCGAGGCGATCGCCTCCCGGGCGTGCGACGGGTATGTGGCGACCGTGATCGCATTCGCCCTCGGGCCGCCGCGCCCGAGACCTGCACCGGGCGGACCGGATTTCGCCGCCCCCATCGCTCCACCGCCGGTAATTCCCCAGCACCGTGACCCGCAGTTCCAACGCACTGTGATCCGCCTGGTCCGGAAGGATTCCCATGTCTGAGAACCATGACGCAATCGTCGTAGACGCGAAGACCGAGAGCGCGGGCGGTTGCCCGGTCGCCCACGGACGCGCCCCGCACCCGACGCAGGGCGGCGGCAACCGGCAGTGGTGGCCGGAGCGGCTCAACCTGAAGATCCTTGCCAAGAACCCGGCCGTGGCCAACCCGCTGGGTGAGGACTTCGACTACGCCGAGGCGTTCGAGAGCCTCGACCTCGCCGCCGTGAAGCAGGACATCGCCGAGGTGCTGACCACCTCGCAGGACTGGTGGCCGGCCGACTTCGGCAACTACGGCCCGCTGATGATCCGGATGGCCTGGCACAGCGCCGGCACCTACCGGATCAGCGACGGCCGCGGCGGCGCCGGCGCCGGCCAGCAGCGCTTCGCCCCGCTCAACAGTTGGCCGGACAACGCGAGCCTGGACAAGGCCCGCCGGTTGTTGTGGCCGGTGAAGAAGAAGTACGGCCGCAACCTGTCCTGGGCCGACCTGCTGGTCCTCACCGGCAACGTCGCCCTGGAGACGATGGGCTTCGAGACCTTCGGCTTCGGCGGCGGTCGGGCGGATGTGTGGGAGCCCGACGAGGACGTGTACTGGGGCCCGGAGACCACCTGGCTCGGCGACGAGCGCTACAGCGGCGACCGGGATCTGGAGAACCCGCTCGGTGCGGTCCAGATGGGCCTGATCTACGTCAACCCCGAAGGCCCGAACGGCAATCCGGACCCGCTGGCCGCGGCCCGCGACATCCGCGAGACGTTCCGCCGGATGGCGATGAACGACGAGGAGACGGTCGCCCTGATCGCCGGCGGCCACACCTTCGGCAAGACCCACGGCGCGGGCCCGGCGGACAGCGTCGGCCCCGACCCCGAGGCTGCGCCGCTCGAACAGCAGGGCCTGGGCTGGAAGAGCTCCTTCGGCACCGGCAAGGGTGGCGACGCGATCACCAGCGGTCTCGAAGGCATCTGGACCACCACCCCGGTGACCTGGGACAACAGCTTCTTCGAGATCCTGTTCGGGTACGAGTGGGAACTGTTCCAGAGCCCGGCCGGCGCGCACCAGTGGCGGCCGAAGGACGGCGCCGGCGCGGGCACGGTGCCGGATGCCCACGACGCGTCGAAGACCCACGCGCCGACGATGTTGACCACCGACCTCTCGCTTCGGATCGACCCGGCCTACGAGCAGATCTCGCGGCGTTTCCTGAACAACCCCGCCGAGTTCGCGGACGCCTTCGCCCGCGCGTGGTTCAAGCTGACCCACCGCGACATGGGTCCGGTCGCGCGCTACCTCGGGCCGGAGGTCCCCACCGAGACGCTGCTGTGGCAGGACCCGCTGCCGGCGCGGACGCACGAACTCGTCGACGCCGCGGACATCGCCGCGCTCAAGAGCCGCATCCTCGACTCGGGCCTGTCGGTGTCCCGGCTCGTGTCCACCGCGTGGGCGTCCGCCTCGTCCTTCCGCGGCAGCGACAAGCGCGGCGGCGCCAACGGCGCGCGCATCCGCCTCCAGCCGCAGATCGGCTGGGCGGTCAACGAGACCGACGAACTCGCCGCGGCACTGGGTGTCCTGGAGGGGATCCGGGACACGTTCGAGGCCGACCGCACCGACGGCAAGCGCGTCTCGCTCGCCGACCTGATCGTGCTCGGTGGTGTCGCCGCCGTCGAGCGGGCCGCCAAGGACGCGGGCTTCGACGTCGAGGTCCCGTTCACGGCCGGCCGGGTGGACGCCGTGCAGGAGCAGACCGACGTGGAGTCGTTCAGCGCGCTCGAACCGGCCGCCGACGGGTTCCGCAACTACCTCGGGAAGGGCAACCGGCTGGCGGCCGAATACCTGCTGATCGACCGGGCGAACCTGCTGACGCTGAGCGCGCCGGAGACGACCGTCCTGGTCGGCGGCCTGCGGGTGCTGGGCGCCAACCACGGGCAGTCGTCGCTGGGCGCCTTCACGGCCACCCCCGGCGTGCTGACCAACGACTTCTTCGTCAACCTGCTCGACCTGGGCATCACGTGGCAGCCGACCTCCGAGGACGCGAGCACGTTCGAGGGTCGCGACGCCGCCGGCGAGGTGGCCTGGACCGGTAGCCGGGTCGACCTCGTCTTCGGGTCGAACTCCGAGCTGCGGGCGCTCGCCGAGGTCTACGCGAGCGACGACGCGAAGGAGAAGTTCGTGCACGACTTCGTCGCCGCGTGGGACAAGGTGATGAACCTGGACCGGTTCGACCGCTCCTGAGCTCCATGTCCGGGTCGGCCCCACCGCCGACCCGGACACCGCGGCCCCCCGTCACCCCGACGGCGGGGCCGCAGTGCTGCCCGACGGTGATTTCCGGGCTCGGTCGGCCGGCGGGGCGGTGCCGGTTCACGACGGGTCGTGGGCGGCGATCCGGGCGGTGCGGTCGTCGCTCGCCAGGACGGTGAACGGATTGGCGATCAGGCCGTCCTGGGCGGCCAGGAAGAGCAGGCCCTGCTCGCCGACGGCGAGGTCGGGGCCGGAGGTGACGACCGCGGTCCACCCGCGAGGGAGCACGTCGTCGGTGCGCGGCGGGTCGTAGAGGTCGAGCGTCACCTCGACCTCGCCCCGACCGGGGAGCGAGAGCGTGCCGTGCGTTTCGAGGATGTCCATCCCCCGAGTGTGGTCGGCGGGGCCGGCATCGGCGCGCCGAACCCGGGGCACGACACACCGTCCCGCCCACGACCGCACGCCGCCCGGACCGGCGCGCGAGCGGCACCAGAATGACGGCCGGCGGACCTGCGCGGTAGCTACGAAAGATGGCTGCGCAAATGACGAAAGTTGACTCCGTGGCTTGATCCGAACGGTGCCCGGACGAGGCCGAAGTCCCGCCGTTCGTAGGGCACTTGGACACAAGGTAAAGAGTTCGCAAAGAACCTTTGGTCTCCTCTGCCTCAGCCGTCACTCGCGCCTCTAGGGTCCGGTCACCCGGCCCGTTTCCCACCGGTCGCCGTGACCCGACGGTTGGTGGGAGCAGGCGTCGGGTTTCTGCCGAAACTGCTCGACGTCGTGGGCGCAAAACGGCACCACAGCACCCTGATCGGCGTCGCTTCGCGTCCGGAACCATCTTCCGGGCGGAGGGGAGACCATCTTGAGTCGAGCGATACCCGGGCGCGGCGGTACACCGCCGCGAGCCATCCGGCGATTGCGTGGCCCGATGACGCTACTGTCCGTTTCGCTCCTCGCGGTCACGGGACTGACCGCGGCACCGGGCATCACGTCGTCCGCAGCCGCCGCGCGTGTGGACACCACCAAAGCCGTATGGAATCCCGGCCCCGAGGATCAATACTTCAACCCCGTCGAGGCCGAGATCGGTCCCGACGGCCGCGTCGATGCGGCAGCGACCGCCGCCGACAAGGCCCGCAAGGCCAAGGCGGGCGGCGGCAGCAAGGAACGCGAGGGCAACCCTCGCGCCGCATCGCAACTGCGGCTTCTGGAGGCCGAAGCCCAGCGCACGGGCAAGAGCCCGGAGCAACTCAAGGCGGAAAAGGCCGGCTTGGCGCCAGGTGCCAAGCAGGATGCCAAACTGTTGACGGTTCTCGTCGAGTTCAACGAGAAAGCCAACGACGATTTCTCCGGCTTCAACCGCAGGGCGAGCGTCACCGACGCCTCCTGCGTGGTGGAACCGCCGGGCACGATCAAGAACGGCCCACTGCACAACGAGATTCCGGACCCGGCACTCACCGGGAACGACAACAACACGCCGTGGGTCAAGGACTTCAGCCCGGAACACTTCAACAAGATGCTCTACACCAAGCAGGGCATCACCGAACGCATGCGTCCGGACCTGACCGGTCCCGACGGCAAGCCGGGCATCGACGTCTCCGGCTACACGATGAAGAACATGTACGAGGAGATGTCGGGCGGCAAGTACACCGTGTCCGGCACCGCCACCCCGTGGATCAAGGTGCCGCACTCCGAGGCGTGGTACGGCGCCGGCCGCTGCGGCAAGCGTGAGCAGGACATGGGCGGCCACCCGAACAACCCGGGCGGCGCGGAGACGCTCGCCACCGACGCGGTGAACGAACTCGCGCGCAGTCAGCCCAACTTCCCGTGGGCCGACTACGACAAGGAGGACACCGGCGACGCGGACGGCGACGGCAACACGCAGGAGCCGGACGGCGTGGTGGACCACCTGGTCCTGGTGCACTCGGGCAAGGACAAGTCCACCGGCGGCGGCGCCGAGGGCTCGTACGCCATCTGGGCGCACTCCAGCGCCGTGGCGGGCGGCTACACGGTCCCCGGGACCCAACTGAAGGTTTCCAACTACATCGTGCAGCCGGAGGACTCCGGCGTGGGCGTGTTCGCCCACGAATACGGCCACGACCTCGGTCTGCCGGACCTGTACGACAACTTCAGCAGCACTCCCGGCGGTGCCTCGGACGTCAACTTCTGGGACCTGATGGCGAACGGATCGCACTCCGGTCCGCTGTTCCAGTCGATGCCCGCGCACATGAGCGCGTGGTCCAAGTACACGCTGGGCTGGTTGACGCCGGAGATCCTGAAGGTGGGCGACCGGCCCGCACTGGCCACGCTGGGACAGGCGGCCAAGACCCCCAGGGGCACCAAGCAGGCCGTCCGGGTGAACCTGCCGGACCAGGTGACCAGGTTCAGCACGCCGCACAGCGGCGCCAAGGCGTGGTACTCCAGCAACGACCAGGACTGGGCCGACGTCAAGTTGGCCCGCGACATCGCCGTTCCGGCGGGCTCCGACGTGAAGTTCCAGTGGTGGACCGACTACGCCCTGGAGGAGGACTGGGACTTCGGCTTCGTCGAGGTGTCCACCGACGGTGGCACCACCTGGACGCAACTGGAGGTTCGCAACGAGGCCGGCGCGCTCGTGTCGACCCCGCCGGACTACCCGGACCCGAACGGGAACCTGCGACGGTTCCGCAAGAGCACCGGGTTGACCGGCAGCAGCAACGGTTGGCGCCACGACCAGGTGAACCTGACGCCGTACGCCGGGCAGAACATCAAGTTGCGGCTCGGCGTCGACACGGACGCGGCGACGCAGGAGAAGGGCTGGGTCGCGGACGACTTCGCGCTCACCAACGGCGCGACCACGGTGTGGTCGGACGACGTCGAGGGGGCCGACGACAACGGCTGGACCGCGCAGGGCGGTTCGGTCGGCGCGGGCACCAAGGGCGCCGGCTGGGTCAAGTCCGACGGAACGTTCAGCCGCGAGCGGTACTACCTGCTCGAGTGGCGCAACATGTCCGGCTTCGACCAGGGCCTGAAGTACACCTACACGTTCGGCGAGAGCGGCAAGCGCGAGAAGCTCGCGTACAACGCGCCGGGTCTGCTGGTGTGGCTGCGGGACACCTCGTACCCGAACAACGGTGTGCTCGACAACATCGACAAGTCCCCGTCGTGGGGCGCCAAGGGCGAGTTGCTCCTGGTCGACGCGAACCCGAACCCCTACCGGTTCCCGGACGCGCCGTCCAACTCGGCCGCCAACCTCGAACCCCGAGTGCAGTCGGCGAACGCGGCGTTCAGCTTCAAGGACACCGCCGGGTTCCGGGCCTGCCGTCGGGCGGGCGACCACTGCGCGACCTTCGCCAAGCAGGAGCCGGTGCGGTTCTTCTCCGACTCGCTCGGCTACGCGCCGGGTGCGGAGGCCAACGCGACCGGCTTCGGTGCCAAGGACGTCACCGGCTCGACGGTGATCCCGGCGCGGGCCCCGTACTCGACCCGGGTGACCAAGACGGACGGTTCGCCGGACTACGCGAACTACGGCAAGCCGTTCTTCTCCTCGGTGCTCGGTTCCGGAAACCCCGGCTGGGACAAGGCGTACGGCGTGACGGTGTTCCCGGTCTACCCGCTGTCGGGTGACAAGGGCGCCGTCGTGTGGATCGTGCCCGCGCGCAAGTAACCGCGCAGGCACGGTAGTTCCGCCGGCACGGTCGCCGCGCCGGCACGGACGCGAGGACGGGTGCGACATCGGCCCCCACGACCCGGTCGTGGGGGCCGACGCATGCCTGGATCCACCGCGGGCGCACGTGCGGCAGTCGGTCAGGGAGCCTCGGGCGTGCTCGACGGGTGGCGGCGCAGGAACGTCTCGACGAGGCGGTCGGTGAAGGCGTGGTCGACCGGGTCGGCGGTCACCAGGACGCGGTAGTAGAGCGGGCCCACGAGCTGGTCGGTCTCGGTCGCGATGTCGAGGTCGGCGGGCAGCCGGCCGCTGTGCACCGCGCGTTCGAGCGACAGGTGGTCGCGGCGACGTTGTGGGTCGAGCCAGCGGGCGCGGAAGTCGACGGCCAAGGCCGGATCGTGCTGGGCCTGGGCGATCAGCGCCCGGAAGACGGCGCCGGAGTCGGACTCGGCGAGGAAGTGCGCCAGTCGCCGCAGGTAGTCCCGCAGATCGTGGGCGAGGTCCCCGGAGTCGGGCGGGGTCAGGTCCTCGGCGGCGTCCTGGAGGAAGGCGTCCAGCAGGACGTCGGTCTTGGTGCTCCACCAACGGTAGATGGTCTGCTTGGCCACGCCGGCCCGGCCGGCGATGCCCTCCATCGTGACGCCGGCGAAGCCCTTCTCGGCGAGCAGGTCGTCGGCCGCCTCCAACACCGCCAGCCGGGCCTGTTCGCTGCGGCCGTGCCGGTTGCCGTGGTGTTGTCGTGCGGATCCGCCGGCGCCGTCCACCTCGACGTCTCGTGTCCCGGATGCCATCTCGCCTGCCCCTGTCGTCTTGTCTGCCACGGGGGAGGGTATTGCATCTTGATTCAACGCAACGTTGCGTCTACTCTAGAATCCATGACATACACCAACACGCTTGCCGACCCCCGAGTACGGGCGACCCTCGACCGAATGTTCGAGCAGGCCGAACGGGACGACGAGGTCGCCGCGCGCCTGGCCGCGGAAGTGCCCGGCGGATTCGGGCGGTTGTCGCCCCGGGAGCACGCCGACGCCGCGGCGGAGATCTACATGCCGATCTCCGCCGACGGCGGGGCCCTGCTCTACAACCTGGTCCGCGCCGTCCGCCCGAACACGGTGG
The DNA here is from genome assembly GCF_040629175.1 of Embleya sp. NPDC005971. Classification (NCBI taxonomy): domain Bacteria; kingdom Bacillati; phylum Actinomycetota; class Actinomycetes; order Kitasatosporales; family Streptomycetaceae; genus Embleya; species Embleya sp. NPDC005971. The sequence goes on along the minus strand of NZ_JBEXUX010000016.1, from coordinate 52,055 downwards.
TCGAATTCGGCATGTCCTTCGGCATCTCCACGCTGTACCTGGCCGCGGCCGTCCGCGACAACGGCACCGGCCGGGTGGTGACCACCGAACTCAGCAAGGACAAGATCGCCGCGGCGCGCCGCACCTTCGTCGAGACCGGTCTGGACGATGTGATCACCGTGCTGGAGGGAGACGCCCTGGAGACCCTCGGCGAGCTGACCGTGCCCGCCGACTTCGTGCTGCTGGACGGCTGGAAGGACCTGTGCCTGCCGGTCCTGCGACTGCTCGAACCGCAGCTCTGCCGCGGCACCCTCGTCGTGGCCGACGACATCGTCCTGGAGGGTCTTCGGCCCTACCTGGACTACGTCCGCGATCCGGAGAACGGCTATCACAACGTGAGCTTCCCGATCGAGGACGGCATGGAGATCAGCGTGCGCCTGTGAGCGAGGCGATCGCCGGCCGGTATCGGATCAGGCGGGCAGGGCGTCGACGGTGGGGACGACGACGCCGAACAGGTCGGTGATGGTGGTCAGCGCGGCGGCCTGGAGGCCCGCGGCGGGCAACACCGTGCCGTCGGGGGCGGCGAGCGCGCGAGTGGCGGTGGCCTCGGCGACGACGGTGGGGCGGTAGCCGAGATTGAAGGCGCCCTGGGCCGTGTAGTTGACGCACATGTGGGTCATGAAGCCGGCGATGATCAGATCCTTGTTGCTGCCCGGTGCGGCGCCCAGGTCGGTCAGGACGCGCACCAACTCGGTACGGTGGAACGAGTCGGGGAACTCCTTGACCACGACCGATTCGCCCTCCACCGGGGCGACTTCGTCGCTGATGGCGCCGATGTGGGCGCGGATGTCGTATGGCGTGTTCGCGCCGCCGTCGTTGAGCACGTGCACCACCGGGGTGCCTGCGGCGCGGGCGCGGGCCAACAGCCGGGCGCCGGCGGCGAGGGCCTGCTCGGCGCCGTCCAGGGCCATCACGCCGGTGCGGTAGGTGTTCTGGAAGTCGACCATGATCAGCACCGAGTCGGCCTGCCCGGGCGGCTCGTTGTCCAGGCCGATGACATCGCGCAGGGTCGTGGAGGGCTGGTTCGTGCTCATGGGCGAGTGCCTTTCGTCGGGGTTGTGGGCAGGGCGGAGTCGTCCGTCCTGCCCGGAAAATGCGCAGCGGATCGCGGTGGGTCGGCCGGGTCAGTCGATCCGGGTTCGAAAGCGTCGGCGGTACGCGGCCGGGGTGATCGCCAATTGCCGCCGGAACGCCCGGTGCAGGGTCTCCGCCGAGCCGAGCCCGGCGGCGCCGGCGACCCGGTCGAGCGGGTCGTCGGTGGTCTCCAGGAGGCGTCGGGCCACCTCGACCCGGGCGGCTTCGACGTAGGCCGCCGGACCGACGCCGGTCTCCTGCTTGAAGACGCGGGCGAACTGCCGTTCGCTCAGGCACATCCGGGCGGCCAGCACCTCCGCGGACAGGTCCCGGTCCAGGTGGTCGGCGATCCACAGCCGCAACTCGTCGATGTCCCGGCGGCCGGTGGCGGGCCGACTCAGGGGTACGGAGAACTGGCTCTGCCCGCCCTGCCGCTTGAGGTACATCACCAACTGTCGGGCCACCGCGAGGGCCACCTCCTCGCCCCGGTCCTCCGCCACCAGCGCGAGCGAGAGATCCAGGCAGGCGCTGATCCCGGCGCCGGTCCACAACCGGCCGCAGTCGGTGCGCAGGAAGATCGGGTCCGGGTCGACCGTGACGGCCGGATGCTCGGCGGCGAGTTGGGCCGACGTCGACCAGTGCGTGGTCGCCGTCCGCCCGTCCAGCAGGCCCGCCGCCGCCAGCACGTGCGCGCCGACACAGACCGACGCCACCCGCCGGGCGTGTCCGGCGGTCTCCTTGACCCAGGCCACGACATCGGGATCGACCAGGGCCACCGGCCCGTCGTCGGTGTTCTCCACCGCGCCCGGCACCAGCAGCGTGTCCACGTCGTCGCCGACCTCGTCGAAGGCCAGGTCGGCCAGCAGCCGCACCCCCGCCGACGTGCGTACCGCGCCGGCGGCCGGCCCGGCGAGGCGGACCCGGTATTCGGCGCGGCCCTCGGTCTCCAGGTTGGCCAGCGCGAAGACCTCGGCCGGGCCGGTGACGTCGAGGAGATCGACATCGGGGAAGACCGCGATGACGACCCGGTGGGGAAGGGGCATGAGCCCATCCTCACCGCCGCCACCGATGACCGCAATGACGCCCTCCTGTCACATTCGGACATCGTGGCGGGCGGCCGAGCGAGCCGGTGACGGGGCACGCGGCCCCTCAGTCGAACTCGTTCGGGTCTCCCGTCCGGATCAGGTCCGCCAACAGGTCGTCGTCGTGGAAGGCGTCGCGCAGGATCGCGCCGAGCGCACGCAGGGCGTCGGGGTCGGTGCCGTAGGCGACGAACATGCTTCCCTCGGGGTCGTACCGGAACCGGTCGGCCAATTCGGGCGCACGATTGCGCACCACCGAGCGGGCCACCCCCTCCCAGCCGTAGCCGTGGGAACACTGCCCGTTGCGCTCGAAGACCGCCATCACGCGCGGGTCGGCGAGGTCGCTCAGCAGCAGACTGTAGGAACCCGGGGTGTGGTCGGACTCGAAAAACATCAGTGGAGCGTACGTCTCTCGATCGGTCATGCCCGGACCATAGAGGGTCACCACGACAGGGACCGGGCACGGGTCGGCCGCGGCAGTGGCAGGGCGGTGGCGGGGCGCGCTCAGTCCAGGGGGCCCGTCGGCGGGGGGTGGAGCGGCAGGCCGCCGGTGCCGATCAGGGCGCGGTCTGCCAAGGGCGCGTCGAGGGTGATCGCAACGGTGCGCGAGGCCGCCATCAGGGGGCATCCGACCCGCCGGCCGTCGCGGTCGACCGTCGGCCCGGGTTTGCGAATGGCGACCACCGCCACGGCGACGACCCGGTCGCGCTGGACCACCACCGCCCGGTAGTCGCTGCCGCACGGACCCGGCCCGTCCGGCGCACCGCCGAACCCGACGGTCACCGTGCGGCCGTCCGCGCCCACGGTCGCGGTGTCCGCACTGTCGAGCGGGTGGCCGGGGGTCGGCCACGGGTCGTCGGTGACCGCGGGGCCGATCACCCGGACCGAGGTGTCCGCGAACGCGAGCTCCCACGCCGGGACGGTCGCGGGGCCCTCGGTGGTCTGCACGGTTCGGGTCGTCGCGGACACGGAAGTGACGGTCAGCCGGGGCGCTTCCGCCGTTCCGCACCGGGACCTCAGCTCGGTCGGCACGGACCTGCCGTAGCCCTGGAGCGGAGCCGTGGCCGGGCGGCGCTGGACGACCCCGTCCACCCAGCGCACCTCGCCGTCCGGCGGAGTCGGCGGCAACACCCCGGACGCGGGCGGCGCGAAGCAGCCGTCGCCGAGCGAGACCTTGAAGGCGTGGTTGTTCGGCTCCCAGTCGCCGAGCTGGACGGGCAGGCCGCCGCGGACCAGCAACGGGCGCGGTTTGTCCGCCGCACGATCGGCCTCCCAGCGGTCGGCGGCCGCTTCCGCGTCCCGCTGCGCCCGCGCGCCGGCCTCGGCCGATTCGTCGCCGGTCTGCCCCGGAGGGCGCCCGGCGGAGACGTCGCCGTCCCGTTCCGCACCGCACCCGGCCACGGCGGTGGCGAACAGCGCGATCACGAGAGTGCGGACAAGTCGTGGTGCGGGAACGGACACGGGTCCACCTCCCCAACGCCGCGCTCCCTGCGCGGCGCCGGTGTGACGCAGCACCCGCCGGCCCGGTTCCGCCGCACGGGCCGGACGGTGGCGCCGCGGCGCCCACCCCGGGGTGAACCGCCGCACAGCGGACATCGCCATCGGAGACACCCCGAAGGGCCATCGGGCGTGTGCCTATTGTTGTCCCCGCGTACGAAAAAGGAACGCATCGGTTCCGTCCCACAGAGGTGACCCACACGTGACGACGCACTCCCGCAGGAGCCTGGGCCGCGTACTCGAGGACTTCGGCCCCACCCTCCTCGACCTGATCCACGGCGACCCGGACACCGTGGAGGAGATCGGCGGGGTGGTCATCCACGATCCGCACGACGAACCGCAATACCCGCCGCACGCCGTGGTCCTGGGCCCCGCCGTGCACGGCGCCGCCGAGATCACCGGCCTGCTGGACACGCTCGGCACACACCGGGTCGCCGCGCTCATCGTCCGGGGACCGGTCGAACCCGACCCCGAGGTCGCCACCGCCGCCGCACGTGCGGGGGTGGCGCTGCTGGCGCTGACCCGAGGTGCGTCCTGGGCCCAACTCGCGGCGTTGTTGCGCACGTTGCTCACCGAAGGCGACATCGGCGAGGCCGGCACCCAGACCCTGGGCGGCATCCCCTCGGGAGACCTGTTCGCGCTCGCCAACGCGGTGGCCACCCTCCTGGACGCACCGGTCACCATCGAGGACCGCCGCTCCCACGTCCTCGCCTTCTCCGGCCGACAGGACGAGGCCGACCCCTCCCGCGTGGCCACCATCCTCGCCCGTCGAGTGCCCGAGGAATACCTGCGCATCATGGCCGCCCGCGGCGTCTTCAAGGAGCTGTACCGCAGCCGGGAACCGGTGTTCTTCGCCCCGGCCACCCTCGACGAGGGCGAACTCGGCCTCTTCCGGGTGGCGATCGTCATCCGGGCGGGCGACGAGATCCTCGGTTCGATCTGGGCCGCCGTGCGCGAGCCGCTCAGCCCCGAACGCGCCGCGGCGTTCCGCGAGGCCGCCGAACTCGCGGCCCTGCACCTGCTGCGCCACCGCGCCGGCGCCGACTTCGAGCACCGACTGCGCGCCGACCTGGTCACCACCGTGCTGGGCGGCGGCCCCGGGGCGGTCGACGCCCTGGATCGCCTGGGCCTGGTCCACGAGCCCACGGTGGTCCTGGCCCTGGGCCTGGCCCCCGGGGCGGGCGTGGACCACGCGCAACTGACCGCCGAACGGCAGCGGCTGGCCGGCGCCCTGGCGATCCACCTCAACGCCGTGCAACCGCGCTCCGCCGTCGCCCTCCTGGGCGACGTCGCCTACGCCGTCCTGCCCGCACCGGGCGAGCCGGTCGACGGCCGCGAGCGCACCGTGCAGATCGCCACGAACTTCCTGGAGCGCACCGGCGATCGGGTGAAGGCGCTGATCGGCATCGGCTCGATCGCCAAGGAACCCGACGCGCTGCGCCGCTCCCGCACCAACGCGGACCGTGCCCTGCGGGTGCTCGCCGGCGGACACGTGCCCCGGCGGGTCGCCTCGATAGCCGACGTCTACATCGACGCCCTGCTCCTGGAGGTACGCGACCTCGCCGTGGCCAACGGCGACGAACTCGTCGGCCCGCTCGCCCGACTCGTCGCCTACGACGCCAAACACAACACCAGCCTGGTCGACACGCTGCGGTCGTGGCTGGACGCCTTCGGCGACGTGACCTCCGCGTCGGCGAGCATGTTCGTGCACCCCAACACCTTCCGCTACCGGATGCGTCGGATGACCGAGGTCGGCCGGATCGACCTGCAGGATCCGGCGGCGCGTTTCGCCGTCCAGCTGCAACTGCGCCTGATGAGCCCGCGGCCGGGCGGCGACCCGGCCCGCGAGACCGGCGATCCGGCGCCGGCCGCGGGCCGGGTCGAGGGGTAGGCGGCCGGGGTCCGGCGCGTCGTTCAGGCGGTGGATCGGGTGATGGTGACCTTGAGGTGTTTCATGATCGGCTGATCGCTCTGGGTGCTGTAGTCGCCGATCGCGCACAGCACGTTCATCTCGGGCATGTAGCCGGCCGCGCAGCCGCGCGGGATGTCGTAGGGAACGGCCAGATAGCCGGACAGGGTGCGGGTGCCGCCGTCCCGGGCGGTGCTGGTGATGTCGACCGGGTCGAACTCGCGGACGCCGCGCTCGTGCATGTCGTCCCGGTGCATGAAGACCAGGGTGCGCAGGTTCGTGATGCCGCGGTAGCGGTCGTTGTCGGAGTAGATCGTGGTGTTCCACTGGTCGTGCGAACGCATGGTGCCCAGGGCCAGGGTGCCGGGGGCGGGGACGACGTCCGGCAGTGCGGCGGTGGAGAACTCCGCACGGCCGGACGGGGTCAGGAAGACGAGTTCGCGGGCGGGCTGCTTGATCCGGAACCCGAGCGGCAGGCGCACCCGGCGGTTGAAGTCCTCGAAGCCGTCCAGGGCTCGGGCCATGGTGTCGCGGATGCGGTCGTAGTCCTCGACGTACCACTCCCAGCGGGTCTCGCTGCCGGGCAGCGCGGCGCGGGCGATGCCGGCGATGATGGCGGGCTCGGAGAGCAGTTGGGGTGAGGCGGGCTTCTTCATGCCGACGGACAGGTGGACCATGCTCATCGAGTCCTCGACCGAGGTGCTCTGCACGCCGCCGCGTTGCGCGTCCTTCTCGGTGCGGCCCAGGCACGGCAGGATCAGCGCCCGGCGGCCGTGCACGAGGTGGCTGCGGTTGAGTTTGGTGCTGACGTGCACGGTGAGTGCGCAGGCGCGCAGGCCGGCGTGGGTGTACGGGGTGTCGGGGGCGGCGAGGGCGAAGTTGCCGCCCATGCCGACGAACACCTCGATCCGGCCGAGCCGCATCGCCTCGATCGTGGCCACCGTGTCCAGGCCGGGCTCGCGGGGCGGCGTGATCCGACAGGCGTCGGCGAGGCGGTCCAGGAAGGCGTCGGTGGGGCGGTGGTCGATGCCGCACGTGCGATTGCCCTGGACGTTGCTGTGGCCGCGCACCGGGCAGGGCCCGGCGCCCTCGCGCCCCAGGTTTCCGCGCAACAGCAGCAGGTTGACGATCTCGCGGACCGTGTCGACGCCGTGCTCGTGCTGGGTGATGCCCAGGCACCAACTGAAGATGCTGCGATCGGCCTCGCGGTACACCCGGGCCGCCCGGCGGATCCGGGCCCGATCGAGTCCGCTCTGGCGCTCGATCTCGTCCCACGACGTGCGTTCGCACAACGCGCGGTACTCCTCGAACCCCGACGTGTGCCGGTCGAGGAATTCCCGATCCAGCGCCTTGGGGTCGGTGGGGGCCTGTTCGAGGATGGTCTTGGCCATGCCGCGCAGCAGGGCCATATCGCCGCCGATCCGCGGTTGCAGGTTCAGGCTGCTGGTCCTCGTCGACTTGAACAGGGCCATGTCGACGAACTCGTGGGGCACGATGGTGCGGGTGGCGGCGGCCTCGACGAGCGGGTTGACGTGTACGATCCGGGCGCCGCGGCGATGGGCCTCGGCGAGCGCGGTGAGCATCCGCGGTGCGTTGGAGGCGGCGTTGACGCCCAGGATGAACAGCGCGTCCGTGCTCTCCCAGTCCTTGAGGTCCACGGTGCCCTTGCCGGTGCCCAGCGCCGCCCTCAGGGCTCGGCCGCTGGCCTCGTGGCACATGTTGGAGCAGTCGGGCAGGTTGTTCGTACCGAGTTCGCGGGCCATCAACTGGTAGAGGAAGGTGGCCTCGTTGCCGAGCCGGCCGGAGGTGTAGAAGGCGGCCCGATTCGGGTCGTCCAGCTCGCGCAGGGCGCGGCCGACCAGCTCGAAGGCGTCCTTCCAGGCGATCGGGACGTAGTGGTCCGACTCGGGGTCGTACACCATCGGCTCGGTCAGCCGGCCCTGGTTCTCCAGCGCGAAGTCGCTCCAGCCCGCCAGTTCGGTCACCGTGTGCGCGGCGAAGAACTCGCGGCCGACCCGCTTGCGGGTCATCTCCCACGTGACGTGCTTGATGCCGTTCTCGCAGATGTCCAGGTGCAGGCCCTTGGTGTCGTCCGGCCAGGCGCACCCGGGGCAGTCGAAGCCGCCGTTCTCGTGGTTCATCCGCATGATCGCCCGCGATCCGTCGACCACGGCACGCTCACCCAGCAGGAGACGGGTCACACTCCTGGCGGCACCCCACCCCGCGGCGGGGTGTCGGTAGGGCCGAAACCGCGGGGGCTCCTTCGGCGTGGGACCCACGTCCGGTTCGGCCCGGTCCTGCTGCGGGTCCTCGGAGGCGTTCACGACCGTCACCTTCCGCCGTCGGGCGCGCCGACACGCGGCGACCATGTCGAGGCCGCGGGGCAACCGACCTCCACCGCCGAGTCTCGATCACGGGTGGAGGATCGGCTACCGCTGACGGCCGCCCGGGGCGATGGCCGGGCGAGCCCCGACGACGTGGGGCGATCCGGGTCAGTAGGCGCGGGCGACCACGGCGATGTTGCCCGGCTGGTCGTCGCGGTCGGGAACGGAGCCGTCCGCGGCGATCAGGCACCGGACGGACACGCCCTGCTCGGCGAGCCGCGCCTCGCCCTCCGGGCCGAGGTCGGCCCACGGGATGCGGGCCCAGCCGGTGCCCGCCGCCTCCGCAGCCTCCTCGATCGTGCGCACCTCGACCTCGCGGCCGATGCGGCGCTCGCGGGCCTGGGCCAGCAGCAGGGCCTGGTCCTCCACCAGCGCCGCGGGCACGAGTTCGGCCAGTCCCGCGATCGCCACCGGCTCCTTGCCGCCGGCGATCCGACGGATCAGCACGGCGGTACCGGCGGCCAGGTCGCGAGGCCCGACGTCGATCCGGATCGGCACGCCCTTGAGCTCCCAGTCGATCGCGCGCCGCCCGAACGGCGTGTCCGTACGGTCGTCGACGTGGACCCGGACACCGGCCGCCGTCAGCCGGTCGCCGATCGCGCGCACCTCCGCCACGACCGCGTCGTCGCCCTTCACCGCGACGACCACCACCTGGATGGGCGCCAGGCGCGGCGGCACCCGCAGGCCGTCGTCGTCCCCGTGCATCATCACCAGCGCGCCGATCATCCGGGTGGTGGAGCCCCACGAGGTCTGCCAGACGTACTCCTGGCGGCCGTCCTCGGCGAGATAGCGCGTCTCGAAGGCCCTGGCGAAGTTCTGGCCCAGCTCGTGACTGGTGCCCAACTGGAGGGCCTTGCCGTCGCCCATCATGCCTTCGAGGGTGAGCGTGTTGATCGCGCCGGCGAAGCGTTCCCGGACCGTCTTGCGCCCCGGGACCACGTCCATCGCCAGGACGTTCTCCATGAAGTCGGCGTAGACGTCGCGGTGGATGCGCGCGGCGTAGGCCCGGGCGTCCTCGCGGGTGGCGTGTGCGGTGTGGCCTTCCTGCCACAGGAACTCCGTGGTGCGCAGGAACACCCGCGGACGCAACTCCCAACGCACCACGTTGGCCCACTGGTTGATCAGCAGGGGCAGGTCGCGATAGCTCTGCACCCACTTGGCGAAGTATTCGTTGACGATCGTCTCGGAGGTGGGTCGGATGACGACCGGCTCGTCCAGTCCCTTGCCGCCGCCGTGCGTGACCACGGCGAGTTCGGGGGCGAAACCCTCGACGTGCTCGGCTTCCCTGGTCAGGTAGGACTGCGGGATCAGGAGCGGGAAGTACGCGTTCGCCGCGCCCGCCGCCTTGATCCGGGCGTCCATCTCCTGCTGCATGTGCTCCCACAGGCTGTACCCGTACGGTCGGATGACCATGGTGCCGCGCACCGGACCGTTGTCGGCCAGTTCGGCCTTGGCGACCACGTCTTGGTACCAGCGGGGGAAGTCGTCCGCCCGGGGGGTGAGCACAGGAGCCTTTGACATGCAGCGGATGCTAGGACGCGGGTCGGGCCGCGCGCCAATCGATATTGCCCGTCGCGGCCGGTCCGCGAGCGGGCTCGTCTTCGCGGCGTGCGGCCCGAAACCCGCAGGTCGCGGGCCGCACGTCGGTGTCGGTTCAGCGGGGGTTCCGCTCCGGGGTCGGGGCCAGCGGGCCGAGGCTTCCGGGGTAGAGGTACTCGTCCTGCGGGACGGTGGTGCCGTGTGCCCAGGCGTCGAAGAAGCCGGTGAGGTCCGGCCGGCCGGAGACCTTCTTCGCGAGTGCCTCGAACTGCGGCCAGGAGGCGTTGCCGTAGCGGTGCTCCTGTTGCCACTGCCGGAGCGTGCCGAAGAAGGCGTCGTCCCCGACGGTCCGCCGCAGCGCGTGCATCATCATCGACCCCTTGAAGTACAGGGCCGAGTGCAACTCCTTTCCCTGGCCCGGGTCGTAGAGCCGCACGCTCCAGAAGTCGGGGTCCTGCCGGCTCTGTTCGAGCATGGCCGGATAGAAGCCGGTGTCCAGGTCGGCACCGCCCTTCTCGTCCCACAGTTGGTTGGCGTACTGGGCGACGCACTCGGCCAGACAACCGTCCCGCCAGTCGGTGAACGAGACGTTGTTGCCGAACCACTGATGGGTGTACTCGTGCACCAGCCCGGAGTCGAACACCGCCCCGACGTAGGTCGGTCGGCTCTGCGTCTCGATCGCGGCGCCGCCGTCGGGCGCGGCGGGATCGCCGTTGACGGCGAGCAGGCCGGCCGAGGAGAACGGATACGGGCCGAACCTGCTCGCCAGGAAGTCGATGATCTCCGGCAACAGCGCCTCGGTGCCGGGATCGATCGCGATGCCGGGGCTGTACGCGTTGATCACCGGGGTGCCGTCGGCCAGTTGCGAGGTGCGCACGGTGAACCTGTCGATGGCGATGGTGCTCAGATACGTGGCGAGCGGCCGATCCTCGTACCAGCGGTAGGACTTCCAACCCTGGCCGGCGGAAGTGGTGGGTCCGGGGCGGCCGTTGCCGATCACCGTCCAGGTGTCGGGGACCGTCGCGGTGAGCCGGAAGGTCGCCTTGTCGGACGGGTGGTCGTTGGCCGGGTACCACGCGGTGGCGGAGTGCGGCTCGCCGGTCACGTTCGCCGCGCCGTCGGGGAGCCGATGCCAGCTCTTGCCGACGGGTGTGCCGGAGTAGCGGACCCGGACGGCGAACCTCGCGCCCTTGGCGATCCGGCGGGCCGGGGTGATCACCAACTCGTGGGCGCCGCTGCGGGAGAAGCTTTTCGCGGGGACGCCGTCGACGGTGACCGAGCCGACCTCGAAGCCCTCCAGGTCCAGATCGAACCGGTCCAGCCCGCCGGTGGCCCTGGCGGTCACCGTGGTGTCCCCGCTCAGGTGGTCGGGGCGAGCCGGGTCGTAGACCACCCGGACGTCGTAGTCGGCGACGTCGTAGCCGGAGTTCCCGTCCTCGGGAAAGTACGGGTCTCCCACCCCAGATCCGCCGGCTCCGGTGCCGGCGGCCGAGGAGGGCGCCGCGGTCAGCAGCATGGTGCCTGCCAGCAGGCCCACCAGCGCGGGATGGTGGCGCCCTCTCGTGGTGCTGTTCGTGCTGCGCATGTGTCGTGTTCCTGCCCGTCCTGGTAGCGGTGGCCGCGGTCGGTGCTCAGCGGGTGGCGAGTTGCCAGGTCACGCCCAGAACGGCGTTCGCGCTGATGGTCTCGGTCCCGGGATCCACGTTGTCGATGCGATCGCAGGCCTCGTGGTAGCAGTCGCCGATGCCGCTGGTGAAGCCGGACACCGGGATCCCGGCCGCGTTGAAGGACACGTGGTCCGAGCCGCCGATGCCGATGTCGAAGGTGGGCAGGGCCCTGGCCGCGAAGAAGGCTTCGAACGCCTCGGTGGCCCGGGGTTCGTCATGGATGACGAGCCACTGCCGGACGTCCTTGCCGCCGGTCATGTCGAAGTTGAGGTAGACGTCGATCTTCCTGCGTTCGGCGGCCGACAGTTCGCTCACGTAGTGCTTGGAGCCGATCAGACCCGGCTCCTCCGCGCCCCACCAGGCGAAGCGCACATGGCGCCGAGGCACGACGCCCGAGCGCGACAGCGCGACGGCGGAGGCGAGGGTGGCGGCCGAGCCGGAGCCGTTGTCGTTCATGCCGGGGCCGGTCGGGACGCTGTCGAGATGGGCGCCGACGAGCACGACGTGGTCGGGGTCGCCGCCGGGCCAATCCGCGACGAGGTTGTAGCCGAGCACGCCGTCGTACCTGAACGGCTGCACGTCGGTGCGGAACCCCGCCCGGTCCAGCACCCCCTTCACATAGGCCAGCGACTGCCGGAAGCCCTTGGTGCCGTGGGCCCGGTTGCCCCCGTTGCGGTCCGCGATCGCCTGCAGGGCCCGCAGGTGCGACATGACCTGCTCCGTGCTCACGACGGGCACCTGTGGTGGCCTCGGCGCCGCCGGCTCGGCCTGCGCCGCGGCGGGCAGGGCGACCAGGGTCACACACAGGCCGACCGCTGCGGCCGTGCGCCGAATCCGACCGGATATCTCCATGCGGGACTCTCTCCTTGAGGGAAGAGGTGGGATGGTCCGGCGAGCAGCCGGAACCCCACAATCCCGTGGAGATGTCAAGGAGTTGTCAGGAACCCGTGGTCGCCCGGTAGGGGACGACCCCGCGGTATCGCACGAGCGTTCCGCCTGCACCGACGCCCTCGATCGAGAACCGTCGGGCGTGCCCCGGGGGCACGTGTCCGCGCCCCGCGCCCGGTGGCCAACCTCTCCGCTGGGGGCGGACGAATTCGGGTGCGGGGGATGGCCTACGCTGCGCTTTCATGTCGATCTTCAAGCGGTTTCGTCGGCCCGGGCGAGACGAACCCTCCGCCGGTCCGGCCTTTGTCGAGGACACCGCGATGCTGGACCTGGAGGTGGCCGCCGCCCGCGACTTCGTCGTGCGGACCGGGCGGTTCGAGCCCGCGACACAACTGCTCGAACAGATCGGGTCGAACTGGGATCGACGCTCGCTCTGCGTGCAGACCCTCGCCGGGAGCGTGCTGACGAATCCCGCGTGGTTCGTGGCCTGGAAGCAGGCACAACCGGACTCGGCCGACCGGCTCGTGGTCGAGGCGCAGGTCGCGGTGGACGCGGCCTGGGAGGCGCGCGGCAGCGGGTGGGCGCGGGACACCAGTGCCGAGGCGTTCGCCGAGTTCGAGCGCATCCTCGAACACGCGGAGCGGGCCTGCCTGATCGCGTGCGAGGCCGCCCCGCAGGACCCGACACCGTGGATCACCCGGCTGTGGGTGACCATCGGTCGAGGCGCCCCGCAGGAGGTGTTCGAGGCCCGCTGGACCGAACTGCTGGCCCGGGATCCGCACAGCCGGTTCGGTCACAACTCCGCCCTCCAATACCTGGCGGCCAAGTGGTACGGCTCGCACGAACGCATGTACGCCTTCGCCCGGGAGACAGCGGCCGCGGCGCCGACCGGATCGCCGCTGGCACTGTTGGTGCTGCAGGCGCACGTCGAGTACCAACTGCGGGAGAACGACCGGGACTCCGACTTCGACATCGACGCGTTCTGGTTGCACCCCGAGCGGCAGGCCGACCTGGACGCGGCTCTCGCGGCCTACCCCGAGGACGGCGCCGGCCGCAATCCCACCTGGTTGCACGACCTCAGCATCCTGACCTACGCGTTGGCGATGTCGGACCGTTGGATCGACCTCGCGGTGCAATTCGCCGGCGCCAACAACAGCGTCTACCGATATCCCTGGAGCTACAGCCGGAGCTTCCTCGATACCGCGTTCCGCAACGCGCAGGAAGCCCTGGCGCCCTACCGCGACTGAGTCGGCGCCGGGACGCGTTCGAGGATGCCGCCGGCGAAGACGTCGTACAGCGGTAGCGACGTCAGGTGCACGTAGCCGATGTGGCAGTCGCAGATCGCCTTGGGGCACGGCGGTGTCGGGGCGAGCGCGGTACGGAACGAGCCGTCGTAGAGGTTGCCCAGCACCTCCGGTACGAAGTGGCATCGGCGTACCGTGCCTTCGCCGTCGACGGAGACCACCGTGTCGCCCGTGCGGCACGGCACGCCCCGGGACGGGTGCGGGTGCCGACTGAAGCCGAAGTGCGGGTCCAGCGCGGCCCATTGGGCCGCCGCCGAGTCGGTGTAGGTGTGCCCCTCGGCGGCGTTGACCCACAGGTATACGTCGGCGGGCAGTTCGTCGCGCAGGCGCCGTGCGGCGGGCAGGTGTTCGGGCAGTCCGACGACACCGACGCTGAGCCGCACGCCGCGTGCGCGCAGGTCGCGGCACCGGTCCAGGAACCGCGGGTAGGGGACCTGGTCGGGGTGGTAGGTGGCCCACAGGGCCAGGCGGGTCGGGTCCGCGGCCTCGGTCCACCGCGGGTGCGCGCTCAGGTTGGTCTGGATGGCCACGCGCTCGACGTGCGGGAGTCGGCTCAACTCGGCGAGCGTACGGCGATACCAACTGCGCACCAGACCTTCGCCCCACGGGGTGAACAGCAGCGACACGCGCTCCGGCGTGTGCGCCACCCAATCCGCGAAGCGGGCCAACGCCGCACGGTCGGCCCGCAGTTGCTCGGGTGTGTCGCGGCGCTTGGCGAACGGACAGTAGCCGCAGTCGTAGTCGCACGAGGCCAGCGGACCCCGATACAGGATCGTCAACGGGTCGGCGGACGCGCGGGGTTCGACCAGGTTCAGGGCCGTGCCGACGGGAGGCCGGGTCACCGCGGGTGGTATCCGTGCATCAGGGCGGCGGTCTCCGGCGAGAACAACGCGGGGCCGATCGCGTCGGACCAGGCCAGGCCCTCCTCGGTCAGGCGCACCCCGCTCGCGGAGACGGTCAACAGACCGGCCTCGGCCGCCGGCGTCAGCTCGGCCGCGAAGTCGGCGGCGGCGTCGGTCCCGAAGGCTGCCCGGTAGTCGGCCGCGGCCAGCCCGTCGACCTGGAGCAGCGAGGTGAGCAGGAACCGCCTGCGGCGCTCGCCGGCATCGAGGCGACAGCCGACCCGGGCGCGGGTGAAGGCGTCCCGATCGAGCGTCACATAGTCGTCGATGATCGCCCGCACCTCGCCGATGCCGACCGCGTAGTCGAACGAGTAGTGCAGGTCGCCGGTGTACGAACGGGCGCCGCAGCCGAGGCCGATCATGCCGTCCCGCTGGCAACTGTAGTCGGATTCGGAGCCGACGTCGGCGTCGCGCGGCGCGTCCGCGCGGCGGAACATGCGCATCGAGACCTGCTCGTAGCCGGCCTCGCGCAGATGGTCGCGGCCCGCGCGGTAGAGGGCGAGGCGGTCGATGTCCCAGTCCGCACGCGTGACGGCGCGGCGGCCGAGGCCGGTGAGCGGGCGCACGTACAACGGGTAGAGGTATACCTCCTCCGGCCGCCACGCGAGTGCCGCGTCGATCGAGGCCAGCCAACCCGCCCGGGTCTGGCCGTCGATGCCGTAGATGAGGTCGATGTTGAGGATCGGCACCGCGGTGTCGCGGATCGCCGCGAGCGCGGCCTCGACGTCGGCCCGACGCTGCGGGCGCCCCACCGCGCGGGCCTCGGCGTCGTCGAAGGACTGCACGCCGATGCTGACCCGGGTCGTCCCGCGCGCGGCCAGCACCTTCAGCCGCTCCGGGGTCGCCGTCGCCGGGGACGTCTCGACGGACAGCGGGATCGCGTCGAGGTCCGCCCCCATCACGTCCGCGGCGATGTCGAACAGCCGCTCCAGCTCGGGCGCGTCGAGATAGGTGGGGGTGCCGCCACCCACCGCCGCGACCGCGAAACGCGCGTCGGGTATCGCCTCGCGCACGGCGCGCGCCTGGCGTTCGAGCGCGTCCAGGTAGCGCCCGACCAGTTCCGCCGGCGCACCCGTGCGGGTGAACAGGTTGCAGAAACCGCAGCGCATCTCACAGAACGGTATGTGCAGGTAGAGGAACAGCGCGGACAGGTCCCGGCCCCGCCACACATCGGTGAGCGCGGGCTCCGGATCCAGCGGGCGGTACGCGGTCTTGTGCGGATACGAGTAGACGTATCCCGTGTACGGCGACCCGAGCAGCTCTGCCGCCGACGACGAACGCGCGGACGAGGGATCGGTGGTGCCGGGCGACCCCATGGGCGGATGACCTCCGACGACGTGACTGGGTGGTGCGCGAGGCACTCGGATGCCCCGACCCTATGCACGCCGACCGACAGGGCCGCCGGCCGGGTGCCCGGGGGCGAACGCGCGGCCCGCGCGCCGCCCTCGACGCCGCCGCCCGAGACGGAGGCGGTCCGGGCCCGGACGCGCGAGCCGCGTGCCCCCGAGGTCCGCGCGTGCCGCCGAGCGAGTCGCCCGCGCCGTCACCAGTCGCCCGGGTACAGCGTGAACTGCGCGTACGGCACGGTCCACACCACCTCGTGCCCGATGCGGTGCCCGATGTAGCCGTCCTCGCCGTACGCGGTGCCGTGGTCGGACGTCACGATCGCGAAGCACGGGCGACGGCTGCTCATCGCCCGGAAGAGCCGGCCCAGATGCCGGTCCACGTATTCCAGCGCCGCCGCGTGCGTCTCGCGCGAATCGCCGTCGGCGGCCGTCGCGCCGGGCCGGTGGAACCAGTTCGGCTGATGCAGCGCCGCCACGTTGACCAGGAGGAAGAGCCGCTGCTCCGGTTCCAGGGCGGCGACCACCCGCTCCGCGCAGGCGACCTGGGACTCGAACGATGTGGGCGAGGTGACGCCCAGTTCGGGGGCCCAGTGGCTTTCCGCGAACAGGCCGGGCAGTACCGAGCCGAGCGCGCCCTGCTTGTTGAAGAAGCCCACGCCGCCGATGCAGGCGGTGTGATAGCCCGCCCGCGCCAGCCCGGTGGGCAGGTCGGGCTCGTCGAACACCCACGTGCGCGGCGCGGTGGACTCGCTGCCGCCGAAGCGCGCCGCGAACAGCCGCGGATGCGGCCCGGGCGCCCGCGGAGTGGGCAGGAAACCGGCGAGGAACGCGGTGTGCGCGGCGTAGGTGAAGCTGCCCGGGGTGTGCCGGGCCTCCCAGCGCCCCTCGGGCAACACCCGCGCCAGGTGGGGCAGCCGACCGGCCGCCGCGAGTTCCGCGGCCACGTCGTAGCGCAACGTGTCGAGGGTGACCATGAGCAGGTCGTGCCGGCCGACGACCTCGTTCATGTCGGGGTCGCGCCCGTCGTCGCGGGAGTGTGCGGCAGTGGGTGTGGTCAGGTCGGACACGGCAGTTGTTCCCCGTCTGGTGTTTCCCGTCCGGCCGCAGCCGACGTCTCCGGTGGGCGCCATCCCGCCATCAGCGCCCGGACCTGTTCCCCCCACGTGTCCCGACCCCGGTGCAGTACGCCCGGCAGCAGATCGCCGAACGCGTTGACCTCGCCGACCGCGTGCCGGCGCCGGTCGACCGCGAACAGCAGATCGACGCCGACGTGCAGGGTACGGGGAAAACATCCGGCCGCGCGAACACACGTCGCCAGCGCCTCGTCCCACGCGACGGACCCCACCGCCCGGCGCACCGCGTCGACGTCGACCCGGGCGTTGCCGAGGTGCAGATTGGTCATCGGGGTACGGCTGCCGCGTGCGACGACGTGTGTCGCGCGGCCCGCGACCACCAGGACCCGCAGGTCGACGGCGAGCCCGTCCAGGGTGAGCTTCGGCAACCACGTCTCGACGTGCACGCCGTCCACACACAACGCGTCGACCAGGGTGGCGACGTCCGCCTCGGCGCGATACGCGCGCACCCGCAACGAGTTGAACAGCGCGAGGTCGGATCCGGTGCGGACCAGTTCGACGGAGGTGGTGGCCTGTACGCGTGCCCCCGAGGTCTCCAGGGCCAGCACACCGGACGCGGACGAGCCGTGGGCGGGCTTGACGAAGACGCGCGGGCGGCGGCTGCTCCGCATCAACTCGCGCAGTTCGGCGTAGGAACGCACCGCGACGCCGCGCCCGTCGGCGGCGAGCCCGGGGGGCACCGCGACGCCCGCGGCGCGCAGCCGTTCGTGCGCGCGCGGCTTGTCGAACATGACCGCGATGTCGTCGGGGTCGTTGACGAGCCACGCGCCGGGGGTCGCGGCGACGGCACTTCGCACCCGCCGCAGCCCACGACGAAACGCGGCGTGGCGTGCCGCGCCGCCCTCCACCCGATGCGGGTCCGCCGGCCCGCCGAGCAGTGCGTGCACGGTGGCATCCTCGCCGGGGGAGTCGATCCGCACCGGTCCGGCGGCGTAGCCGGGTTCGGCGCCGCGCAATACGTCCTGCCAAGCGACCACCCGCGGCGCGGGCAATCCGGCGGCGCGCGCCGCGGCGTCGAAGCCCACCAGGCGGCGGTGGCCGGGGTTGCCGACGACGGTGATCGGGCTCTCGGGTGCGCCCGCACTCACTCGGCGACCTCCACATAGCGGTAGCCGCGGATACCCCGGCCGGATTCGCGGCGGGAGATCTCCACCGCGACGCCGGACGCCCGCAGCGAGTCGCGCAGGCGTTCGGCGACCGGGTCGTCCAGGAAGTGGTGATCGATCGTCAGCTTGCGCAGATGGCCGAGCGGTTGGCCCTGCAGGAGCGCCTCGCCGCCCTCGTTGCCCAGGGTGCCCATCGACAGGTCCAGGGATTCCAGCCGGGCCGTCACGGCGGCGCTCGCGAGTGCGGCGGCGATTTCGTCCTGGATCTCGCTGTTCATCAGGCCCAGATGCCGCAGCCCGGGCACGCGGGTCCCGGAGAGCAACTCGGCCAGGTCGTCGACGGTGGTGTCGCCGTCGTAGTCGCGGACGCCGAGCCACAGTTCGAGCGATTCCAACGCCGGAAGGTCGCTCAGGCCGACGGCACGCACGATCCGGGCGGACAGGCCGCCGCTCTCGAACCGGAGGCGGCGCAGGTGTTCGTGTCGTACCGGGGGCGGCGCGGGGGCGGCGGCCGCGGTGGGGTCCTGGAGGGCGTTCTCGCTGCCGCGGATCACCAACTCCTCCAGCGACGGGAAGGCTTCGAGCACTTCGGTCCACGGGCCGATGCCGATCCAGGAGATCTCCGCTTCCTCCTGGACCGCGTCGCCGAGGAAGAGTCGGCGCAGCGCCGGGAAGCGGTCGGCGTCCCGGATCAGCCGTTCGATCAGCGGATTGGGTTGGGACAGGTCCACATCCCAGGCGCCGACGATCAGGGCGGTGACCCGGGTGGTGTCCACGTTGGCCACGAAGTGGTCGTAGAGGTCCGTGAGTTCGGGGTCGTCCTCCCAGTGGCGCCGACGCAGCCGCCAGGCGACGGCGTCGGCGGGGTGGTCGTCGGGGGCGCTCCCGTACGGCGGGGTGGGTGCGCCGCGCGTGCCCTGCTCGGGTTGTTTCCCGGGGACGGCCGAGACCTCCTCCGACTCCGGCGGTCGCAGGTCGGCGACCGGCAGACCGCCGAAGTTCTCCAGGTAGTGGTAGATGGCCATGCTGGTCGGTCACCTGCGTAGGTCGGGTCCCGCAGGCACGGTCAGGGGTGCTGCCGAGGGCGGGCGCGGGCGGATCGGTGGGCGTACCGGTCCTGACTACCAGAGCGCGCCGACGACCCGCGCGCAGGGGCGTACCCGCGTCGCTGCGCCCGCGACCATGACGTCACCGCCCCGCACACCGCGGGGCGCGGGGCGGGGGCGGTGGTGGGCGGCGGCTCAGCCCTCGCGCAGTACCGCGCGCAGGCGGGCGACGAACGCGGCCGGGTCGCCGACGAAGCCGGTGTGGTCGCCGGGGAACATCGTGGGCTCGATGCCGAGTCCGACGGCCAGGGCCCGGGACGTGTGGTCGCAACTCTGTCCGGTCGAGTCCTCGCCGATGCCGACCACGATGCGGGTGTTCGTCGCGCGCAGGGCCGCGAGGTCGGGGCACCAGCGTGTGGTCGGGATCAGTTCGTGCGCGAACCAGAAGCTCTCGTCGGCGACCACCTGCGGATCCCGATCGGCGCCGAACATGGTCTCGAATACCGGTTCGGGCAACGTGATGTGGGCCTGGTCCAGGAATTTGCGCCAGGCGCCGCGCACGTCGCCGGCCAGGTGGTCGGCGACGACGTCGGCGGTCTCGGCGTGCAACCGCTCGCGATCCTCCAGCAGTTCGACCACCGGGGGTTCGTGTGCGACCAGGGTGTGCACCTGTTCGGGATGCGCCTGGAGCAGGGCCAGCGCACTGACGGCGCCGCCGCTGGAGCCGACGACCACCGCCGGTCCGGCATCGAGGCGGGTGAGCAACCGGGAGAGGTCGTCGGCACGCAACTCCGGCGTCGAGTCCCGATCGGGGTCGTGCACCGAGCTGCGCAGCACGCCCCGCGGATCGGTGGTGAGCACGGTGTGCTCGGCGGCGAGCAGATCGGCCATCGGCGCGAACGATCGGGCGTCCATCGGGGCGCCGACCAGCAGCACGAGCGGGCCCCGGCCGCGGACTTCGTAGTGCAGGTGCGCGCCGGGCACGTCGAGGGTGTGCACGGTGACGGGAACCGTCGAAGTGGGGGTCATCGGATCCTCCGGGTTCGGGGCGGCGACACCCGGGTCGCGTGCCGCGCACGCGGTTCGGGTGACGGAGCCGGCCGGCGGGGACCGCTTCCCCGCCTTTGCCCATACGACGAACGGGAGCTGCCCGGATCGACAACGGGCCCGCGACGACTTTCCGTGCCGGTGCCGGATCGGATGGGTGACTACGCGCCCGAGGCCGGGGCACCCGCGAGTTCCTCGGCGCGCTCGTGCTCGGTCGGCGTGGGCTCGTCGGTGGGCCGGCGCCGGCGGCGGTACACGACGAGCGTTACGACCAGAGCGAGCAGGAGCGCGGACGCGCCCACCGCGACCCAGGGCACGGCCCGGACCGCGGTCCGGGCATGCGCGACCGGGCCGGTCTCCGCCGGGCCGCCGGGTACCGGCATCGGGTGCACCGCGAGGTCGACGTCCAGCCGGAATGCCTGGGTCACGCCGTCGACGCGCACGGTGCGGGTCAACGACGCGCCGGGCAACAACTCGGGCAACGGGTCGAGCCGACGGTGCTCGGTGGTCAGGCCCCAGGGACCGCGAACGGTCAGCTCGGGGCGGGCGCCGAGGCGGATGTTGCCGGTGTTGCGCACCGTGTAGGTGACGGTCAGGCCGCCGCCGAAGGGGTCCGGCGCGGTGTGTACTCGGGTGCTCAGGCCGCCGGTGCCCAGGGCGGGGCGCAACGGGCCGTCGACGCGCAGATACACCCGGGTGCCCACCCGTCGGTCGAGCAGCACCTGATTGCCGGCCGCGTCCCGGCCGGGGGCGGCCACCGAGGCGACCACGCCGCCGCTGTGGTCGCCGGGGGACGCGTTGTCCGGAACGGACAGTTCGAACGGTACGTCGCTGCGCGAGCGCGCCGGCACGGTCACCCGGGTCTGCTTGAGGCGGATCCACGAGCCGACGTCGGCGGGCGGCCGGCCGGCGGCGAGCAGGTCGAAGCCGCCGGCGGCGGTGGTGAAAGCGTCCTGGGCGTACAGATCCACGGTCAGGGGCGTGTCGCCGGAGTTGGTGACCGCGACGTAGTCGAGCCGGCGGGCCCCCGGGGCGAGGGCGTAGCGGAAGAACGGGCGTTCGTCCGGGCCGTGTTCGGTGGAGGGCTGGACGGACCACGTGCCGGCCGCGGGCGCGGCGGCGGGCGGGGAATCGGCGGCGCCGGCGGGCGTGGCGCAGGAGAGCACGAGGCCGGCGCCGGCCGCGGCGAGCGCGGTGAGCACCCGGCGGATGCGCCGACGGGAGTGGGGCATGACGGATTCCGTTCGCGGGCGGACGGGTGGGGCGGGTGACGTCGGGCCGGGGCGGCGCGGGGTACGGGGACGACCCGGACCCCGCGCCGCCGTTGTGGCCGGGGTGGGTCAGATCGCGGTGACCGTCAGGGTCGCGCTGTAGGTGCCGGGCGCCGTGGTGGTCGCCAGGTTCAGGGCGAGGTCGGCGCCGAGCACGGCGGTGCCGCGACCGTGGCCGGGCACCGCTCCGCCGAGGGTGCGGGCGGTCTTGACGCCGCCGTCGGCCGCGGGCGCGACCGGCCCGCCGGCGCTGACCTGCTGACCGTCGCCGGCCTTGACGACCTTCGGGGTCCAGCCGAGCGCCGAGCCGTCGAAGGACGCGCCGCCCTCGGCGGTGAAGTCGGTGACCTGGCCGCTGACGTTCCAGCCCGGGTCGGCGATGCGCAGGTCGGTGACCTGGACCGTGTTCAGCGCACCCGAGGTGGCCAACCGGTCGCCCGCGGCGGTCAGTTCGGGCGAGGGCAGGGTGACCGTCGGGCCGGCGACCGTCATGGTCAGCCCGCCGGTGTTCTTGACGGTGGTGGTGATCACCTGGCTGCCGGACAGCGGGTCGCCGCCCGGGTCGGTGCTGCCGCCCGCGGTGAACGAGACCTGGTCGACGGCCCAGAAGCGGCTGTTGGTGCCGGTGTAGCGGAACCGGATCTGCGCGGTCTTGGCGCCGGCCGGGACGTCGAGGGTCAGGCGCTCGACCTGGTTGACGTTCGTGCGGTACGACTTGATCGGCTTGGGTGTGCCGCCGTCCCAGGACACGTACACGTCGCCGGTCTGCGGGCCGTCGACCTGGTAGTCGCTGACGTAGCTCAGCTCCGCCTTGGTCCTGCCCTCGACCGGGTAGGCCGGGGAGACCAGGGTCGAGTCGAACTGCCCGGCGGCGTGCGCCTTGTCGTCCCACTCGTCGGAGTCGGCGACGGCGAACACGTTGCGGCTGCGCACGTTGCCCTCGCGGGCCTGGCCGCCGCCCTCGGTGCGGGTGAAGAACTCGTCGGTGGCGAACGACCAGCCGCGCCACTCGGTCACGCCGCCGGCGGGCATCGCCGAGTTGTCGATCGACCAGCCCTGCGGCGCGGTGTGGGTGAAGCCCTTGATGCCGGCGGGGATGCCGCTCTCGTCCACGCGCTCGGACAGGATCGGGCGCAGCGCGTCGAAGGCGTCGGGCTTGATCTCGTCGATCGGCTGCCCGTCCAGGCCCCACGCCGGGTCGATCCGGACACCCTCGTGCTTGAGCACGGTGGGCGCGATGTCGACGAGGCGCACGTCGTTGCGCACGGCGCCGGCCGGCATGCCGCCGCCGTTCGCGATGACGAAGGTCTGGCGCTCCTGCGGGGTGTCGCCGCCGTGGCCACCGGAGTCGGTGTGGCCGTGGTCGGTGGTGACCATGATCAGCCAGTCCTCCTGGGCGTAGGTCGGCCGGGCCCGCAGCGCGTCGAGGACCCTGCCCACCCGGGTGTCGGCCTCGTGCACCGCCTTCGCGTAGTCGGCGCTGGTGCCGCCGGTGTTGTGTCCGGCCCCGTCGACCTCGTCCAGGTGCATGAACGCGACGTCGGGGTTGCCGGTGGACAGGTACTGCGCGGTGTCGGCGGCGGCGAGGTCGTCGTTCTCGTCGGTGGCCACCCGCACGTCGACCCTGGGCGAGAAGATCGTGGACGAGATCGGCGCCCACGCGCCGACCACGAGGGTGGAGGCGGCCGGTTGGGCGGTCTCCAGCCGGGTCGCGAAGTCGGGGTACTTGTCGTACCGCGACCCGGCGAACGAGTTGTCGTGCACGCCGTGCTTGTCCGGCCAGACGCCGGTGGCGATGGTGGACCAGCCGGGGCCGGAGACGGTGGGTGCGAACGGTTGGGCGTACAGGTTGCTCGACGCGGTGGTGCCGCCGGCCATCAGGGCCTTGAGGTTGGGTGCGTCGCCGCTCTGCAGCTTGTCGAAGCGCAGCCCGTCGATGCCGATGACCAGGGTCTTGGCCTTCTTGGTGCCGCCGGGCAACGACGGCAGGGCGTCGGCCGCGGCGGGCGAGGCTGCGAGCGCGGCGCCGGCCAGGGCGAGCGGAACGCCGACCGCAGCGACCGCGACGGCGGCGAGACCGCGTTTGGCACGCGTGGATCCGTACACTTCGATAACTCCCTCGGTGGATGAACCGGAGTGGGGTCGGGCCGAGGCGGGGGCAACCGCCACAGGCCCGCCGGGCCGATCGCGTTCGCGCGGTCGGCCCGGCTGCCTTTCGCCGCGGGTACCGATGGCGCTGCCGGTACCTGCGAGAGCGTGCGCCACCAACCATGCAACGGGTCGGGGATCGGTCACCCACGAACGGCCGTCGGCCGGTTGAATAAAGAGCGAACTTCCGGTCCGAACCCGTTATCGTTTCGTGATCGAGTGAAGTCGGTCGGCACGGTGCCTCACTCGTGTTCCGGCAACGACGGGACCGGGTTGTGCCGTAGCGCGTCCAGCACCGCGCGGACCGCGGCGCGCGGTGGCGAGCCCCGGCGGATCGCGGCCGTGATCGTGCGGGTCACCGGGGTCGCGAGTTCGCGGGTGACGACGCGGTAGCGGTGGTCGACCGCCAAGCCGGGCAGCAGGGCGATCGACAGGCCGGCCTCGACGTGTTGCAGGGTCATCATGTAGTTGCTGAACCGGCACACCACCCTCGGCTCGAACCGTGCCCGGCGACACAGGCGCAGCGCGAGGTTGGCCATGTACGACTGCGGCATGTCGAACGCCCACGGCTCGCCCGCGCAGGCCGCCAGGTCCACCGCGCCGCGCCCGGCCGCGGGGTGCTCGGGCGGGAGCACCAGCACGATCGGGTCCGTGGTCAGCGGCACGAGGTCGAGGTCGGGCCCCAACGGCAACTCGTCGAAGTCGGTGGTCGTGATGATCACGTCCGCGTCGCCGACCCGCAGCGCGGGCATGCTCTCGTGCGGCTCCAGCTCCAGCAACTCGACGTCCAGGTGCGGATGTTCGCGCGCCAGTCGGGTCACCGCCGGCACCGCCATCGAGTGGATCGCGCTCTGGAACGCGCCCAACCGCACCAGCCCGGCGGGTTCCTCGCCGAACCCGCGCAGTTCCTCCTCGACACCGTCCATGTGGTCGAGGATCGCCCGCGCCCGCCGGGCCAGGATCAGCCCGGCCGAGGTCAGCCTCACCCGGCGTCCGGTGCGTTCCAGGAGCTGGGTATGGGTCTCGGCCTCCAGCACGGCGAGCTGTTGGGACACGCTGGAGGGGCTCAGGTTGGCGGCCTGGGCGACCGCCCGGATGGTGCCCAGGGTGTCCAACTGGCTCAGCAGCCGCAGCCGCCAGGGGTTCATCATCCCCCGATTGTTGTGCGGTTTTGCCGAACAGGACAGCCGGAATCGTGTGCTGGACGTGTTGCTCGACCGCGACCTACCGTCGGGAACATGACTGCTTCGAACACCGCCCCGGCGTCCGCGGAAACCTTCTGGACCGATGCCGAACGGCATCTCGTGCGCTACGGCGGCGAGTTCACCCGCGAGATCATCGACCATGCGGCCGGGAGCTTCGTCTTCACCGCCACCGGCCGCAAGATCCTCGACTTCACCTCCGGGCAGATGAGCGCGATCCTCGGCCACTCGCACCCGGACATCGTGGCGACCGTGCGACGGCAGGTGGCCACCCTCGACCACCTCTACAGCGGCATGCTCAGCCGCCCGGTGGTCGACCTGGCCCGGCGGCTGGCCGAGACGCTGCCCGCGCCGCTGGAGAAGGTGCTGCTGCTCACCACCGGCGCCGAGTCGAACGAGGCCGCGATCCGGATGGCCAAGCTGGTCACCGGCCGGCACGAGATCGTCTCGTTCGCGCGGTCCTGGCACGGCATGACGCAGGCCGCCGCGTCCGCCACCTACAGTGCCGGCCGCAAGGGCTACGGGCCCGGCGCGCCGGGCAACTTCGCCATCCCCGTGCCGAACGTGTACCGGCCCGACTTCACCGCGGCGGACGGCTCGCTGGACTGGCGGCGTCAACTCGACTTCGCCTTCGACCTGATCGACGCCCAGTCGACCGGCAGCCTGGCCGCGTGCCTGGTCGAACCGATCCTCAGCTCGGGCGGCGTCATCGAGCCGCCGGCCGGCTACTTCGCGGCCCTGCGTGACAAGTGCCGAGAACGCGGCATGCTGCTGATCCTGGACGAGGCGCAGACCGGCCTGTGCCGCACCGGGTCCTGGTACGCGTTCGAGCGCGACGGCGTCGTCCCCGACATCCTCACGCTGTCCAAGACACTCGGTGCGGGACTGCCCCTCGCCGCGGTGGTCACCAGCGCCGAGATCGAACAGGAGGCGCACGAGCGCGGATTCCTGTTCTTCACCACGCACGTCGCCGATCCGCTGCCGGCCGCGGTCGGCAACACCGTGCTGGACGTGCTGATCCGCGACGGGCTCGACGAGCGCGCCCGCTCGCTCGGCGGCTTCCTGCGCCGCGGCCTGACCGAACTCGCCGGGCGCCACCCGGTCGTCGGCGACATCCGCGGCCGGGGCCTGCTGGCCGGCCTCGAACTCACCGTCGACCACGAGTCGAAGCGAACCTCGGACGAACTGGGCGCACGCATCACCCGCCGCTGCCTCGAACTGGGCCTGCACATGAACATCGTGCAACTCCCCGGCATGGGCGGCGTCTTCCGCATCGCCCCACCCCTGACCGCCACCGAAGCCGAACTCACCCTCGGCCTCACGATCCTCGACGAGGCCATCACCGACGCGTGCGCCGACGGTGATCGGTGACCGGGGTGGAGGTCAGGCGGGGAGGTGGGCGCGGACGCCGGCTTGCACGTGGGGGCCCAGGGAGTTGGTGCCGGTGACCCGGAGTTCCAGGTCGTTGCCGCGCACGGCGGTCACCACGCCGTCGAGGGCGAGGGTGTCGCCGGTGTGGTTGGGGGCGAGCAGGCGCAGGTCGACTTCCAGGAGGCGGGTGGCGGGGCCGGCCCAGTCGGTGACCACGCCGCCGACGAGGCCCGTGGTGGCGAGGATGTTGGTGAAGATGCCGGGGCGGTGCAGCGAGGTGCGCGTCCAGTCGGCGTCGTGGTGGGCGGCGTAGAAGTCCTGGGTGGCGAAGGCGGTCGCGATCACGAAGGTGGGGGTGATCGGGATCGTGGTGACCGGGGTGCGGTCGCCCACCTGCGGGGCCGCGGTGAGCGGGCGGCAGGTGCGGCCGCTCGCGGTGGTGGGCCGCGGGGGTTCCGCGCGGGTGTCCGGCGCGGCGGCGACGGGGGGTTGCCGCTCGGGGGTGCGGAAGCACAGTACGGTCCAGTCGACGGTCGCGACCTTCGCCCCGTCCTGGTCGCGGAAGGTCATCCGCGTGGTGACGAAGTATCCCGGGCCCAGCGCCGTGCGCTTGCGCGCGGACACCGTGGTGAGCGCGCTCTCGCAGGTGAGGTGGTCGCCGATGCGCGCCTCGCGGTGGTACTCCTGCCGGCATCGCGTCGCCGCGCGGGCGGCGTAGCCGTGTGCGGTCAGCAGGCGATGCGCGGCGGCCGTCGGGTTGTCGGACGCCGTGCCGGTCGGTGTTTCCCCGTCCAGGTAGGGCGCGTACCCGGGGACCTGCGACAGCGTGGCCGCCAGTGCCGGCAGCGAGGGCATGGTCCACGCCTGGATCATGGTCGGCGGCGCGACGATCCCGGCCCGTCCGGTCGCGGCGGCGGCGCTCGCGTCGCGGTAGACCGGGTTGGGGTCGCCGAGGGCGTCGGCCCACAGGTCGAGCATCGGCAGGTTGACCGCGTGCCGGGCCCGCACGACGGACGCGGTGCCCCGGGCCACGCAGTCCCGGAGCAGCGCGTCCAGTTCCGCGGTGTCGGTGGTGTCGGTTGTCATGCCCGCCTCGCCTTCCAGACGATCGCCGGTTGCCCCGCACACCCTACCGAGATGCTTGACATTGACAAGCGGTACGGGCCGCCCGCCCGGGCGGCCCGTACCGTCCTCGATGTCCGGCGGCCGATGTTCGATGGCCGGGGTTCGGCGGCCGGTGTCTAGCGGCCGGTGCCCGCGTGCACCGGTGCCTCCTCGGTCGTGTCGAGGTCGAACGCGGTGTGCAGGGCGCGCACCGCGTCGGCGACCCGGGCCGTGCGACACAACACCGAGATCCGGATCTCCGAGGTCGAGATGATCTCGATGTTGACCCCCGCCGCCGCGAGCGTCTCGCAGAACGTCGCGGTCACGCCGGGGCAGGTCCGCATGCCGCTGCCGATCAGCGAGATCTTGCCGACGTCCTCGTCGTGGCTCACCTCCTCGACGCCGATCTCCTCGGCACACGCGCGCAGGGCGGCCAACGCGGCGAGCGCACCCTCCGCGGCCAGCACGAAGGTCAGGTCGGTGGGTCCGCCGGTCGGCGACGCCGCGTTGTGCACGAGCATGTCGATCTCACCCCCGGCATCGGCGACGGTCCGCACCAACCGGCCCACCGCCCCGGGGTGGTTCGGTACGCCGGTCACGGTGACCTTGGTCCCGGAGGTGTCGTGGGCCACGCCGGTGATCGTCGACCGGCCGGTGTCGCCGTCGTCGGGTGCGCCGGACACCGTGGTTCCGGGCCGGTCGCCGTACGCGGATCGCACGTGGACGGGCACGCCGCAGCGGCGGGCGTACTCGACCGAGCGCAGCGCCAGCACCTTGCTGCCGGCCGCCGCCATCTCCTGCATCGCCTCGTAGCCGATGTGGTCGAGCAGTGCGGCGTGCGGAACGATCCGGGGATCCGCGCTGTAGACCCCGTCGACGTCGGTGTGGATCTCGCAGACGTCGGCCTTGAGCGCGGCGGCCAGGGCGATGGCCGTGGTGTCCGAACCGCCGCGTCCCAGCGTGGTGACGTCGTCGGTATCCCGACTCAGTCCCTGGAATCCGGCGACCAGGACGATGGCGCCCCGGTCGAGTTCCCGCCGGATGCGCTGCGGCGCCACCTCGACGATGCGCGCGTTGCCGTACTCCGAGGTGGTGAACACCCCGGCCTGGGCACCGGTGAGCGAGCAGGCCCGCTCACCCAGGGCGCGGATCGCCAGCGCGGCAAGGGCGTTGGAGATGCGCTCGCCCGCCGTGACCAGCATGTCGAGTTCGCGTGGATGGGGGAGGGGGGCGACCTGCCGGGCCAGGTCGAGCAGTTCGTCGGTGGTGTCACCCATGGCGGACAACACCACGACGACATCGTGGCCTTCCCGGTGGGTGGCCACCACACGTTCGGCGACTCGTCGGATGCGCTCGATGCTGTGCACCGAGGAGCCGCCGTACTTCTGGACGATGAGAACCATGCGGGAGGTCTCCTCGATCGAGAGACTGCCGGTGATGGGCGGCCGATCGGCGGCGGGTGGCCCGGATCGGACCGCCCGCCGCCGATCGGTACGGCACGGGCCTACGGATGGCCGGTTTCGATGGCGTCGACGAGGATCGAGCACGCGGTGTCCACGACGTCGGCGGTGACGTTGAGCGGCGGCAGGATCCGGACCACGCCGTCCTCGCGACCACCACGTTCGACGATCAGTCCGCGGCGCAGCGCCCGGGACTGGACGGCCTCGGCGAAGTCGCCCGCCGGGCGACCGGTGTCCGGGTCCGCCAACTCGATGCCCCACATCAGCCCCCGGCCGCGCACCTCGCGCACCCACGGGTCGGCCATCAGCGGCGTCAGGCGCGCGGAGATCTGCGCGCCGCGTCGGCGCACGTTGCCCAGGACGTCGTCCCGCCGCACGATGCGCACGGCCTCGGCACCGGCGGCGAAGGCGAGTTGGTTGCCGCGGAAGGTGCCGATGTGCGCGCCGGACGCCCAGGTGTCGAGTTTTTCGTCGTAGAGGATCACCGCGATCGGTGTACCGATGCCGCTGAGCGCCTTGGAGGCGACGATGACGTCCGGTTCGATGCCGTACTGCTCGAAGGCGAACCAGGTCCCGGTGCGCCCGCATCCGGTCTGGACCTCGTCGACGATCAACAGGATGCCCAGTTCGCGGGTGATCGCCCGCAACCGGCGGACGAAGTCCGCCGTGGCCGGGACGACGCCGCCCTCGCCCTGCACCGGTTCGAGGATCACCGCGGCCGGCAGCGGGATGCCGCCGTTCCCATCGGTGAGCGAACGTTCCAGGTACGTCGCGCAGTTGGTGCTGCAGGTGGTCGGACTCAGGTCGAGTGGGCACCTGGTGCAGTAGGAGAACGGGAAGAAGTGGGTGCCGGGCACCCCGTTGGGCACCGCCGTCTTCGGTGCGACGAGTCCGGACAGGGCCATGGCGGCATGGGTGCTGCCGTGGAAGCCGCCCTGGAAGGTGACGATGTCACCTCGGCCGGTGGCGATCTTGCACAGCTTGACCGCCGCCTCGACCGCGTTGGCTCCGGTCGGGCCGCAGAAGTGCACCTTGGTGCGATCACGCATCTCCGCCGGCAACATGGACAGTTGGGCATCGATGAAGTCGTCCTTGACCGGGGTCGGGAAGTCCAGCCCGTGGGTGAGCAGGCCGAGCTGCGCGATCACCGATCGCACCAGTTCCGGATGGTTGTGGCCCAGGGACAACACCCCGGCACCGGCGAGGAAGTCGATGAAGACGTTGCCGTCGACGTCGCGGATGAAGCTGCCGAAGGCTTCGGCGGGCGCGATGGGCAGGTGTCGCGGGTAGGTGCGGGCGTTGGACTCGCGCCGCTCCTGACGCGCGAGCAGTTCGGCGGAGCGGGGGCCGGGAAGGTCGCAGTCGACTCGCGGTTCGGTCATGGTGTGTTGTACGAGCGATGTCATCAGGCTCTCCGATGGCGTGGCGGGACGGGCGGGACGGGAGGGACGGGAAGGCGGAAAAGGGACGAGGGTGGAGCCGGGGATCAACCGGGCCGGGCCGGGATGCCGCGCCAGCGGGTGCCGTCGGGGAGGTGTTCGCCCTTCATCACCAGCGACATGGCGTCCAGGCGGGCACCCGCGCCGACCTCCGCGTCGTAGAGCACCACCGACCGGGGACCGACCGAACTGCCCTGCCCGATCCGGACGTTGGACATCTTCATCACGCGGTCCTCGAACAGGTGGGTCTGCAACGAGGTCACCTCCGCCACCGCCGCGTCGTCGCCCACCTCGACCAGGTCGAACTCGGTGAGGTAGGTCGTCGCGAGCCAGACCCGCCGGCCGATCCGGGCGCCGAACAGGCGCAGCACCGGGCCCATCAGGGGCGTGCCGGTGAGGAGGTTGAGCAGACTCGGCACCACGAGGTTCTCGAACAGCCCGGTGATCACCTCGGTACGGCGCACCCAGATGCTCCACAGCGGCTCGACGCGGGGCCGATAGCGGCCGATGATCAGCCACTTGAGCAACACCACGGTCAGGGTCGAACCGACGCCGACGGCCAGGAAGAAGGCCGGGCCGAGCAGGAACAGCACCCATGGCGGGAAGTTCTCGGCGACCCGGACGGAACCGTAGAGCGCCCCCAGCGCGGCCAGCGCGGCGATCGTCGCGGGCAGCGTGACCCGGAAGTACTCGATGGCCAGGCGCGCCGCGATCAGCCCCCGGGTGGGGCGGTAGGTCAGCTTCGCGGGGAAGTCCCGGCTCGCCTCGCGGCGCGGCAGGAAGATGGCGGGTGAGCCGAGCCAGGTCGTCTCGGGGTCGATCGGCCGAGTCGGGGCCAGCGAGTGCACGCCCAGCAGGCTGTTCTCGCCGAGTCGGCACGAGCCGGGCACCAGCGCCCCGTTGCCGACGAAGCTGCGTGCGCCGATCTCGGCCGGGGCGAGCGAGACGCGTCCGTGATGGAAGACCGCCGGTCCCACGACGCTGACATCGGCCACGAAGCTGCGTTCGCCGATGATCAGCATGTCCGGGTCGACGAAGCTGACGGTGGCGACCTCGGACCAGCGTCCGGTGCGGGCACCGAGCAAGCGCAGGAACGGCACCAGGTACAACGTCGAGTAGAGCGAGTGGGTCAGCGTCAGGCTGGTGGTCATCATGCCGTCGCCGATCCACTTGCGCACCCCGAAGCCGCTGCGTTCGGGATGGATGCCGGCCCGCACCCGGGGCAACACGGCCCGCTTGACGAGCAGTACCAGCGTGCAGGTGGACAGCACGACCAGGGGACCGGCCGCGGCGGTGGCGACGATCGCCCAGCCGAAGCCGAACTTCCAGGCCACGCACCCCACGAGGGCGCCGGCGCCGGCGACGACCAGCAGCGGGACCAGCGCGAGCAGCACCGCCCCGGCTCCGAAGCCGAGCAACACCCGCTTCGGCCAGGGACGTTGGTCGTCCTCGGCGGCAAGGGCGCCGAGCAGGGCGGGCGTGCCGTCCTGCCGGGTGGCCGGCGAACCGGCCCAGTGTTCGTCCGCCGGCACCACCCGGCCGGCCGGAACCAGCGACTGTTCGCCGATCGAGGCCCGGTCGCCGATCACCGCGCCGGCCAGGACTACGCTGTTGGTGCCCACGAAACTGCCGGCGCCGATCCGGATGGGCGCCAGGTACAGCAGGCCGTTCTCCACCACGTACGGTTGCAGCCGCGCCCCGTAGCCGATGCTGGTGCCCTCGCCGATCTCCACGAACGCGGGCAGACCGATCACGGCCGACAGATGGCAACCTCGGCCGATCCGCGCGCCGAGCAGCCGCAACCACGGGGCCAGCAGCGGCGAACCGGTCAGGAAGCCGAGCGGGCCGAACACCAGGATCTTGCCGTACAGCCAGAACCGCAGGTAGGTCACGCCCCACAGCGGATACCGACCGGGCCGGACGCCGAGCATCAACAATCGGCCGCCGAGCAGCGGGATCAGCAGACCCACCAGGATCCAGCCGACCTCCAGGAGGATGAATCCGGGCAGGTTCATCCGGGTCAGGCGGTCCAGGAGACCGCCGTCGGCGGGCCGGTGCACCGGCAGGTCCCAGACCAGGAACCACCGGTAGAGCAGCACCACGCCGGGCAGGCCGAACACGAGCAACCAGCCGTACAGGCAGGCGATCTGGGCGAGTCCGCAGGCGAACACCCGGGCGCCGGAGTGGCGCAGCGGTGCGGGCGGCTCGGCGAGTGGCGACGCCGCTCCCGAACCGCCGGGTTCCGGCTCGGTCTCGACTCGGGTCGTCGGCAGGAGGGCCAGCCGGCGGATGGTGGGATGGGCGTACAGGTCCCCCATCGCCAGGCCGTGCAGCCCGGGTTCGCGGCGCAGTCGGGAGACGAGGCGGGCCGCGGACATCGAGTGGCCGCCCAGGTCGCAGAAGAAGTCGTCCTCGACGGAGACCGCCTCACCGCCCAGGACCTCCCGCCAGACCGCGGCCAGTTGCTCCTCCACCGCGGTCGCGGGGGCCACGTGGGTGGTGGAACGCCGGTTCAGCGGTGCGGAGGTGGGGGAGGGCAGGGCGGACCGGTCCACCTTGTCGGCGGCCAGGAGCGGGAATTCGGGCAGTACCTCGACGAAGGACGGGATCATGTAGTCCGGGAGTCGGCTCTGCAACGACACCCGCAGCCGCTCGCGCAGCACGTCGTGGGAGACGCCGGCGGCGCGGTCGGTGAGCGTGACGTAGCCGACCAGGTCCTGGACGACGCCGTCCTGCTCCCGGGGGGTCACGATCGCGTTCTCGACGGCCGCGTCGGCCCGCAACAACTCCTCGATCTCGGCCGCTTCGATGCGGTAGCCGCGGATCTTGAGTTGGGTGTCCAGACGGCCCAGGTATTCGATCTCCCCGGTGGGGGTGAACCTGCCGAGATCGCCGGTGCGGTAGATACGGGGGATCTCGGCCCGTTCGTGCGCGACCGGGTTGACCACGAAACGCTCGGCGGTCAGTTCCGGGCGGTTGACGTAGCCGACGGCCACGCCCGGGCCGCCGACGCAGATCTCGCCGCCGACGCCGTCCTCGACCGGCCGCAGTTGCTCGTCCAGGATGTAGACGCGATACGTGGGCAGCGGGACGCCGATGGTGACCGGCCGGTCGGGGGCCAGTTCGCCGCAGGTGGCGGTGACGGTGGTCTCGGTCGGTCCGTACGCGTTGAGGATGCGCCGGTCGGGTCGTGCCCAGCGGCGCACCAGGTCCGGCGGGCATGCCTCGCCGCTGACCAACAGGCTGCGCAGCCCGGGTAGTTCGGCCTCGATCGTGGTCAGCAGGGTCGGCACGCAGCACAACACGGTGATCGCGTGGTCGACGAGGAAGTCGCTCAGGCCGCGGCCGACCCGCCGATCGTCGCCGGGGCCCGCGACCAGGGTCGCGCCGGCGATCCAGGCCGGCCAGATCTCCTCCACCGAGAAGTCGAAGGCGATCGAGAGGCCCTGGTAGACGCGATCCTCGGCCCGGACCCGGTAGATCGGGGTGACCACGCGCAGGAAGTTGGCGATGCTCGCGTGCGAGACGGCCACGCCCTTGGGCCGGCCGGTGGTGCCGGACGTGTAGATCACGTACGACCACGAATCCGGCTCGATGTCGACGTCGGGCCGGTCGTCGCGCTGCTCGGCCAACTCGCGGCTCGCCCGGTCGAGTTCCAGGAACGGACAGGGCACTTCCGCGGTGCGGTGGCGCATGCCGGAGGTGGTCACCAGATCGCACAGGTCGGCGTCCCGGGCGATGAAGGCGATGCGATCGGCCGGGAAGGCGGGATCCAGCGGGACGTAGGCGGCGCCCGTCTTGATCACGCCCAGGAGTGCGACATAGCAGTCGATCGATCGTTCCAGCAGGATCCCGACGGTATGGCCCGGAGCGACCCCGCGAAGTCTGAGCAGATTCGCCAGGCGATTGGCCCGCGAATCTACTTCCGCGTAACTTAGCTCGCTGTTGTCGCAGACGACGGCTATGGCCTCGGGATTGCGGTCGCAGGAGCGTTCGAAGAAATGGGGGAGGGCGCTGATCGGCGAGTCTTCGAGAGCGGTCGTCGGCCGTGATATATCGGGGTCGAGCGCCGCCTTCGCGCGCCCCGGAGCGGGTCTCACTTCAGTCATGAAGGCTCCTCGGATGGATTTATGTGAACCGGGTTGAATTAATCGATTCGCGCTTTATTTGATTGTTGATCCACATGCAGAACCGGTGCTCGCAGACGTTCCGCGTGTCGCCGTGCGATCGAGGAAACCTGCGGGCGTGCCCTGTCGGCGCAGGTGAAGCACCATGTGGTGGCCGGCGCGGGCGCGGCGTTCGGCCGTACGTAGGTCGGCGCTCGTCGCATCGTGTGGCAGGTTCCGGCGAACCGCCGAGGCGCGGGAAGCGCGCTCACGAAATGACGTGGCCCACGGGGCGAAACCGCGACGAACGATCGGATACGGATCGCCCGCGCCACTCTTCCACCGCAGGTCGACGCCACGCGTCGACAGCGGCCCGGCTCCGGTGGAATTCGAAACCGTGATCATTCGTCCCCGGAAGGATCACGGTCCCGTCCACTTTTGTGACCGCGATTGAGGATTGCACTTTCTTCGCGGTCACGGTTGAAGCCGAAATGAAAAATAGATTCGGGCGCGCAGGCACCAACAGGCGAATACGAGCCAACGTGAATTGGCCCGTTGGTGCGGGCGATGGATACCCGGGGTGACGGCATGGTGACTGTTCGCCCGCTGCCCGGTGACGCCGGACGCGAGGTCGCCGGTGCCGGGCGCACGTCGCAGCCGGAACGGAATCCGGGACGAGTCGGGCGCGACCCGGGGGTCCTCGGGGGTACCCCCCGAAAAGGTCGGCGCGGACCGGAATCGAGCCGGTCACCTGCGGGGTCGTCGGGGCGGCGCGCGGGCCGCGTCCCGCGCCGGCGGAGTGGCGACTTCCGCCGGGGTCGGAATACACGATGTCCTGCCGCGCGGACGAAGCGAGCCGATCCGGATCGACGCGGCGGAATCGTTCGACTACCCGGAGTGGTCGAATCGTGGTCGGGGCGGCGAAATCCGGCCTTCGGAGAGGGCAGAAATGTGTGCCCTGTGCCTTCTATCGGCCACCGGGGTGGGCAAAGACTCCCTCACGGTTGCCTCTCGGTTCTTTCCGGACCGGTCCGGTGCCGTTGTTTTGTCCCATCCGCCGCCCGCGCGGTCCACGGGTGCGCGGGAATCCGGACCGAGACCGCAACGGCGACGGGCCCGGCCGGCGTGTCGCCGACCGGGCCCGTCGCCGGCGATTCACCCCGAGGTGCGGGATCCCACCGTCGGCAGGTAGCGCGGCGCCTTCCAGGCGTCCAGTCGACGCTCGACCGCCGCCCCCAGCGACAGCAGTTCGGCGTCCCGGTGGTCACCGGCCATCAGCAGCACG
Source organism: Embleya sp. NPDC005971 (assembly GCF_040629175.1). NCBI lineage: Bacteria > Bacillati > Actinomycetota > Actinomycetes > Kitasatosporales > Streptomycetaceae > Embleya > Embleya sp. NPDC005971. The sequence goes on along the minus strand of NZ_JBEXUX010000016.1, from coordinate 16,706 downwards.
CCGACCGGCAGTTCGCCCACGAAGCCGGCGGGCACCGACAACGACGGGTAGCCGGACACGGCCGCAGGGGTAGAGGACGGGATCACGTCGTTGTCGCCGCGGACACAATCGGTGGTCCAGGCGGGCGGGTTCGTCGGCGAGGCGATCGCGTCCAGGCGATGCGCGGCCATGGTCTCGTCGATCGACCGCCGGGAGAGATCCTTCAACTCGGCGCGCGCCGCCCGGTATTGCGGGTCGGTGGTCGGCGGCGCGGCCAACGCCTGCTCGAACAACTCCTGACCGGCGAAGCAGGTCTGTTCCGCCGGGTGACTGCGGTTGAACTCGATCAGCTCGGCGAGGTTCCGCGGCCCCTGCCGGGTGGCCAGGTAGGCGTCGATGTCCCGGTGGAACTCGCTGAGCAGCGCCGGGAACTCCAACTCGGCGAGTCGTTCCTGGTAGGGGAGGTTCACCTCGACCACTTCGGCGCCCGCCCGGCGCAGGCGGTCCGCCGTACGGGTCATCAACGCGTCCACGTCCGGCCCGAGCGTGGGCAGTCGCCACAGACCGATGCGCTTGCCGTGCAGACCGCCCGGACGGGTGGAGTCGCCGGTGACGTCGAAGGTTTCGGCGAGGCGCGGCAGTCGGCCACCGCTGAGGACCGCGAGCGTGAGCGCGGCATCGGTCACGTTGCGTGCCATCGGCCCGGCGGTGTCCTGCTCGGCGGAGATCGGCACCACACCGGCCTGATCGACCAGACCCAGGCTGGGTTTGTGGCCGACGACACCGTTCGCCCCGGCCGGGCACACGATCGAACCGTCCGTTTCGGTGCCGATCGCCACCTGGGCCAACGACGCGGCGAGTGCGGCGCCCGAACCGGCCGACGAGCCGCAGGGGTTGCGGTCCAGCACGTACGGATTCCGGGTCTGCCCGCCCACCGCGGACCATCCCGAGGTGGGCCTGGCCGCACGGAAGTTCGCCCATTCGGAGAGATTCGTCTTGCCGAGGATCACCGCCCCCGCGTCGCGCAGCCGGGTCACCAGCGCGGCGTCGGCGTCCGGCGCGTGGCCGGCCAGCGCCAGCGACCCGGCCGTCGTCGGCAGACCGCGGGTGTCCACGTTGTCCTTGAGCAGGATCGGAATGCCGTCGAGCGGGCCACGACTCTCGCCGCGCCGACGCCGGTCATCGCTGGCGGCCGCCTGGCGCAGCGCCGTCGGGTCGGTGCGCAACACCGCGTGGATCCGCGGGTCGACGGTCTTGATCCGCCACAGGTAGGCGCCGGTCAGCGCCGACGAGGTCAACGAGCCACGCGCCATCCGCGCCTGTAACTCCGCAATGGTGACCGTGTCGAGATCGACGCCCAATCGGGCCGGCGAATCGCCGGCGGCGGCGGTCTCGGCGGCCTCGGTGGCCGAACTCGGCGAACCCGTCACCAGGCACCCGGCGACCAGGGCGGTGATCAACAGGGCAACGCTCTTTTTTGTCATGCGGGTCATCGCACTACATCCGGGTGCCCCGGCACAAGGACGAGGTGCCACCTGCCGGGAACGAGAGCCTCGCGTTCACGGTTGGGTTCCGGACCGTCCACCCGCCCGGAGCGCACCTCGCGGGCGCTCCGGGCGGGGAGGAGTGTGGCCGGTCAGGTGGTGGCGTTCCCGACGACGTCGTACATCGCCTGGGTCAGGTCCCCGAAGCCGTTGGACATCAGATAGGGGCCGTACGCCCAGTTCGGGGTGCTGCCGTGCACGATCGCCCAAACCGCGTCCCACCAGGGCGAGTTGCCTGCGGAGTTGGTGAAGCGCGAGGTGACCGCGATCTGGGTGCCGGTGCCGGTGGCCGGGTCGAAGTTCTGCAACCAGGGTCCGCCACTGGAGCCGGGCGACATCGCCGAGGCCATGTCGTGGGCCAGGTTGACGGTCGAATCGTTGATCGTGTTGCCGTGCGCGTACATCAGGGACCGGCCGTCGAAACCGCGTCGCAGTGAGGGGGCGACGCCGAAGTCGGCCGCGGTGGTGCCGTCGCTGTTCTTCGTCCAGTACCAGTTGCGGGTGTTGTCGGTGGGATAGCCGAACTGGTGCAGCGAGAGCGGGTTGGCCGCCACGCCGAAGGCGATGTTCTGGCCGCCGGTGAGTTGTTGGATCGGGGTGGGGTCACCGGGGCGTTCCACGGTGGCCATCGCGACGTCGCCGCCGGAACGGAAGGTGCTGTCCGCGTCCCAGGTCGGGGTGATCCAGGCGCGGGTGACGCCCCAGACGCCGTAGGGCGCGATGTCGGTGCCGGGCAACGGCGCGTTGTTGCTGTCGCCACCGGTGTAGCGGGGCACGTTCGCGCCGTTGAAACCGGGGATGAACACCGCGTTGGTGACCACGTCGTCGCCGAGTCCGCCGCGGATGTTGGCGGTCACCTTGAAGCAGTGGCCCGCGGTGACGATGGTGCTCCGGTTGGCGCCGGCGATCACGTTCGCCGAACACGAGGAGGGCACGAGCGAACCGTCGAACGAATTGCGGTACACCATCAGGAGCTTGCCCGCGGTCCGCGAGATCGCGCCCTGGCCGGTCCACGGCTTGCTCAGGTCGTCCCAGCCGCCGGGCGGCGGGACCGCGTCGGCGCCGTCCGAGTTGAGACCGTACGCGCCGATCCGCGCCACGTTCCAGAAGCCGACCTCGGCCTGCAACATCCCCGCGTGGTTGACCGGGTCGCCGGCGACCGGTCGGGGGAGTTCGACCGGGGCGGTGTTGTCGGCGTGCGCCGCCGGAGCCGCGGTCAGCGCCGCGGCGGTGAGGGCGAGCACCCCCACCACGGTCGCGATCTTCTGTCTTAACCTGCTTCGTATGGGCATGCAGGCAAGGTGGGTAGGAGGGGTGCAACTGTCAATGCCACCAAGTGGTTTGACCGTCCGGCCGAGGTGATCCCGGACACGGTCGGCGGGATCAGCGGCGGGGTGATCCCGGTGGGTCGATCGGGTCGGCGAACGCGCCGCCGGGGCCGAACACCAGGTGGGCGAAGCGTTCGCCGATCCGGCGGTGGGTGGCGGGGTCCGGGTGCAGCGCGTCGGGCAGCGGCAGTTCGGCGTGGTCCGCCGCACCGTAGAGGTCGAGGCCGTCGAGGTGGTGCAGGTGGGGATCGTCGACGGCACGCTGCCGGACGATGCCGGCCAACTCGTCCCGGATCACGCCGAGTGTGAGCTTGCCGGCGGCGACCTGCGCGGGATCGCCGCCGGCCGTGAACCGCACGCGTCCCTCCCGCATCGCGTCGAGGTCCAGGGCGCTGGGCCCCGGGGTGTGCTCGTGGATGGGGCAGTGGATGGGCGAGACGACCAACAGCGGCGTGTCGGGGTGCCCGTCGCGGATGGTGTCGAGGAAGCCGTGCACGGCCGGGCCGAAGGCACGCAGTCGCATCAGGTCGGTGTTGACGAGGTTGATGCCGATCTTGACGCTGATCAGGTCGGCGGGCGTGTCGCGCATCGTGCGGGCGGTGAACGGGTCGAGCAGGGCACTGCCGCCGAACCCCAGATTGATCAGTTCCGCGCCTCCCAGGCGTGCGGCCACTGCGGGCCAGATCCCGGTCGGGGTGGCCGCGTTGGAGCCGTGGCTGATCGAACTGCCGTGGTGCAGCCAGACCTTGCGGCCGTCGGGCGGTGGCGCGGACACGGGGGCGTCGGTGCGCAGGGCGACCAGCAGGGTGGTCTCGTCGTGCGGCAGCCAGATCTCGACGTCCTTGTCGTCGACGGGCAGGCCGGTGAACCGCACGGTCGCCACCGGCCCGAGTCGGGTCTGTGCGGTGCCGGCGGCCAGATCGATGGTGAGCGTGTCGCCGTCGGTGACCTCGGCCCGGTCCACGACCCGTCCGTCGACCACGAGTTCGTACACCCCGTCGGGGCGCGGCGGGGCGCCCGGGTAGACCCGTTTGGTGGCCACGACGTCCAGTTCGACGGCGCCGGCCCGGGTGCGCAGGGCCAACCGCACGCCGGAGGGCTGCGATTCGGCCATCGCGAGCTGACCGTCGGGGATCTGCCGCCGGGCGCGGGCGGGCAGTCGGTGGGGCAGTACGCCGCGGTCGGTGTGCTCCAGATCGAGGGCGCCGCGCACCAGGTCGGCGGTGATGGGGGTGGTGACCCGTTCGGGTTCGGAGTTCATTGCCTCGGTCTCTTCGATCGGGAGGGACGGACGGGAACGGGCCACCGGGAGGATACCCCTAGTCGGCGAGCAGGTCTTCCAGTTCGGCGGCGAACAGGAGGGCGGGGTCGAAGGCCATCCCGGCGAAGTGGCCCGCGAGTTCGAGGGACAACACGCCGTGGAGCCGGGTCCACAGGCTCAGGGCGCGGTGCAGCACGGCGGGTGGGGCGGGGTGGTGGGCGGCCCAGTCCCGGTGGTTTTCGAGGTGGGCGTCGAGCGGGGTCGTGGGGCGGTCGGGCGGTGTCACGGAGCAGGCGTCGAGCAACATCGTCATCAGCTCGTTGGCGATCAGGGTGACGTGATCGGGGGCGTGGTAGCCGGGCACGGGGGTGCCGTAGATGAGGAGGTAGCGCTGTGGGTCGTCCAGGGCCCACCTGCGCATGGCGTGCGCCAGGGCGGCCGGGTCGGGCCCGGGGGCGGACGCCGCCTGGAGGGCGTCGGCGAGGCTGCGGTAGGCGTCGATGACGAGCTCGGTGATCAGGTCGTCGCGGCCGGCGTAGTAGCGGTAGAGGGCGGGTCCGCTCAGGCCCATGCGTTTGGCGATCGCGTTGAGCGAGAGCGCCGAGGCGCCGGCGGTGGCGATCTGTTCCCGGGCGTGTTCCTTGATCTCCGCACGCACCTGGCTGCGATAGCGCTCCCGGGGGGTCGCCGCATCGGTCTCGGTCATGGTCTGCCTCTTTCCGGACCTCGGTGGACCTCGGGGACCTCGATGGCTACATGCTCAAGGTCTGGTTAGAAGGTATCACGAACGTTCTTGACGATGACAGCTTGCAGGCGTTACAACTTATAACGAACGGCAAGACTGCTAAGGCTTTCCGGCGGCGCGGTACCTCCGTTCCATGCGCCCGACCAGCACAGACAGGGAGCACCTCATGACAGCCGTGGCAACCGCCCCACCCGCGGGCACGGACCGACGCATGCCCCGGGCGGTGACCATCAGCGCGTGGGCCGTGCCCGTGATGGTCCTCGCCCAGTTCGCCCTGCTCGCGGTCGTGCCGGTGACCATCGCCCTGGTCGTCGCCCTCCGGCGGGTGCGCGACCGGGCGGTCCGCCGGGCGGCCGCGCTCGTGGCCGTCGCCTTCGCGATCCCGCTCACCGTGTGGTTGGTCCGGCCGGACGGCGCGCAAAGCCTGTCCAAGGACATCCATCCGGCGTTCGTCGGCCTGATCGTGGCCGCATCCGCCGTACTCGTCCTCACCGTCCACCGCACCTCCCGCCGGCTCCGGAGCCTGCCGGCGCGGTGAGCCCGCCCCGACCCGAGCCGCACCCGGCCGGCGGCCGACCGGGGCACGGTGCGGGGCGTGGGCATGCCATTCGGGTGAACCGGGGTGACGGTGGTTGCCGGAGCCGTGACCGCCTCGTTGAGAGGAGTGCGCGCCGCAATCGAGCGGCGCGGACGCTGCGCTATACGGGAGATTTCGTGAACTCGTTGAAGAAGGCCGGTGTCCTGGCCGCCGGTACCGCCGCCCTCGTGATGGGAGGCACGGGCGCCGCGAGCGCGAGCTCCGAGGCCAACGCCGCCGCCGTGAAGTCCTCGGGTGTCTTTTCCGGGAACATCGGCCAGTCCCCGTTCCACACGCCGGCCGAGGGATGCGGCAACACCGCCAACGCGGGCGCCGCGCTCAACCCGGCGTTCGGCAACGCCTGCATCATCGCCGAGACCGAGTACGACATCGAGGACGAGGACGAGGGCTACGAGCACGAGGGCCACCGCCCGCAGGGCCACCCGCACGGTGGTTACCAGCACGACAGCGGCCACCGCTCGCTGCTCGACCGCGTGGGGGTCTGACCCTCCTCGCTCGCCACCGAAGCCGCGAGCACCGCGACGTCGGCCCCGACCATCGAAACGGTCGGGGCCGACGTCGTGCCGGTCAGGCGTGCGGTGCGGGGTTCAGCAGGGCTGGTCGATGTGGTCCGGGTGGAAGTGCACGGCTCCCAACACCTGCGGATCGAAGAGATCCAGGAGCCCGCTCAGCGGCTCGTCGGGCTGGTCGGGTCCCCACAGTTCCAGGGCCATCTCGCCGTGATAGAGCATCGGCCAGCGCACGTAGTGCCGGCCGTCCGCGGGGTCGTGCAGCGCGCGGGAGGCGCTCAGGGTGGAGCGGGCGACGTCGATCATCAGGTCCGTGCCACAGCCGAAACCGTACGGATAACGATCCCGGTCCGGCGGGATGCTCTCGATCAGCGTCGGGTCGGCGTGCGAGACACCGACATGCGCGTGCAGGCCGGCCCGGATGGCCGGCACCTCGTGCGTACCGTTCGGGTCCCACTGCCAATGCCCGGCCGCGTTCCGGCCGATCCGCACGGTGGGCGCCGCCTCGAAGAGCGCGCAGACCTCCCACGCCTCCACCGACGGTGCCATCGGCTGCGTGCCCACGGGCGCCAGGACGCGCAACCGGCCCTGGTTCAGCCGATGATCGACGGCCACCAGGTCGCCGGCGGAGAGGTCGCGCTTGTCGACGCCCCAGCGTCCGGACGCGGTGACCACGAGCGCGTCGAGGTCGGGGTCGAAGGCGAAGAGCATGCCCTCGCTGAAGCCCTGGAGGTTGAGGTACATCGCGTACGTGCGACTGAGCCGGGGCGATACGAAGTCGGCCATCGCGTGCGGGGCCGGCAACAACCCGAGATCCCCCATCCGCGTCCCGGCCACCGCCAGGCTGCGCGGCGCGCGGGCGGCGGCCCACGCTTCGGCGGTGATCGCGTCGCGCACCACGTCGTGGCGACCGGCCACCTCGTGCGCACAGGCCGCGGCGACCAGCCGATCGCAGATGCCCTGGGCGACGTGCTCGGTCTCGGTGGGGTGCCCGCCCTCCATCGTGCACAGGGTCGCCTCGGCGACCTCCCCGGGCAGCGCGCCGGGGGTGATGAACACGACCGTGAACACACCCACCCTGGCCATCAGGATGCGCGCGGCGCGCACCACCTCGGGATGCGCCAACTCGCTCATCCGCTCGGACACTTCCGCGACCGCGACCAGTCGGCCTACCGCGCCCTGGCGCCCCTGCTCCTTGCGGAGCCTGAGCATCAGCGGAGTCTGTTCCTCCATGATGCGGTCGGCCAGCGGAGCGGGGCCGGCCGGCACCGAGACGCCCACCAGGACCACGTCGAGCCTGGTCCCGTTGTCTCCCGGCGCGATCACCCGGTGCCCGCCGCGCACGAACGCCGCCGCCAGGTCGTCCAGGAACGACCGCACCGTGCCCGACAGTTCCGGGGCCGGGTCGATCACCCGGACGGTGCACGAACGCCACCAGTCCAACTCTTCCAGTCGCCGGCCGGGGGCCGGGACGGTGGATTGCGCCGTCATTGAATCCGCTCGGGTCACGGTCATGCGGGGGCTCCTGAGGTTGCTGCGCGGAAGGCGAGGACGGCGTTTTGACCACCGAACGCGACCGAGGTGGAGATCGCGGTGTGCAGGCGGGCGGGGCGGCGCGGGGCCTTGGCAACGACGTCCAGATCCATGTCGGGGTCGGTGCACCGGTGATTGGCGGTGGGCGGGATGCTCCCGTGTTCGAGGGTCAGGACGGTCACGGCCGCCTCGATCGCGCCGCCCGCGCCACCGGAGTGGCCCAGGACGCTCTTGACGGCGGTGACCGGCGGGCGGTGTGCGAAGGTGGCCGCGAGAAAGCGGGCCTCGGCGGCGTCGTTGAGGACCGTGCCGGTGCCGTGCGCGTTGACGTGGTCGACGTCGCCCGGGCTCCAACCGGCGTCGGCCAGGGCCGCGCGGGTGGCGATTCGGGCACCGCGACCGTCGGGGTGCGGCGCGGTGAGGTGATAGGCGTCGTTCGCGGAGCCGTAGCCGGACAGCAGGGCCCGCACCCGAGCCCCACGAGCACGCGCGTGCTCCAGCCGCTCCAGGACCAGGACCCCGATGCCCTCGCCCAGGACGAATCCGTCCCGGTCGGCGTCGAACGGCCGACAGGCCCGGTCCGGGTCGCCGGAACGGGTGGACAGGGCGCCCAGTTGGGCGAAGGCCGCGGCGGTGATGCGGTTGCACATCGTGTCCGCGCCACCGGCGAAGACGATGTCCAGGGTGCCCGCGCGCACCAGGTCCCGGGCGACGCCCAGCGCGGTGGCCCCGGACGCGCAGCCGGCGGCGGGGGCGAAGTTGGTGCCCTGGGCGCCCAGATCCAGGGCGACCTCGCTGCCGGCCGTGTTCGGCAGGGAACGGGGCAGCGCGGCCGGGGAGATCGCGGTGACCCGATCCGCGCTCAGCCGCGCCATCGCCTCGGTCAGGGATTCCATGCTCGGACCGCCCGCGCCGATGATCACGCCGACCCGGGTGGGGTCCCAGGCGTGCGGATCCAGGGCGGCGTCCGCCATGGCCTCGCGGGCGGCGACGACGCTCATCTGCGCGGGACGATCCATCCGGCGGGACAACCGTCGGCCCAGCAGGGCGTCCCCGTCGAAGCCCGGGACCGCGCAGCAGACGTCCACGGGCAGGCCGGCCAGGACCGGGTCGCGGCGAGCCGTGGAAACGCCCGCGCACACGGTTCGCCAGGTGGCCTCGACGCCGATCCCGCCGGCGGTGACCAGGCCCAGACCGGTGACCGCGACCTCGGCGGCAACCAACTCAGCCATCCGAGGACGAGGCATGGACCGGAGCCGCGGCCGGGGCGGCGGCGGGCGCGTCGGCGGGCGTCGCCGGGCCGGGGATCGCCCGGCCGAACGGCTCGGCCCGCGGCGCCGCCTCGAACGCCGCGGCGGCCTCGACCAACGTGGTGTCCTTGTCCAGGTTGCCGAGCCCGCCGAAGTCCTTGTCCGTCTGGTCCGCGACGATGACCGCCAGTTCCGCCAGCGACAGCGAGTCCAACTCCAGCGAGTCGAACGTCGCTTCGGGAACGATATCCGCGGCGTCGATGCCGAACTCCTGGACCAGCAACTCACACAGCATCGCGTACACGGGGAATGCCTTCCTGCTCGGTCGGACCGCGCACACCCGGCGGCGCGTCGCCGTACCAACAACCCCGATCGGGTATGCGATCGAGCATCTTGTGTATCGGTGGCGAGGTCGGGCGCAAAACTCCCGCGCGGCCGCCCCGACGCCCCCGAACCCGCCTTTCACCTGGGGTGATGGGTCGGGAACGGCATCGGGAGCAGGCCGCGATGTTCACCCGCAAGTACGCAACCATCGGGGCCATGGACGCACGACGGCGGCCGCAGGCGTGACCTTTCCCAGGCCGCGCGGTTAACCAGCCGTCCGGGTGCGCGAGATGGGCCGCGGGCGGTCGCCGACCCGAGCCCCACCGGCGCCGGGACTCCGTCGGCCCGAGCCGTCGACGTCCCTCGGGCGCCGCGCGGTGCGCTCGCGCTCGCTCCGACGCCCGTACGGGGTTCGTTCCGACACCCGTTCCGAGATGGAGGCAATAATGTCCACGGCCCTGGTCACCGGCGCCAGTTGTGGTCTCGGCGCCGACCTCGCCCGCGCCCTCGCCGGCCGCGGCCACGATCTGATCCTGGTCGCCCGCGGTGTCGAGCCGCTGGACCGACTCGCGGTCGAACTCGCGACCGAACACGACATCAAGGCAAGCACGTTGCCCGCCGACCTGACCGTCGAGGCCGATCTCGAACGGGTGGCCGAAGCGGCGTGCGACGTCGACATCCTGATCAACAACGCCGGCGCGGCCCTGGGCACGTCCTTCGACCGCACGGCCTGGGCGGACGAGCAACGCATGCTCGCCCTCAACGTGATCGCCCCCTCCCGGCTCGTCCACGCGGCCCTGCCCGACATGCTCCGCCGGGGCGGCGGGCGGATCCTGACCGTGTCCTCGGTGGCAGCCGTCGGACCCGCCTGGCAGGGCACGGCGTACGGCGCGACCAAGGCGTACGAGTTGGCGATGACCCAGTCGTTCGCCTACTCCCGACGCATCCGCACGTCGCCCGTCGCGCTGACCGCGCTGGTGCTCGGCTACACCGGATCGCAGTTCCACCTGCGAGCCGGCATCGGCGCGCCGCCCCCCGCGCTCACGCTCGCCTCGTCCTACGTCGCGAAGCAGGCGGTACGGGCCATCCACCGGCGCCGTCCACCGGTCGTGTGCGTGCCGAGCCTGCGCTACAAGGTGCTGGCGGCCCTGCTGCGGCACGCCCCGTACCGGACCCTGGGCATGCCCGGCCTGGCCAAGGACTTCAGCACCGGCCCGGACCGGCCCCACGGCCGCGACACCCGACCGGCGCACGAGGCGACCAGCGGCGCTGCGCCGAACGGGTGACGACCGATCAGGCGATCATCGGGACCCGGGCCTCGGCTCTCTCCGGTTCGCCCCGATCGGTCTTGGGCATGCGGCGATTCGTGGTCGTTTCCGACGGTCTGCTCCCTGTAGCCTGCCCGGTCTGCGACACCGCCACGGCCGGTCGACGAAACGTCGTCACCGGTGGAACTGCCGTGTCGCAGAGCGCACATCGTTGGTTCACAGGAGGGGTCCGTCGAGTGTTCAGTCGTGTCGCCATCGTCAATCGTGGTGAGGCCGCGATGCGGCTCATCCACGCCGTGCGGGAGTTGGCCCAGGAAACAGGGACCCGGATCGAGACGGTCGCCCTGCACACCGACGTCGACCGCGCGGCCGGCTTCGTGCGCGAGGCCGACCTGTCCTACGATCTCGGCCCCGCGTCCGCGCGCCCCTACCTCGATCACGCGGCCTTGGAGCGCGCGTTGCGGGCCACCGGCGCGGACGCCGCGTGGGTCGGCTGGGGCTTCGTCGCCGAGGATCCCGCGTTCGCGGAACTGTGCGAGAGGGTCGGCGTCACCTTCGTCGGACCGAGCGCGGAGGCGATGCGCCGCCTCGGGGACAAGATCTACGCGAAGCTCATCGCCGAAGAGGTCGGCGTGCCCGTCGCGCCGTGGAGCCGGGGCGCGGTCGAGACCCTGGACGCCGCGTTGGCGGCGGCGGCCCGGATCGGCTACCCGCTGATGCTGAAGGCCACCGCGGGCGGGGGCGGGCGCGGCATCCGGGTGGTCACCGGCGAGGCCGAACTGACCGACGCCTACGAGCGCACCAGCCAGGAGGCCGAGCGGGCGTTCGGCAGCGGCGTCGTGTTCCTGGAGCGCCTGGTCACCGGCGCCCGGCACGTCGAGGTACAGGTGATCGCCGACGGCGCGGGCACCGCGTGGGCACTGGGCGTCCGCGACTGCTCGATCCAACGGCGCAACCAGAAGATCATCGAGGAGTCGGCGTCGCCGGTCCTGGACGCCGAACAGGCCGCCGAACTCAAGGCGGCGGCCGAACGACTGGCCGTCGCCGTCGACTACCGCGGCGCGGCGACCGTGGAGTTCCTCTACCACCCCGGCGACCGGCAGTTCGCCTTCCTGGAGGTCAACACCCGCCTCCAGGTCGAACATCCCATCACCGAGTGCACCACCGGATTCGACCTGGTCAAGGCACAACTGCGGGTGGCGTCGGGCGGCCGGCTGCACGGCGCGCCGCCGGCGGAGCGCGGGCACGCCATCGAGGCCCGGCTGAACGCGGAGGACCCCGACCGCGACTTCGCGCCCTCACCGGGCCGCATCGTGCGCTTCGACCCGCCCACCGGCCCCGGCATCCGGGTGGACACCGGCGTCGGCGAAGGCGACACCATCCCCGCCGACTTCGACTCGATGATCGCGAAGATCATCGCCTACGGCCACGATCGCGAGGAGGCGCTCGGCCGGCTGCGCCGGGCGATGTCGCAGACCAGGGTGATCATCGAGGGCGGCGCGACGAACAAGAGCTTCGTGCTCGACCTGCTCGACCAGCCCGAGGTGATCGACGGCAGCGCGGACACCGGCTGGATCGACCGGGTGCGCGCCGAGGGCCGGCTCGTCACGCATCGGCACTCCGCCGTGGCGCTGGCCGCCGCCGCCATCGAGGCGTACGAGGAGGAGGAACGCGTCGAGCGGCAGCGGTTGTTGTCCACCGCCTCGGGCGGACGCCCCCAGGTGCGGCACGAGAGCGGCCGACCGCTGGATCTGAAGCTGCGCGGCGTGGGTTACCGGGTGCGGGTCGCGCGAGTGGGCCCGCATCGGTTCCGGGTCGGCATCCAGGCGGGTGACGTGGTGCGCACCGCCGACGTCGAACTCGACCGCTTCGATTGCCACACCGGGCAGATCCTGGTCAACGGCACCGCGTACCACCTGCTCACCGCCACCCACGGGCCGATCCACCTGGTGGAGGTCGACGGCGTCACGCACCGGGTCGGCCGCGACGAGGGCGGCGTGGTGCGCTCGCCCGCTCCCGCGCTGGTGGTCGCGACGCCGCTGGAGGTCGGCGCCGAGGTCGAGGCGGGCGCCCCGGTGCTCGTGCTGGAGAGCATGAAGATGGAGACGGTGCTGCGCGCGCCGTTCCGGGCGCGACTCAAGGAATGCGCCGTATCCGTGGGCAGTCAGGTGGACACCGGGGCACCGCTGATGCGCCTGGAGCCGCTCGGCGACGACGACGCCGAGGTCGAGGACACCGCGTCCGTGGACCTGGATCTGCCGGTCGCTTCCGAGGCGGTCCCGACGGCGGAGCGCGCCGCGCGCGGCCGGGAGGACCTGCGCGGGCTGCTGCTGGGCTTCGACGTCGATCCGCACGACGAACGCCGGGTCCTGGACGACTACCTCGCCGCGCGCCGGGCGGCCATCGCGGACGGCCACGAACGACCACTGGCCCAGGAACTCGAACTCCTCGACCTGTTCGCCGACCTCGCCGAGTTGAGCCGCAACCGCCCGGCGGGCGAGGACGGCGGCGGCGAGGGCCATGTGCACAGCGCCCGCGAACACTTCCACACCTACCTGCAAAGCCTCGACGTCGAACGGGCCGGACTGCCCGAGGCGTTCCGGGCCAAACTCGCCAAGGCCCTGGGGCACTACGGCGTCACCGAGTCGGAGCCCTCGGCCGAGTTGGAAGCCGCGGTGTTCCGGATCTTCCTCGGTCGCCAACGCGCGGCCGCCGACGTCACCGTCGTCACCACGCTGTTGCGGGTGTGGCTGCGGGAGGCGCCGCCGGACGCGACGCTGAGCGAGGCCGTCGGGCACGCCCTGGAGCGGCTGGTGGCCGCGACCCAGGTCCGTTTCCCCGCGGTCGCCGACCTCGCCCGGGGCCTGGTGTTCGCCTGGTTGGCGCAGCCGCTGCTGCGACGCAACCGCGCCCGCGTCTACACCGCGGTCCGCAGGCACCTGCGGCATTTGGACGCGCACCCGGACACCCCGGACCGCGCCGAGCGGATCGCCGCGATGGTGCGCAGCACCGAACCGCTGGTGCGGCTGCTGGGCCGCCGACTCGTCCGCGACGACCTGGACAACACCGTCATGCTGGAGGTGCTGACCCGGCGCTACTACGGCAACAAGGGCCTCACCGGCGTGCGTTCGAGCCGGGCTGCGGGGTGCACGTTCGTGGTCGCCGAGCGCGCGGGCTCGCGCCTGGTCTCCGCCGCGGTGCGGTTCGACGAACTGGGCGACGTGCTGCGCGGGCTCGCCGAAACGGCGGCCGGCGAGGAGGCGGTCGAGGCCGACGTCTATCTCGCCTGGGAGAAGCAGCCGGCGGACCCCGACGCGATGGCGGCGGCGCTTCGCGAGGTGCTGGACGCGAACCCGCTGTCGAACCCGGTCCGCAGGATCACCGCCACCGTCGCGGGCCGCGGCGGCGCGGTGATGCACCACCACTTCACGTTCCGCCCGACCGGCACCGGGATGGCCGAGGAGCGGCTGATCCGGGGTCTGCACCCGTATATCGCGCGGCGCATGCAGTTGGAGCGGCTGAGCGAGTTCGACCTCACCCGATTGCCGTCCTCGGACGAGGAGGTCTACCTGTTCCGGTGCGTCGCGCGGGCGAACCCCAGCGACGACCGCCTGGTCGCCTTCGCCCAGGTCCGGGACCTGACCGAGCTGCGCGATCACGACGGCAGGCTGGTCGCGCTGCCGACGGCCGAGAACGTCGTCGCCACCTGCCTCGACTCGATCCGCCGCGCCCAGTCGCGCCGACCCGCGGGGAAGTACGCCGACACCAACCGGATCGTGATCTACGTCTGGCCGCCGAGCGAGATCACCCGCGCGGAACTGGAGACGATCGCCGAGCGCGTGGTGCCCACGATCGAGGGCGCCGGGTTGGAGGAGATCGTGTTCATCGCCCGCCGGCGCGACCGGAGCAGCGGCGAACTGGGCAAGATCGCGGTGCGGATCGCCTTCGACGCCTCCGGCGGCACCGAACTCACCGTCGGCGAGCGCTCGGTCGAGCCGGTCGAGCCGGTCGACGACTACCGCAGCAAGGTGCTGCGCGCGGCCGCTCGCAAGACCGTGTATCCGTATGAACTCACACGCTTGTTGGGCGAGTTCGTCGAGTACGACCTGGACGACGCGAACCTGCTGGTGCCGGTCGACCGGCCGCGGGGCAACAACACCGCGGCGATCGTCGTCGGTGTGGTCGACACGCCGACCGCGCTGCATCCCCAGGGCGTCACCAGGGTCGTTTTGCTCGGCGACCCGACCAAGTCGCTCGGCGCGTTGTCCGAGCCGGAGTGCCGCCGGGTGATCGCCGCACTCGACCTGGCCGAGCGCCTGCGAGTGCCGGTGGAGTGGTTCGCGTTGTCGGCGGGTGCGCGGATCTCGATGACCTCGGGTACCGAGAACATGGACTGGGTGGCGGCGGCGCTCAAGCGCATCGTCACGTTCACCCAGGACGGCGGCGAGATCAACATCGTGGTCGCCGGGATCACCGTGGGCGCCCAGCCGTACTGGAACGCCGAGGCGACCATGCTGATGCACACCAAGGGCATCCTGGTGATGACGCCGGACTCGGCGATGGTGCTCACCGGCAAGCAGTCGTTGGACTTCTCCGGGGGTGTCTCGGCCGAGGACAACTTCGGCATCGGCGGCTACGACCGGGTGATGGGGCCCAACGGCCAGGCGCAGTACTGGGCGCCGAACCTGAGCGCCGCGCGCGACGTGCTGATGGAGCACTACGACCACACCTACGTCGCGCCCGGCGAGCGGATGCCGCGGCGGGCGGGCACGATCGATCCGATCGACCGGGACATCCGCGACTTCCCGCACGTGCTGGCGGGCAGCGACTTCGCCGCCGTCGGCGAGATCTTCTCGGCGGAGCACAACCCGGATCGCAAGAAGCCGTTCGACATCCGTACCGTGATGCGCGCGCTGTCCGACCAGGACCACCCGGTATCGGAGCGCTGGGCGGGGATGGCCGACGCGGACACCGCGGCGGTGCAGGACGTGCGTCTGGGCGGCGTGCCGGTGTGCCTGATCGGGATCGAGTCGCGGTCGGTGCCGCGCCTCGGCTTCCCGCCCACCGACGGCCCGGACACCTACACCGCCGGCACCCTGTTCCCGCAGTCGTCGAAGAAGGTCGCACGGGCGATCAACGCGGCCTCGGGCAACCGGCCGCTGGTGGTGCTGGCGAACCTGTCCGGGTTCGACGGCTCGCCCGAGTCGATGCGCAAGCTGCAACTGGAGTACGGCGCGGAGATCGGCCGGGCGATCGTGAACTTCGACGGCCCGATCGTCTTCTGCGTCATCTCCCGCTACCACGGCGGGGCGTTCGTGGTCTTCTCCAAGGCGCTGAACCCGAACATGACCGTACTCGCGTTGGAGGGCTCGTACGCCTCGGTCCTGGGCGGCGCCCCTGCCGCCGCGGTGGTGTTCGCCGGCGACGTGCACGCCCGGACCGCCGCCGACCCCAGGGTGCGGGAGCAGGAGGCCCGCGTCGCGACCACATTCGGCGCGGCGCGGTCCACCGCGAAGGCCGAGCTCGACGAACTGCGCGCGTCGGTCCGGGCGGAGAAACTCGGCGAGGTGGCCGCGGAGTTCGACCGCGTGCACGACATCCGGCGGGCGGTCGAGGTCGGCTCCGTCGATGTGGTGATCCGGGCCGAGGAACTGCGCCCGCGGATCATCGAGGCCATCGAGTCCCGCCTGTACCCGGCTTCCGGCCCCCGGGTCGAGGCAACGCGGGCCGAGTCGCTCGCACTTCGCACGCCGGTACCCGAGCACACACCCGGTTGAGTCCGCCGCGGCGCCCGGCCCACCCGCGGCCGGTCGCCCGAATGCAGCAATGCGGCGTGCGTCCGTAGGGGTGGTTCGGAAATTCGTCGACCGGGGCGATGAGCAGCGACGATGCCCGAAATCCCGATAGTGGTGGGCCGTTTGCCGGCCTGCTCCCGGAAAATCCGCCGCCGATCTGTGTTCAGGATGAACCCGACCACCTCGCCCGGGGTGGTCGGGTTCGAAGGTAAGGGGATTTCATGCGCAGGATCACGCGCGCCTCGGTCACCGTTGTCGCGGCGCTGTTGATGGCGGGCGCCGCCTCGGCCGCGCCGGCGTTCTCGCTGGGGGCCGACGGCGACCCGTCCACGGAGTCGTCGGCTCCGAAGTCGGGTGGCTGGGGCGGTGGCGGTGGTGGTGGCGCCGGCGGTTGGGGCTACGGCGGCGGTGACGCCCACGGCGGCGGCGGGGGCGGCGGCTGGGGCCCGTGGGGCGGTGGCGGTGGTGGCGGCGAAGGCGGTCCGCGTTGCCGATGACGATCCGGCCGGTGAGGGGGCCGGTCACCGCGATGAGGGCCATGTCGGTGCATCCCATCTCGATGATGTGCAGAA
>NZ_JBEXUX010000015.1:0-169344 GCF_040629175.1 Embleya sp. NPDC005971 | reverse complement strand
CATCCTGGAACTCGAATACAAGATCAGCGGCACCACCCCGGCCGGCGTCACCGTGTCCGTCCCGGCCGCCGCGGGGGCGAGCGCGCTCGGCGCGGCCCACCCGTGACGGGTGGGGCCGGCGCGACGGTTTGCGGAAACGGATCCGGGGATCCGATCAGGCGGGCAGGACGACGACGCAGCGATTGGGCTCCTCGCCCTCCGACTCGCTGCGCAGTCCGGCCTCCGCGACGGTGTCGTGCACGACCTTGCGCTCGAACGGGGTCATCGGCTTCAGCTTGAGGGACGTACCCGCCGCCTTGACCTCTTCCACCGCCTCGGTCGCGATCTCCGCCAGGTTCGCCCGCTTGGCGGCACGGAAGCCGTCCACGTCGAGCATCAGCCGGCTGCGCTCACCGGTCTCGCGGTGCACGGCCAGCCGGGTCAGCTCCTGGAGGGCTTCCAGGACCTCGCCGTCGCGACCGACGAGCCGCTTGAGGTCGGCGCCGGAGGACGCGCTCTCGTCGCCGGCGATCACCGAGACCGACGCGCGCCCGCCTTCGACGTCCATGTCGATGTCGCCGTCGAGGTCGGCGATGTCGAGCAGGGCCTCCAGGTAGTCCGCGGCGATCTCACCCTCCTGCTCCAGCCGGCTGATCTCCTCCGCGGTGAGCGTGATCCGACGCGAGGCGGCGGGTGAGTCGACGGCGGGGGTCGTGCCTTCCGTCACAGGGGAACTCCTTTGTGGACGAGTGAGCGAGTCGATGGAGGGGGCGGCCGGCCCGTCGAGGGCGGTCACTTCTTCCTCGGGTGCTTCCGGCTCTGGGTCTGCTTGCGCGGGCCGGCGTTACGCGCACCGGAGTGCGGCGTCCGCGCGGTCGAGCCCTTCACCGAGCCGTTCGAGCGCGCGGTGCCGGAGGTGCCGTTGCTCGCCGCCGTACCGCTCTCCGCGGTCTCCGCGTCCTCGCCGACGGCGGTGTCCGCGTCCTCTCGGGCCCGGGCCTTGCGCTGCGACTTGGTGAGCCTGGTCGGCTGCTGGCGCCGGGCGGCCTGGGCCTTGATCTCGGCCTGCTGGGCGTCGTACTCGGCCTGGTCCATCAGCTTCCCGTCGGGAAGCAGCACCTTGCCCTGCTTGCGCGCCTTCTCCGACAACTTCTCCTGCCGCACCTTGTACGCCGGGCTGCCGGGGGTGGGGTTGCGGTTGATCACGAAGAGCTGCTGACCCATCGTCCACACGTTGGTGGTGAGCCAGTAGACCAGCACGCCGACCGGGAAGTTGATGCCGAAGACCGCGAACATGATCGGGAACGCGTACATCATCAGCTTCTGCTGCTTCGCGAACGGGTTGCCCACGAGCGAAGCAGGGTCGGTGTTCTTCGTCATCAACTGGCGCTGCGTGAAGAACTGCGACCCGGACATCAGCACGATCATCACGATGGTGACGATCCGCACGGTGGTCAGGTCGGCGCCGAGGCTGGCGATCTTCGCCGCCGAGTCGGTGAACTTGGCGGCGATGGGGGCGCCGAAGATGTGCGCCTGCTGGGCGCTGTTCACCAGGTCGCGGTCGATCACGCCGACCGTGCGGTTCTGCGAGACCCGCTGCAGCACGTGGAACAGGGCGAAGAAGAACGGCGACTGGACCAGGATCGGAAGACAGCTCGAGAGCGGGTTGGTACCCGTCTCCTTGTAGAGCTTCATCATTTCCTGGGACTGACGCTCACGGTCGTCCTTGTACCGCTTCTGGACCTCCTTGATCCGCGGCTGCAGTGCTTGCAGTCCACGGGTCGCCTTGATCTGCTTCACGAAGAGCGGGATCAGGCAGATCCGGATGACGACCACGAGGCAGACGATGGACAAGCCCCAGGACCAACCGCTGTCCTTGCCGAAGATCGGGCTGAACAACGAGTGGAACTGAACGATGATCCAGGAGACAGCGGTGTATAGGGGGTCAAGAATCCCCACGGTCAAGCTCCTCGGGCGGTGGTGTTCGCACCGGGCGCGGGCTCGGTACGGCCGGTGCTGGACGTCTGCTGCCGCTCGTGCGGCTCCGACTCCGAGCGCGACTTCCGCTCGGGGAGTCGCCACGGTCGGCGTGTGCGCGGCGGCACAGGATCGACACCGCCAGAGTTCCAGGGGTTGCAGCGCAGGATGCGCCACACGGTGAGGTAGGTGCCCTTGAACGCGCCATGAACGGACATCGCCTCATACCCATAATGCGAGCACGACGGGTAGAAGCGACACACCGGCCCCAGCATCGGGCTGATCGTCCACTGATAGACCCGAATGAACCCCATGAACAGGTACTTCACGCCGTCGCTCCCGGCTTGGCCGCGGGCCGTTGCGGGCGGACCGCGACAGGGCGCCCGGCCCGGCCCAGAAGCCGGTCGAACGCTGCGTCCAGATCCCGGGCCAGGTCGGAGTGCTCCGCCTTGGCCGCGGGTGGCAATGCCCGTACCACGACCAGGCTACCTGCCGGAAGCAGGGCCATCCGATCGTGTATGAGGTGGCGAAGCCGACGCTTGACGACGTTACGGACAACTGCGGGGCCGACAGCCTTGCTCACGACGAAACCCGCACGCGGTGGTGGAGCGTGCTCCACCACCGCGTGCGGGTCCTCTGCCACGGATTGGCGCAGGGTGTCCGGCTCGGACGGCTGCGCGGTCGCCGGGGCGCGTTCGGACGTCACGGACCCGCTCGTCTCCTGTCGATGCAGGTGGACGACCAGATTCGGACGGCCGGCTCGACGCCCGCGGCGAACCGCGATCGCGAAGTCCTCGCGCCGCCTCAGCCGGTTATCGGCAGGCAGCACGGAGAGATCCGCGAACTCAGGCGGAAAGCTCCGCGCGGCCCTTGCGGCGGCGGGCAGCAAGGATGGCGCGACCGGCACGGGTGCGCATGCGCAGCCGGAACCCGTGGGTCTTCGCCCGGCGACGGTTGTTCGGCTGGAAGGTGCGCTTGCTCACTCGGGGGCTCCAGGATTTGAATCGTGGGCCGGCAGAAAAGACCGCCGGCCACCACCGTACGTCCGCATCGACATGATCTCGGACATGCGGCAGCGGTCGTCAGACAACTAGACCGGCCCACGGTACGTACCAACAGGCGACGGGGTCAAATGGGGGATCCGGGGCACGTCGCCCACCTGCGAAAACGCAGTCTCGGGCAGGCTGTACACAGCCTGTGGACAACGGGTTGAGCAGGCCGGTGGGCGCCACTACCGTGAACAGGTGGGTCGGACCGGAGCGCTCGCGCCCGGGGTCCGGGACACTGGGAGCCCTCCCGAGACCTGCGTCGATGCAATGAAAGAGCGTGCACTGTGGCTGACATCACCAGCGACCTCGCCGCAGTCTGGGCACGGTTCCTGGAACGACTGGCCACCGACGACTCGGTCACGGCCAAGGACAAGGGATGGCTCCAGCGCACCCAGCCGCTGACCCTCTTCTCCGACACCGCACTGCTCGCGGTGCCGAACGAGTTTGCCAAGGAAGTCCTGGAGACTCGGCTTCGCCAGGTGGTGACGGACGCGCTGAGCCACGGTTTCGGGCGGCCGATCCGGTTCGCGGTCAGTGTCGAGCCCGGTGCGGGCGAGCCGGAACCCGAACGGCACGAGCGTGCACCCCGGCACGACGAGTACAACCCCGGCCCCTACGGTCGCTCCTCCTATGGCGGCGACCGGTACGGCCGCGACGGCTATCCGCAGGAGCCGTACGGCCAGCAGCCGTACCGCCAGGACCGCGATCCGTACGCCGAGCCGCAGTATCAGCAGGACTACCCGCACGACCGCTACGCGCCCGGACCGTATCGGGATCAGCGCGACCCGCGCGACCCGCGCGACCCGCGCGACGCCAGGGACCCCCGTGATCCACGGGACGCGCGTGATGCCCGTGAGCAGCGCGATCTGCGTGATCCCCGGGAACCGCGCGAGTCCCGGGACGCTCGTGATCCGCGCGATCCGCGGGACGCTCGTGACCAATATGGCTACGGGGGAAATGCGAACGGCGTATCCGATCACCCGGGAATCCCGCCTTCCGACGGGACCCTCTTCGCCGATCGCGAGGATCTGTTCGGGCCGCCCGGCTTTTCCACACCGTCCGTCCACAGCTTTGTGGATAATTCGACACATCAATCCGGCGACAGGGACCAGTCTTCGGGTGCCCCGCAGGCTCCACAGCAGGTCCCGCCGCCGCACCAGTCCCCGCCCGTGCCGCCGGTCGACGTGCCCGGCGGGCGACCGCTGCGGCTGGCCCGGCCGGGCACCGGGCGCGAGCACGGTGTGGTGGAACACGAGCCGGCCGCCCGGCTGAATCCCAAGTACCTGTTCGAGACGTTCGTCATCGGCTCCAGCAACCGCTTCGCGCACGCGGCCGCGGTGGCGGTCGCCGAGGCGCCGGCGAAGGCGTACAACCCGCTGTTCATCTACGGCGAGTCGGGGCTGGGCAAGACCCACCTGTTGCACGCGATCGGGCATTACGCGAAGAGCCTGTATCCGGGCACCCGGGTGCGTTACGTGAGCTCGGAGGAGTTCACCAACGAATTCATCAACTCGATCCGTGACGGCAAGGCCGACGGCTTTCGCCGACGTTATCGAGATGTCGATGTGCTGCTCGTGGACGACATCCAGTTCCTGGAGACCAAGGAGCAGACCCAGGAGGAGTTCTTCCACACCTTCAATACGCTGCACAACGCGAACAAGCAGATCGTCATCTCCTCCGACCGGCCGCCCAAGCAGCTCGTCACGCTGGAGGACCGGCTGCGGAACCGGTTCGAGTGGGGGCTGTTGACCGACGTCCAGCCGCCCGAGTTGGAGACCCGGATCGCGATCTTGCGCAAGAAGGCGATCCAGGAGGGGCTCAACGCGCCGCCGGACGTCCTGGAGTACATCGCCAGCAAGATCTCCCGGAACATCCGCGAGCTGGAGGGCGCGCTGATCCGGGTGACCGCGTTCGCCAGTCTGAACCGGCAGCCGGTGGATCTGCAGCTCACCGAGATCGTGCTCAAGGACCTGATCCCGGACAGCGCGGGACCCGAGATCACCGCGACCACGATCATGGCGCACACCGCCGCCTACTTCGGTCTGTCCGTCGAGGACCTGTGCGGCACCTCGCGCAGCCGGGTGCTGGTCACCGCCCGCCAGATCGCGATGTATCTGTGCCGCGAGCTGACCGACCTGTCGCTGCCCAAGATCGGCGCCCAGTTCGGCGGGCGTGACCACACGACGGTGATGCACGCGGACCGCAAGATTCGTTCGTTGATGGCCGAACGGCGCTCGATCTACAACCAGGTGACGGAGTTGACGAACCGCATCAAGAGCTGAATCGGCACCCGCACACCGCTGAGAACCGGCCGGCGTTCCCCTTTGGGGCCGCCGGCCTTCACATGTGCGGTGTGAGCTTGGTCACAACGCCCGAATCGGGGCCGAGTTATCCACCGATCGGCGCCGTCCGGGACATCCACACCGTGGGGATGACGCATCGGTCCCCAAGTTCCCCACAATGACTTCGGGAACCTGGGGAAAAAGCCGGCGAGCCGGCAGGTCAGGTTCCTGTGGTGATGTGGAATGGATTCCTCCACAGACTGTGGATAACTTTTCGGCCGCACACCGTCCACCACCGTGTTGTCTGGTTGTCCACGTCCCGTCCACCGAAATTCGGGGCTTGTCCCCAGGTTGTCCACGGATCTGTCCACAGTCGGGCCGGTTTCACCCCTTACGGTGAATCCCGAGCCGAGTGGCGTCCGCCAGGGGTGGGGACAAGTGGTCCCCGACCTGGGGATTGTCTGGGGACAAGTGCGGGTACGCCTGGGGACGGTCTGTGGAGCCAATTCGGGCATCCACAGACACAGGGGGTTTATCCACGGGTTCACCCACACCTCGAAGTGGACAAAAAACCGGCCCTGACCTGCGCGTATACCGGTTATCCACGGTATCCACACCCCCTACTATTACGACCACACGTAGTTCAAGAGAGATCCACGGAAAACGGTCGGGTCGGGCCGAATCTGTGGACTGCCGGTTTGCCGGGGGCTGCGCGGGCTGTCGGCGCGGTGCGTCAGACTGTGTCCCGGTGGTAGGCCCCGACGGCCCGTCACCGATGCCGAACGAACGAACGGCAGACACACGACAGACAGACGGCCGGTAACGGCAGGAGGCGGTGAACCGGTGAAGTTCCGGGTCGAGCGTGACGTTCTCGCTGATGCGGTGGCGTGGACCGCACGCAGTCTCCCGGCGCGGCCGGCGGTTCCCGTCCTCGCCGGACTGCTCCTGGAAGCGGCGGACCAGCGACTGACGCTGTCCAGCTTCGACTACGAGGTCTCCGCCCGCGGCGGCGTCGAGGCCGAGATCGACGAGCCGGGCCGGGTGCTGGTGTCCGGGCGACTGCTCGCCGACATCTCCAAGAGCCTGCCGAACCGCCCCGTCGAGGTGTCCACCGACGGCGCCAAGGTGACCGTGGTCTGTGGCAGCGCTCGGTTCACCCTGCCCACCCTCCCGGTGGAGGACTACCCGGCGCTGCCGGACATGCCCACCGCCGCAGGGTCCGTCGAGGGCGACGTGTTCGCCGCCGCCGTGGCCCAGGTGGCCATCGCGGCCGGCCGCGACGACACGCTGCCGATGCTGACCGGCGTCCGGGTCGAGATCGAGGGCGACCTGGTCACCCTCGCCGCCACCGACCGATACCGGCTCGCGGTCCGCCAGTTCCACTGGAAGCCCGAGGCCGACGGCCTCTCCTCGGCGGTGGCACTGGTGCCCGCCAAGACCCTCAACGACACCGCCAAGTCGCTGACCCAGGGCGACAGCGTGCAGATCGCGCTGTCCGGGGACAAGATCGGCGAGGGCATGATCGGCTTCGAGGGTGCCGGTCGGCGTACCACCACCCGCCTGCTCGAAGGCGAATTCCCCAAGTACCGCGCGCTGTTCCCGGAGCAGTCGGAGACCGTCGCGACGGTGGAGACCGCGCCGTTCGTGGACGCGGTCAAGCGCGTGTCCCTGGTCGCCGAGCGCAACACCCCGGTGCGGCTGTCCTTCTCCGACGGCCGACTGGTGCTCGAAGCCGGTTCCGGCGACGAGGCGCAGGCCTCCGAGGCGATCGACGCGACGCTGGAGGGCGAGGAGATCTCGATCGCCTTCAACCCGACGTTCCTGCTCGAAGGGCTCAGCGCGATCGGCTCCCCGGTCGCCCAGATCTCCTTCACCACGTCCACGAAGCCGGCCGTGATGACCGGCAAGCCGGACGTCGAGGCCGAGGCCACCGACGAGTACCGCTACCTGATCATGCCGGTGCGCCTCTCCGGTTGATCCGGGCCGCGGCCGAATCGGCTCGCACCCGCGGCCGATCGGGCCGCGGTCGATCCGGCCGAATGGGCACCCGGGTTCGGGCTCATCCACCGTGCATGACCCCGCAGCAGCACGGGCAACCGCTACCCGCGTACCGTCGACGCGGTGAAAAGCCCCCACAAGGGGTGTGGACAGCGGCCTCGGCGGTGCCCCACCCGGCATCGCAGCAGCGAACGAAGGATTTCAGGATGCAGCTCGGACTCGTTGGCCTCGGCAAGATGGGTGGCAACATGCGCGAGCGTCTGCGCCGCGCGGGCCACACGGTGGTGGGCTACGACCGCAACGCGGAGATCGCGGATGTGCACAGCCTCAAGGAACTTGTGGACGCCCTCCCGACACCGCGCGTGGTGTGGGTGATGGTGCCCGCGGGTGCACCGACCCAGGCCACGGTCGACGAGCTCGGCGAACTGTTGTCCCCCGGTGACGTGGTCGTCGACGGCGGCAACTCGCGCTGGACGGACGACATCAAGCACGCCGAGGCGCTGGCCGCGAAGAACATCGGCTTCGTCGACTGCGGTGTCTCCGGCGGCGTTTGGGGTCGGGACAACGGCTATGCGCTGATGTGCGGCGGCGACGCCGCGAACATCGAGAAGGTCCAGCCGATCTTCGACGCGCTCAAGCCCGAGGGCCCGGCCGGTTTCGTGCACGCGGGCAAGGTCGGCGCCGGGCACTTCGCGAAGATGGTGCACAACGGCATCGAGTACGCGCTCATGCAGGCGTACGCCGAGGGCTGGGAACTGCTGGAGGCCGCCGACGTGGTCACCGACGTCCGCGAGGTGTTCCGCAGTTGGCAGGAGGGCACCGTCATCCGCTCGTGGCTGCTGGACCTGGCCGTGCGCGCGATGGACGAGGACGAGCACCTGGAGGGCCTGCGCGGCTACGCGGAGGACTCCGGCGAGGGCCGCTGGACCGTGGAGGCGGCGATCGACCACGCCGTTCCGCTGCCCGCGATCACCGCGTCGCTGTTCGCCCGATTCGCCTCCCGTCAGGACGACTCGCCGCAGATGAAGATGGTCGCCGCGCTGCGCAATCAGTTCGGTGGGCACGCGGTCACCGCCGCGTCGACGCACAAGGGCGCCGACGCCCCGGGCGCCGACGTCTCGCCGCCGAAGGAGGCCGACGCGGGCTGAGCAATCGGCCCGCCCGCCCATGCATGTAGCGCATCTGTCTCTCGTCGACTATCGGTCGTACGCCCGGGTCGAGGTACCCCTCGAACCGGGCGTGACCGCATTCGTGGGACCCAACGGCCAGGGCAAGACCAACCTCGTCGAGGCGATCGGCTATCTGGCCACGCTCGGCAGCCACCGGGTCGCCTCGGACGCGCCCCTGGTCCGACTCGGCGCCGAACGGGCGTACGTACGGGCCAGCATCGTGCGCGAGGACGGCCGCAGCGCGCTGGCCGAGTTGGAGATCAACCCCGGCAAGGCCAACCGGGCCCGGATCAACCGCTCGCCCGCGACCCGGCCGCGCGACCTGCTCGGCCTGCTGCGCACCGTGCTGTTCGCGCCGGAGGACCTGGCCCTGGTCAAGGGCGATCCGGGCGAACGCCGCAGGTTTCTGGACGAGTTGTTGACCGCGCGCACCCCGCGCCTGCTCGGCGTGCGCCAGGACTACGACCGGGTGCTCAAGCAGCGCAACACGCTGCTGCGCACCGCGGCCCTGGCCCGGCGGGCGGGCGGTGGGCGCAGCGGTGCGTTGAGCACGTTGGACGTATGGGACGAGCACCTGGCCGCGGCGGGGGCCGAACTCACCTTCGCCCGGCTCGATCTGGTGGCCGCGCTGCAACCGCTGGTGGACAAGTCCTACGACGCGTTGTCCACAGGCGGTGGACCGATCGTGCTGGACTACCGCAGTTCGATGTCGGAGGATCCGCTGCCCACCGACCGGGCCGGCATCCACGCGGTGCTCACGGCGGCGATCGCCGCCGGTCGGGCGGCCGAGGTCGAGCGCGGTCAGACGCTGGTCGGCCCGCATCGCGACGATCTCGTGTTGCGGCTGGGCCCGTTGCCCGCCAAGGGCTACGCCAGCCACGGCGAGTCCTGGTCGTACGCACTGGCGCTGCGGCTGGGCTCCTACGAACTGCTGCGCGCGGACGGCGGCGAGCCGGTCCTGGTGCTCGACGACGTGTTCGCCGAACTCGACGTCACGCGTCGCGCGCGGCTGGCCGAGATGGTCGCGCACGGCGAGCAGGTGCTGGTCACCGCCGCGGTGGCCGAGGATGTGCCGCCCGCGCTCGCGGGTGCGCGCTACGACGTCGCCGCGGGCGAGGTGCGAAGGGTCGAGGATGAGTGACGAGTCCCACATCGGGCCCGCCGGCGGGCCCGGGCGGGCCGAGCAGCCTCCCGCCGAGCCGACGCGCGGCATCGATCTGGCCCGCGCGGCGCTGACCCAGGCCCGTGCCCAGGCCCGGACCCGGCACGATCTTCGGCAGGACCAGGGTCAGGCCCGTCGTGGCTTGAAACGTAGTGGTTCGGGGCCCGACGACCGCGACCCGCAGCCGTTGCGGCAGATCATGGGACGCCTGGTCACCGAGCGCGGGTGGCAGACTCCCGCGGCGGTGCACGGCGTGCTCCAGCGCTGGCCGGAAATCGTCGGCCCGGCAATGGCGGCCAACTGTCGCCCGGAGCGCTTCGAGGACGGCGAACTGGTGGTTCGCGCCGAGTCCGACAACTACGCGACCCACGTGCGCTGGCTCGCGCCGAAACTGCTCGCCCGCCTCAATCAGGAGCTGGGCGACGGCACCGTCACCTTCATCCGGGTGCTCGGCCCCGCGCAGGAGCGTCGCCGGGGCCAGTGGCGCGCACAGCCGTAGGCGATTTTCGGCCACGACCGGTACCGCTCGAATGCGCCCCCGAATGCGCCCGCGCACGCCCACGTGCCCGCTCGGTCGCGCCGGCGGGGGCGATGTGTCCGGTGTCATACCGGTCTGACACGCTGTTACCGTCCGGGTCGGTCGCACCGCGTGGACAGGCATGAGAGCGATTCGGGACCCCGGGGCAAGTAGGGGGACATGCGACAGGGCACATCAGGGCGCCACACGCGAACCCAGGCCCCTTGGGAACCCATCTTTGTGTCGCCCCGACCGGTAGACTGAAGCAGCAATACCGCTCATGCGGATCCTGTTTCGACTTCCGCGGCTCCGTGCCCGGGGGCGTGTCGGGCCGGCTGCCTGCCGTTCGACACACCCTGCCGATCCTGCTCCCGGGCAGGGAGCCGTGCTGTGCCAGAAAGGGCGCTTCGTGGCCGATTCCGGCAACCCCAAGGAGAATGACGTGGCCGGCTCGCCGGAAACCTCTGCCGCGCTCGACTCGCCGTCGTACGGCGCGAGTGACATCCAGGTCCTGGAGGGCCTCGACGCGGTCCGGAAGCGCCCGGGCATGTACATCGGTTCCACCGGTGAGCGCGGCCTGCACCACCTTGTCTACGAGGTCGTGGACAACTCGGTCGACGAGGCGCTCGCAGGGCACGCGACACACATCGAGGCGACCATTCTCGCCGACGGCGGCGTGCGGGTGGTCGACAACGGGCGTGGCATCCCGGTCGACATGCACCCGGTGGAGAAGAAGCCCGCGGTCGAGGTCGTGCTGACCATCCTGCACGCGGGCGGCAAGTTCGGCGGCGGCGGCTACTCGGTCTCCGGCGGTCTGCACGGCGTCGGCGTCTCGGTGGTCAACGCGCTGTCCTCGCGCCTGGCGGTGGACATCCGCCGCGACGGCTACCGCTGGACGCAGGACTACAAGCTGGGCACGCCGACCGCGCCGCTGGAGCGGCACGAGGCGACCGCCGAGACGGGCACCCAGGTCACCTTCTGGGCCGACGCGGACATCTTCGAGACCACGGTCTACTCGTTCGAGACGCTCTCCCGGCGCTTCCAGGAGATGGCCTTCCTCAACAAGGGCCTGACCATCTCGCTCACCGACGAGCGTCCGGACCACGTGAACGACAAGGGCGAGCAGCTCTCGGTCACGTACCACTACGAGGGCGGCATCGCCGACTTCGTGCGCTACCTCAACTCGCGCAAGGGCGAGCTGGTGCACCCGTCGGTGATCGACATCGAGGCCGAGGACAAGTCCCGGACCATCTCGGTGGAAGTCGCGATGCAGTGGAACTCGCAGTACACCGAGGGTGTGCACAGCTTCGCGAACACCATCCACACGCACGGCGGCGGCACCCACGAAGAGGGCTTCCGATCCGCGCTGACCGCGCTGATCAACCGCTACGCGCGGGAGAAGAAGCTGCTCAAGGAGAAGGACGAGAACCTCGCCGGCGAGGACATCCGCGAGGGTCTGACCGCGATCATCTCGGTCAAGCTCGGCGACCCGCAGTTCGAGGGCCAGACCAAGGACAAGCTGGGCAACACCGAGGCCAAGACCTTCGTGCAGCGGGTCGTGCACGAGCACCTCACCGACTGGCTCGACCGCAACCCGAGTGAGGCCGCGGACATCATCCGCAAGTCGATCCAGGCCGCCACCGCGCGGATGGCCGCCCGCAAGGCGCGCGACCTGACCCGACGCAAGGGCCTGCTGGAGACCGCGTCGCTGCCGGGCAAGCTGAGCGACTGCCAGAGCAACGACCCGTCCAAGTGCGAGATCTTCATCGTCGAGGGCGACTCGGCCGGTGGCTCGGCCAAGTCCGGCCGGGACCCGATGTACCAGGCGATCCTGCCGATTCGCGGCAAGATCCTGAACGTCGAGAAGGCCAGGATCGACAAGATCCTGCAGAACACCGAGGTCCAGGCGCTCATCTCGGCGTTCGGCACCGGTGTGCACGAGGACTTCGACATCGAGAAGCTCCGCTATCACAAGATCATCCTGATGGCGGACGCCGACGTCGACGGCCAGCACATCAACACGCTGCTGCTGACCTTCCTGTTCCGCTTCATGCGGCCGCTGGTCGAGGCCGGGCACGTGTACCTCTCCCGTCCGCCGCTCTACAAGATCAAGTGGAGCCGGGACGACTTCGAGTACGCCTACTCCGACCGCGAGCGCGACGCGCTGCTCGAACTCGGCCGGCAGGCCGGCAAGCGCGCGAAGGACGACTCGATCCAGCGCTTCAAGGGCCTCGGCGAGATGAACGCCGAGGAGCTTCGGGTGACCACCATGGACATCGACCACCGGGTCCTGGGCCAGGTCACGCTCGACGACGCGGCCCAGGCCGACGAGTTGTTCTCGGTGCTCATGGGTGAGGACGTCGAGGCTCGCCGTTCCTTCATCCAGCGAAACGCCAAGGACGTCAGGTTCCTGGACATCTGACCCGCCGGGGGGATCCGCCGCAGCGCGGATGTCCACATCCGAGTCGGCCCCACGCCACACCTCGAAAGGACTTTGACCAGCAATGGCCGAAGAGAACACCCCGGCGCCCGAAGGCGACCCGGCGGACGCGGTGAACAGCACCGGCGGTCTGCGGATCGAGCCCGTCGGGCTCGAAACCGAGATGCAGCGCAGCTACCTCGACTACGCGATGAGCGTGATCGTCTCGCGCGCCCTGCCCGACGTGCGCGACGGTCTCAAGCCGGTGCACCGCCGCGTGCTCTACGCGATGTACGACGGCGGCTACCGGCCCGAGAAGGGCTTCTACAAGTGCGCCCGCGTCGTCGGCGACGTGATGGGCACCTATCACCCGCACGGCGACACCTCGATCTACGACGCGCTGGTCCGGTTGGCCCAGCCGTGGTCGATGCGGATGCCGCTGGTGGACAGCAACGGCAACTTCGGCTCGCCGGGCAACGACCCGGCCGCGGCCATGCGGTACACCGAGTGCAAGCTCAAGTGGCTGTCCATGGAGATGCTCCGGGACATCGACGAGGACACCGTCGATCTCCAGGACAACTACGACGGCCGCAACCAGGAGCCGACGGTCCTGCCGGCCCGTTTCCCGAACCTGCTCGTCAACGGGTCCGCGGGCATCGCGGTCGGCATGGCGACCAACATCCCGCCGCACAACCTGCGCGAGGTCGCCTCCGGCGCGCAGTGGTTCCTGCAGAACCCCGACGTGTCGGCGGAGGAACTCCAGGACGCCCTGATCGAGCGGATCAAGGGCCCGGACTTCCCCAGCGGTGCGCTCGTCGTCGGCCGACGCGGGATCGAGGACGCGTACCGCACCGGCCGCGGCTCGATCACCATGCGTGCGGTGGTCGAGGTCGAGGAGATCCAGAACCGGCAGTGCCTGGTGGTCACCGAACTGCCCTACCAGGTCAACCCGGACAACCTCGCGCAGAAGATCGCCGACCTGGTCAAGGACGGCAAGATCGGCGGCATCGCCGACGTCCGCGACGAGACCTCCTCGCGTACCGGCCAGCGCCTGGTGATCGTGCTCAAGCGCGACGCGGTGGCCAAGGTCGTGCTGAACAACCTGTACAAGCACACCCAGTTGCAGGACACCTTCGGCGCGAACATGCTCGCGCTGGTGGACGGCGTCCCGCGCACGCTCTCGATCGACCTCTTCATCCGCAACTGGGTGGAGCACCAGATCGAGGTGATCGTCCGGCGGACCCGCTTCCGGCTGCGCAAGGCCGAGGAGCGCGCCCACATCCTGCGTGGTCTGCTCAAGGCCCTGGACGCGATCGAGGAGGTCATCGCGCTGATCCGGGCCTCGAACACGGTCGACGAGGCGCGCACCGGCCTGATCGGGCTCCTGGAGATCGACGAGATCCAGGCCAACGCGATCCTGGAGATGCAGCTTCGCCGGCTGGCCGCCCTGGAGCACCGGAAGATCACCGCCGAGCACGACGAGCTGATGGCGAAGATCACCGACTACCAGGCGATCCTGGCCTCGCCGGACCGGCAGCGGCAGATCATCAGTGAGGAACTGGCGGCGATCGTCGACAAGTTCGGCGACGACCGGCGCAGCGCGCTGGTGCCCTTCGACGGTGACATGTCCATCGAGGACCTGATCGCCGAAGAGGACATCGTCATCACCATCACGCGCGGCGGCTACGTCAAGCGCACCCGGACCGACCTGTACCGCTCGCAGAAGCGCGGCGGCAAGGGGGTGCGCGGCGCGCAACTGAAGCAGGACGACATCGTCGACCACTTCTTCGTGACCACCACGCACCACTGGATCCTGTTCTTCACGAACAAGGGCCGGGTCTATCGGGCGAAGGCGTACGAGCTGCCGGACACCGGTCGCGACGCGCGTGGTCAACACGTGGCGAACCTGCTCGCGTTCCAGCCGGACGAGAAGATCGCCCAGGTGCTCGACCTGCGCGACTACGAGGTCGCGCCGTACCTGGTGTTGGCGACCAAGGCCGGTCTGGTGAAGAAGACCGCGCTCAAGGAGTACGACACCAACCGCGCGGCCGGCGTGATCGCGATCAACCTGCGCTCGGACGAGGCCGGTGACGACGACGAGGTGATCGGCGCCGAACTGGTCTCCGCGGACGACGACCTGCTGCTCGTGAGCCGCAAGGCGCAGTCGATCCGGTTCACCGCCACGGACGAGACGCTGCGGCCGATGGGTCGGGCGACATCCGGGGTGAAGGGGATGAGCTTCCGCGAAGGCGACGAACTGTTGTCGATGAACGTGGTGCGTGCGGGCACGTTCGTGTTCACCGCCACCGATGGGGGCTTCGCAAAGCGAACCAGTGTGGACGAGTATCGCGTCCAGGGACGTGGGGGCCTCGGTATCAAGGCCGCCAAGATCGTCGAGGACCGAGGTTCACTCGTCGGGGCACTCGTCGTGGACGACACGGATGAAATCCTCGCCATCACGCTCGGCGGTGGAGTGATCCGCACCCGCGCCGCGGGTGTCCGGCACACCGGACGTGACACGATGGGTGTGCAGCTGATCAACCTGGGTAAGGGCGACGCCGTTGTCGGCATCGCACGTAACGCCGAACCTGAGCCCGAGGCCGAGATCGACCCAGAGGTCGACGGGGCCGAAGCCGGTGCGGCCGATGGCACGCACGAGCCGACCTCCACCGTCGAAGGGGAGGTCGCGCCCGGCGGGCAGGAAGGGTGACGCGTGAGCACAGACCGGAAGTCGGCCGGCGGGAGAGGCGAGCGCGCCGACCGGGGTCGGGCCGGCGGGCGCGCTGACAGCACGAGCCGCAGCGCTGCGACACCGCCCCCCACGGGGCCGGTGCCGCCGAAGCCGGCAGCCCCACCCCCCGTGCACGGAGCTGGGCCCACCGGGGACGCGGCGGCTCGCCCGCCGCGTCCCGCGCCCACTCCGTTCACGTCCCCCTTCCCGCCCGCGGCAGCGGCGGGCGAGGGTACGGAGCGGCCGCCGGCCGCGGTCAACGGCAGCAAGGCCGCCCGCCCGACGGGCGGCGGCACGATGACCTCACCGCGCCCGACCCGGGGCACCCCGGCCGGCGGCGTCCCGTCGACCGCTCACCGAGTGGGGCAGTCCATGGCGCAGCAGGGGCGGACCGGTCCGGAGCCACAGCCCCGACCGATCGCGCGCACCCGCCGGGCCCGGTTGCGGGCGGCGCGGGTGGACCCGTGGTCGGTGATGAAGGTCGGTTTCCTGCTGTCCCTGGCACTGGGCGTGGTGCTGCTGGTCGCGGTGACCGTGCTGTGGCTGGTCCTGGACGGCCTGGGCGTGTTCGCCTCGGTCGGGGACACGGTCAAGGAAGCGACCCAGTCGGAGAACAACAACGGCTTCGACCTCCAACACCTCCTGTCGCTGAAGAACACCCTCTTCTTCAGCGGCGTCGTGGCCATCGTCGACGTGATCCTGGTGACCGCGTTGGCCACGCTCGGAGCGTTCCTCTACAACCTCACCGCGTCGTTCACGGGCGGCATCGAGGTCACGCTGGCCGAGGAGGACTAAGGATTTTGGAGGCGGGCAAGCGGTGCGGTACGCTCTCTGAGCACGCACGCGGGCCTATAGCTCAGACGGTTAGAGCGCTTCCCTGATAAGGAAGAGGCCACAGGTTCAAGTCCTGTTAGGCCCACTTCGCGCACATGGCTCAAGGGCCCTTCCCCGTGGTTCGGGGAAGGGCCCTTGAGCGTTTCCGGGGTCGGGCGGGAGTGGCGTGGGGGATGCGGGCCGAGCCGCCCGTCAGTTGCGGAGGGCGGCCGGCTTGGTGTTGCCCTGTTTGGGGTCGGTGGTGGTGAGTTCGCCCCAGTAGATCATTCGGTTCCGGGAGGTGAACTCCGGATCGCAGGTGGTCAGGGTGATCAGGCGGCGGCCGGCCGGGCCGCCCAGGTCCGGCGGCTGCGCGGTGAGCACCGAGCCGTTGGAGGGCTTGGTGATGAACGGGCCCTTGACGATCGTGTAGGTGAACCACTGGGTCTTGGTCTCGACGACCACCTTGTCGCCCGCCTTGAGCCGGTTCAGGTGGCGAAACGGCTCGCCGTGGCCGTTGCGGTGCCCCGCGAGCCCGAAGTTGCCGGGGCCGCCGGGGCCGATGTAGGGCGGGTAGGTGTAGTGGCCGACGCCCTTGGACAGGGACGCCAGGCTGGATCCCTCGATGATCGGTTGCGCCCAGTCCGAGCCGAGTCGGGGGATCCACAGGATGGCCAGCGTCTCGCCGCGGATGCTGTACGAACCCGGCACCCGCTGGCCGTCCCGGCCGCCGTCGACGCTCACGTCGGTGGGGCCGTCCTGGACGTCGCTGGGCGGTAGCGCCGCAGGCGGCTCGGCGTCCGCCACCGGTGCCTTGGCCCAGTCCTTGCGCAGTTGCTCCACTTCGCTCCGGGCCTCGGCCTGGGCCTCGAAGTTGGTCCAGTAGAGCTGGTGGACACACAACAGCAGACCGATCAGGCCGAGCGTCAGGAGGAGTTCCGCTCCGACGCGAATCGTCTTGCGTACAACGCCCATGGGTCGACAGCTTGGCACAGACAAGCAGTTTGGTCAGGCCCCGGAGACCGGAATGTGATGAGCCGTCACTTGGCGGCGGCGAGCAGCGCGTCCGGCTTCCCCTGCGTCCGGGGTCGTTCCTCCTCCAGATGTCCCCAGACGATCAGCCGGTATGTGGACGCGCCGTCGGGGGTGCACGTGGTGAGGGTGATGTAGCGGCCGGCCTTCTTGTACGGGCCGCGGTCCGGGATCGGGTCGATCACCTCGATGTGCTGCGGCGAGGTCTGCGGCAGGTCGGCGTCGATGGTGTACGTGAAGTACGTCGTGGCGGTCTCCACGACCACCTTGTCGCCGGGCTTGAGCTTGTTGATGTAACGGAACGGCTCACCGTGCCCGTTGCGGTGTGCGGCCACCGCGAAGTTGCCCTGGGCATCCCACGGCATCGCCGTCTGCGGGTCCGTGTAGTGGCCCACCAGGCCGTTGTTGAGCACCTTGGCCCGATCGGTGCCCTCCGCTATCGCCTGCTTCTCCATCCCGATCCTGGGGATGTACAACAGCGCGAACCCCTTGTTCGGGGCCACGAACTGACCGGGATTGCGCGGGTCCACCCCGGTCGGGTCGTTCCAGCTCTGTTGTATGTCGTGCGCCTCGTCGCGGGCCTTCTCCGCCGCCACCACGTTCGTCCACCAGGTCAGGTAGACCACGTACAGGACCAGCAGCACGCCCACCGTCATGGCGAGTTCGCCGACCAGGCGGGCGCTCGCGGTCAGGATCCGCGCACCCGTGGACGGCTTGGCCGCCCGACGTCGGGCGGCCCGACCGGCGCCCTCGGCCACCGCCGGGCTCGCGGGTGGTCGGCCGCCGCCGCGCCCGGGCTTCCCGCGCTGCGCCTTGCGCCGGGCCGCCCGCCCACCGGCCGCAGGCGCGGTCGGGCCGGCGCTCCCGGTCGTCGTACCCGACCGCACGGCCGGGGCGAGCGACGGATCGAACGCCCGCTCGCCCGGTGCCTCGACCGGCGTCTCCGTGTCGGTGCGAAACCACGCGTCCGGCCCGGTCGCGGACTCGGACGCCGGCGGTCGAACGGCGGGCGGCCCCGCCACCGTTCCCGGCGGCAGCGAGAACCGCTGCGTCGTCCCGAGCGGTGGTGTCCCCGTGAACGGCTCCCGGGCCGGAGTCTGCGCCCCGGCCTCGGCCGCCCGGAGCTGCGCGGCCCGCCGGCGCGCCGCGCGACCACCGGGACTCGGCTCGGAAACGGCGGGGAGGGCCGCTGCGGGCGGTTCCGCGAAGCCGGGCTGGACCAACTCGCCCGAGTACGCTCCGGGCGCGTACGGGGCGATCTCGGCCGATCCGTACTCGACCTCGGGTATCGGCGTCTCGGTCAGGCCGGGAGCGGCGTGCGCCCGACGACGGGAGCCAGACCCGCCGACCGGGCCGGCGCCGTCGGGTCCCCGCACCTCACCAGCCAGTTCGCCAGCATCAGGTGGCCGTACTCCGTCAGCACCGACTCCGGGTGGAACTGCACGCCTTCGACCGGTCGGGCGCGGTGCCGCAGGCCCATGATCACGCCGGTCCCGGTCCATGCGGTCACCTCCAGTTCGGCCGGAATCGTGTCCGGATCCACCGCGAGTGAGTGATAGCGCGTCGCGGTGAACGGCGACGGCAGGCCGGCGAAGACGCCCGCCCCCTCATGCACCACAGGGCTGGTCTTGCCGTGCAGGAGCTCGGGTGCCCGGCCAACGGTAGCGCCGTGCGCCGCCGCGATGGACTGCATCCCCAGGCACACGCCGAAGACCGGCACCCGGCCGCCCTCGCGGCGCACCATCTCCATGCAGATCCCGGCATCCTCGGGTGTCCCCGGGCCGGGCGAGAGCAGTACGCCGTCGAACTCCTCGGCCTCTTCGACGGTCACCGCGTCGTTGCGGCGCACCTCGCAGGTCGCGCCGAGCTGGTACAGGTACTGCACGAGGTTGAAGACGAAGCTGTCGTAGTTGTCCACGACGAGAATGCGCGCGCTCATCCGGGCAGCCCTCCCGGCAACGCCGCGGGGGAAGTCGCCCCGCCCGCACCGGTGGGGCGCGGTGCGCCGCCGGGGCCGGTGGTGCTCGTGACGTTCTCCTGATCGACCGTCACATCGCTGAACGGGAGCAGGGGTTCCGCCCACGGGAAGACCCACGTGAACAGCGCGTACACGGTCGCCAACACCAGGAGCAGGGAGATCAACAGCTTCACCCACGCGTTACCCGGCAGAGTGCGCCAGATCCAGCCGTACATCAGGCCCAGGCCCTCTCTCGCTCGCCGCCCGCGCGGCTCGACTCGCTCATCCCTGCAACGCCGCCGGCTTGCCCGCCGCCAACGGTGTACGCGACTCCAGGTGACCCCAGACGATCAACCGGTGCGTGCTGCCGAACTCAGGTTCGCAGGTGGTCAGAGTGATGTATTTCCCGGGAGTCTTGTAGGCCTTCTCCGGGACCGCGTCGAGCACGTGCACGTCCTCGGGGATGGTCTTCAGGACCGCCTTGTCACCGCTGAGGCTGACCGGCTTGTCGATCGTGTAGACGAACCACTCGGAGATGCCCTCGATCACGATCTTGTCGCCCACCTGCAACTTGGGCACGTTCAGGAACGGGTCGCCGTAGGTCTTGCGGTGCCCGGCGATCGCGAAGTTGCCGTCCTCGCCCGCCTGCGCGCTGCCCTTGTACCAGCCCAGGCCCCTCTGCAGCTCCTTGGGCGTGACCCCGGGACGGATCGTCTTGTACCAGTTGCTCCCGAAGCGCGGCACGTACATCGTGCCGAACGGCTCGTCGTCGTGGTACGGAGCCTGCGCCGGCATCTGCGCGACCGGTACGTCCTTGGGCTTGGTCGCCACGATCCGCTTGCGCGCCTCGTCCAGCTTGTGCATCTCGTCGGCCCGCGCCCGATCGGCCAGCACGCCGGTCCAGTAGAGCTGATAGACGACGAACAACAGGATGACGACGCCCAGCGTGATGAAGACCTCCCCGAGGCCCCGCATCGTGGTCCGCAACACTGTCGTCAGACTCCCCTCGGTTCACCGCTGCCGATCACGTCCCGGAGACTTTCGCATACTCCAGGCCAAGGGGCCCCGTATACCCCGGCGCATCCAGGCGCTTCTTGTCCTCGACCTTCCAGCCGAGTCCGAACGCCTCGACGTAGTCGGTGTAGTTGGACACGCTCTTGCTCTGGTCCAACGCGCGTCGCAGGACATTGGTGTCGCCCACCGCCGAAATCACGTACGGCGGCGAGTAGACCCGGCCGTGCAGGATCAGCGTGTTGCCGACACACCGCACGGCGGAGGTGGCCACGATTCGCTGGTCCATGATCTGGATCGCCCGGGCGCCGCCGCTCCACAGCGCGTTCACCACGCCCTGGATGTCCTGCTGGTGCACCACCAGGTCGTCCGCGGTGGGCTCGCGCACCCCGGGCACCCGCGACTTCGCGTCCGGCGGGGCGTCGGTCAGGGTCACCGTGAGGCCCTCCCCGGACACCGGGGTGACCCCGGCCGGATCCGCGACCGCGTCGATGCGACCGCGGGCCTGCGGGTCGTTGGCCTGCTCCTGGACGAGCGAGTCCACGTCCTTTTGCAGCTCGGACAGATCGTGCTGGGCACTCTCGTTGCGCCGACCCTGGTCCCGGATCACATCGGACAGCCGAAGCATTTGCGCGTCGCTGCGCAGATTGGTGCCGTGCGAGGTGTCCGCGCTGATCCAGAACAGCAGTCCGGCCAGGGCGAACACCACAAGAGCGGACAACCGGGGTACGATCGCTCGCCAAGACGTTCCGGTTGGCCGCATGGCGAAGATACGCACGTCGCCGTACCCTCCTTCCGGACCTGACAGCGACTACGCTAACCGACACATCACCGGATCGTGTCGCGTGTGCTGCGCACCCACTCGTCCGGCTACATCGACAGGAGAGACTCTCGTGCCGAAGTCCCGGATCCGTAAGAAGGACGACTTCACCCCGCCGCCGCCCAAGAAGACGACCATAAAGCTGGACTCGCGCCGCTGGGTGGCGCCGTTCATGCTGGCTCTCTTCGCGATCGGCCTGCTGTGGATCGTGGTCTTCTACGTGACCGACATGCGCTTCCCGGTCGAGTCCCTGAAGAACTGGAACATCGTGGTCGGCTTCGGCTTCATCGCCGCCGGCTTCGGCGTGTCCACCCAGTGGAAATAGCGCATCGACGCAGCTCAGCGAGCTTTCCGGGGAAGACTCCACAGAGTTATCCACAGTGGGGATAACCAGGCAGATCCTGTGGATAACCCTTCACGGTCCAACGAGCGACCGGGATGCGGGTAACGGCTCGCATCCCGGATTCATCACCATGGGTCATTAGGATGATTCACTGCGTGATCGCCGCGTGACCACCCCGCGACCGTGCCGGGCGCTCGATCAGAGGATCTGCGCGGTCCGGATCGCCACGATCGCCACGATCACCGCGGACACCGCGAGCAGGCTGCCCACCTGGATCGCCGTGCGATTTCGCTGCGGTGCGTAGACCAGGCCGATCGCGGCCAGGGTGCCGGCGACCAGGCCGCCGATGTGCGCACGCCAGTCGATCGTGCCCATGTTGAGAAACGTGATCATCAGGTTGAGCACGAGCAGGATGGTCAGCGGCCGCAGGTCGTACCGAAGTCGGCGACCGAGCACGATCATCGCGCCGAACAGCCCGAACAGGGCCCCGGAGGCCCCCAGCGAGCCCTGCCGCGGGTCGGCGATCAGATACGACAGCGCGGTGCCGCCGAGCGCGGAGACCAGGTAGAGGGCGATGAACCGGGTCCGGCCGAGCGCGGCCTCCAGCGGAGGGCCCAGCATCCACAGGCCGACCATGTTCAACCCGATGTGCCACACCTGCTGATGCAGGAACGCCGCGGTGAGCAGGCGGTACCACTGGCCCTCGGCGACCCCCTGCCACTCGCCCCCGTCGAAGAACCGGCCGACCAGGATCATCTTGTCGACGAACTTGTCGCCGATCACCAGGACCAGCAGGAAGACCGCGAGGTTGAGCCCGATCAGGGTCTTGGTCACCACCGCGTTCGCGGTCGTGGACGAGATCCGGCCGCCGGCCACGGTGCGCGCCTCACGGACTCGACCGGTGCCCTGGCGGACACAATCCGGGCACTGGAAACCGACCGACGCGCTCACCATGCAATCGCCGCACACCGGCCGCTCGCAGCGGGTGCAGCGAATGTTCGACTCACGGTCGGGATGCCGGTAACACACGGGCGGACCGGCCGGTCCGGTCGCGGCCGGTGGTTGTTCGTCGGGGCTCATGCTCACCTTCAAACACGTGACGCGGGCCGGGACCCGAAGGCCCCGGCCCGCGTGCTCGGGGTTCAGGACGTGACGGTCTCGACCTCGACGGTGTTGATCAGGACATCGGAGGTCGGGCGGTCGCGCATGTCGGTCTCGGTACCGGCGATCGCGTCGACGACCTTGCGGCTCTCCGCGTCGGCGACCTCGCCGAAGATGGTGTGCTTGCGGTTCAGGTGCGGCGTGGCACCCACGGTGACGAAGAACTGGGAGCCGTTGGTGCCCGGTCCCGCGTTCGCCATCGCCAGGAGGTACGGCTTGGAGAACTGCAGATCCGGGTGGAACTCGTCGGCGAAGCGGTAGCCCGGGCCGCCGGTGCCGGTGCCCAGCGGGTCACCGCCCTGGATCATGAAGCCGGAGATGACGCGGTGGAAGACGGTGCCGTCGTACAAGCGATCGGTGGTCTTCTGGCCCTTGCCGGGGTGCACCCACTCGCGCCGGCCCTGGGAGAGCTCCACGAAGTTCGCGACCGTCTTCGGCGCGTGATTCGGGAACAAGCGGATACGGATGTCCCCGTGGTTGGTCTTGATGGTGGCGAAAAGATCCTCGGCCACTGTTGCGCCTTCCCTACGGTTACACGGACGGTGTTCTTGAATCCTCGAAATCCTCGCATGCCGCGGCCGGCTCCTGCCACGACAGGGCCCCGGGCACCGTTCCACCGTACGGATCCCCGCCCGTCGAGCGGTGCATGATCCAGGGATCGTCGGGAACAGATAGCGGATGAACCCGGCGAGTAGGAGGATGTCGTGACCCGCATGGATCCGGTACGTGAGGCGACCGGTAGGACCAGGGAGCGGCTCGCCCCACACGCCGCCAACGCGAAGGACGCGGCGGCCCACTACGCGGGCGCGGCACGTGATCGGGCGGTCGAGACCACGCGCGAACGTGTGGTTCCCGCCCTGGTCCACGCCAAGGACAACGCCGCTCCACGCGTCGAGCACGCCGTGGAGGTGGCCCGGCACCGGGTCCGCCACGACGTGGTGCCGCGCGTGTATCAGGCGGTCGATCAGGCCCGGGTCGCCGCCGAGCCGGTCCGCGACGAGGCCTGGTCCCGGGCCGGCGCGGCGCTTTCGGTGATCAAGGGCGAGGTGACCGCGGCGGAGATCGAGAAGGTCGCCCGAAAGAAGCGACGCCGCGGCCGCGGCCGGCGCCTGCTGCTGATCACCGTGGTCGTGGGCGGCGGCTTCGTGGCCCTGACGTGGTGGCGTCGGCACAACGCGCAGCCGGAGTGGCTGACCGACGAGCCGGAGACCATGCCGCCGGAGACGGCGACCATCCGGCGGCCGGCCGGTTCGACGCACAACGAGGTCAAGCCGGCCGAGGACGAGTTCCGTTCGACGGCGCCGAAGACCGACTGACCGGCGCACCGCACGACGAAGGGCCCGGCGCACCGGATGGTGCGCCGGGCCCTTCGTCGTGTCGCGGTCCAACGGTTGTGGAGCCTAGGGGAGTCGAACCCCTGACATCTGCCTTGCAAAGGCAGCGCTCTACCAGCTGAGCTAAGGCCCCTCGGTGTCCGCACCAGATTACCGGTAATCCGGTTCGGCGTGGACGACACCTCACCCGAGGAAACGGACGTTTCACGTGAAACGCGCGTTTCCCCGGGCGGGTTCAAGCCTCTGCGGGATCTCCCACAGGATCTGCTCAGCGAGTGGCAGTGCCCGCCGGAACCGCGTCCGTCGCCTCGGTCCACAGATCCTGCTCGGCCCGATCCGCCTGGATCTGGCGGTAGACCAACAGGCCACCTACAGCAGCCAAAGCCACCAGGATCAGCTTCTTCATCAGCGTGGCCTCTCCGTCCTGCGAGTGACGTTCGTGCACCTGTCCGCACGCCTGGGGCGCCGCGGTCGGGTTGGGCTCGACAATAACAGGTGCACCGAGGCACCGACCAATACCGAAACCCCCGGTCAGGCCCCGATCGACGGCACGCGCGGCGATCGGTGCGACGGATGGGGTCGGCAACGCCGAAGGCCCCGGGAGCGGTTGCTTCCGGGGCCTTCGGCGTCGGCGTGGGTGACTCGGCGCTGCGGGTCAGTCGGGCAGGCCGCCGTGGCCGCCGCGGAGGTCGCCGCCCATGATCGGGTTGCCGCCACCGCGGTTGTCGCCGGACGGGGGCGGGGTGGTGCCGGGGTTGCCGCCGGGGGAGCCCGTCGAGTTGGTCGGCGGTGGCGAGGTGTTGACCGGCTGCGGGCCCTTGGAGACGGTCAGGTTGACCCCGTTGCCCTCGGTGATCTTCGAGCCTGCGGTCTGGCTCTGCTTGATCACGGTGCCCACCGGCTTGTCCGCGCTGTACTGGTCGGACTTGGTGACCTTGAGCTGCAGGTTCTCGAGCTGGACCTTGGCGTCCTCGTACGAGGCGCCGACCACGTTCGGCATGTCGTGCTGGGGCTTGCCGCTGAAGATGTTCAGGGTGACCTGGTCGCCCTCGTTCAGCTCCTGGCCGGCATCGGGGCTGGTCGAACACACCGTGTCGCGCTGGCAGTTGGTCAGCGTCTGGCTGCGCTGCGGTACACCCACCAGGTTCGCGGCCTTGAGCTTGGCCGTGGCCTCTTCCTCGGACAAGCCCTTGAGGCCGGTGGGCACGGTGGCCTTCTTCGGGCCGCCGAAGGCCCAGACCTGGATCGTGTCGCCCTTCTTGGCACTCGCCCCGGCCTCGGGGGTCTGCTTGCAGATGTTCCCCTTCGTCCCGGTGGCGCCGGTCGGGCACTTGCTCGGGTCGTCGTTCATGTTGACCTTGAAGTCGGCGTTCTGCGCCGCCGTGCGAGCTTCCTCGAGGTTCTTGCCGATCAGGCTCGGCGCGCTCGCCGACTTGTCCTCGCCGTCGCCCATCAGGGTCTTGCCCACGAAGAACGCGGCGATCAGGACGGCGACACAGGCCAGGGCGAGCAGGATCCAGGCGCCGCCCCGGGACTTCCTGGGCTCGTCCCGGCGGCGATCGTTGTCGTCGAGTTCGTACTGACCGGTGTTCGGTCCGCGACCGTGCGCCGGGATGACCTGGGTCGCCCCGCCCGCGGTCGGCGGCAGGTACTGCGTCGCCGGGTCGGCTCCCATCGGCGCGGCCATCACGCTCGGCGCGCCCACCGGGAGCCCGTGCAGGGCCCGCTCGATGTCGGCCCGCATCTCGTCGGCGCTCTGGTACCGGTTGTCCGGGTTCTTCGCCAGCGACTTGAGCACGATCGAGTCGATCGTCGGCGAGACCTCCGGATCGAACGTGCTCGGCGGCAGCGGGTCCTCGCGGACGTGCTGATAGGCCACCGCGACCGGCGAGTCGCCGATGAACGGCGGCCGTTCGGTGAGCAGTTCGTAGAGCAGGCAGCCGGTGGAGTACAGGTCGGTGCGGGCGTCCACGGTCTCGCCGCGGGCCTGCTCCGGGGAGAGGTACTGGGCGGTGCCGATCACGGCCGCGGTCTGGGTCATCGTCATGCCGTTGTCGGCCATGGACCGGGCGATGCCGAAGTCCATCACCTTGACCGTGCCCTGCCGCGTCAGCATGACGTTGGCGGGCTTGATGTCGCGGTGGATGATGCCGTTGCGGTGGCTGTACTCCAGGGCCTGGAGCACGCCGGCCGTCATCTCCAGCGCCCGTTCCGGCAACAATCGGCGGCCGGAGTGCAACAGCTCGCGCAGCGTCGAGCCGTCCACGTACTCCATCACGATGTACGGGATCGAGATCCCGTCGATGTAGTCCTCACCGGTGTCGTAGACCGCGACGATCGCCGGGTGGTTCAGCGAGGCGGCGGATTGCGCCTCGCGTCGGAACCGGGCCTGGAACGTAGGGTCACGGGCGAGATCGGCGCGCAGTGTCTTGACCGCCACACTGCGTCCCAGACGAATGTCACGGCCCATGTAAACCTCGGCCATGCCACCACGGCCGAGGACCGCGCCGATCTCGTACCGGTCGCCGAGGCGACGCGGCTCTTCCATAACTTCCAGCCCTTCCCTTACCGGTCCACGGCCTTCGGTCTTCGGCCGGCCGAGACCGGGGCGGTTGCCCGACCGGTCCGGCACGTTCTCCGACACGGTACCGGTGTGACGGCCCGGGGGGTCGCCACACCCGAGTCACGAGGACACGTCGGTATCTGATTGCAGTAGTGGTCGGAGTCTCTAACGGTGTGATCGCGGGCCATGGCTCACTTCTTGACCACGGCTTCCATCATTGCCTTGGCGATCGGAGCGGCGAGGCTGCTGCCGCTGACCTCGTTGCGCTCGGCGTCACTGTCCTCGACCACGACCGCGACGGCGACCTTCTTGCCGTCGGCGCCCTTGGCGTAGGAGACGAACCACGCGTAGGGCGGTTCGCTGTTCTTGACGCCGCGCTGCGCGGTGCCGGTCTTGCCACCGACGGTGACCCCGGGAATCTTGGCGGCCTTGCCGGTGCCGTTCTCGACGACGCCCTTCATCATGTCCTGGAGCATCTGCGCGACCTCGGGGGTGACCGCCTGACTGGCCACCTGCGGCTGGGTCTTCTCCAGCACCGAGAGGTTCTGCGCGCGCAACTCGTCCACGAGGTAGGGCTTCATCACCTTGCCGTTGTTCACGATCCCGGCGACGACCATGGCCATCTGCATCGGGGTCGAGGCAACGCTGTCCTGGCCGATCGACGAGCGCATGAGCTGGCCTGTGTCCAGGCCGGCCGGGAATACGCTGGGCGAGACCCGGCTCGGGATGTCGAGCGGGTTCTGGGTGGTGCCCTTGCCGAAGTTGTTGAAGCCGAACGCGTCGGCCTGCGCCTTAACCTTCTCCTGGGACAACTGCTGGCCGACGCTGGCGAACACGGTGTTGCAGGACAGCTCGAGAGCCTTCTGCATCGTCGCGCCGGCGCATTCCTCCGGGTGCGAGTCCGGGAGGAACTGGGTCGAGTTCGGGTAGAACAGCTTGCCGCCCTGGAGCGGGACGTTGGGCACAGTGTCCGGCTTGAACTGACCCGAGGACAGCGCCGCCGCGGCGGTGACCAACTTGAAGGTCGAGCCCGGTGCGTAGGTGTACCGGATCGCCCGGTTGTCCATCGGCTTCTTCGGGTCGAACTTGTCGTCCTTCTTGTTCTTGTCGTAGGTCAACTCGTCGTACGCCTTCGACGCCGCGTTGCGGTCGTTCGAGGCCAGCGCGTTGGGGTCGTAGGACGGCGTGCTGGCCATCGCGAGCACCTTGCCGGTGTCGGGGTCGATCGCGACCGCGGCGCCGGTCTTGCCGTCGAGGCCGTTGAACGCGGCCTCCTGCGCCTTGGCGTTGATGGTCAGTGCGACGTTGCCGCCCCGGGTGCCCTTGTTCGTCACGGTGTCGAGCACCTTGCGCACGAACAGCCGGCTGTCCTTGCCGCTGAGGATGTCGTCCTCGAGGTTCTCCAGCAGGTTGCTGCCGACGAAGGGCGAGATGAAGCCGGTGATCGGCGCGTACATCGGGCCGAATTCGTACTTGCGCAGGTATTCGAACTGTCGGTCGTCGGTCTTGACCGAGCTGGTGATCGGCTTGCCCTCGACCAGGAAGTCACCGCGCGGATGGGAGTACTTCTCGTACGCGGCGCGCTTGTTGTGCTTGTTGTTCGAGTAGTCGTCGGCCTTGACGACCTGGACCCAGTTGGCCCGCAGCATCAGCGCCGCGACCAGGATCAGGCAGAAGACGGAGACCCGCCTCAAAGGCTTGTTCACGGTATGTCCCTCCCCTGGGCGTGCGTTGCGGCGGCCGTCATGATTGCTGCCCGCCGGGGCCGCTCTGGCCCGGTGGGCCGTATGGCGTTCCGCCGCCGGGGTTCGGCGGGGGAACGAATGGTCTGGGTGGTGTCGGGGACCCGCCCGAGGGCGCCGGCCCACCCGGTGCGGCGGGCACTCCGCCCGCCACGGTCAGCGCCTCGGGAGAGGCGGAGCCCTCGGCCGGCGTCGAGCTCGGCGGCGGT
Source organism: Embleya sp. NPDC005971 (assembly GCF_040629175.1). Taxonomy (NCBI): domain Bacteria; kingdom Bacillati; phylum Actinomycetota; class Actinomycetes; order Kitasatosporales; family Streptomycetaceae; genus Embleya; species Embleya sp. NPDC005971. The sequence goes on along the minus strand of NZ_JBEXUX010000015.1, from coordinate 141,076 downwards.
GGGGTGGAGCCGGCGGCGGGGGTGTTGCTCCGGCCCGAGGCGTGCGAGCCGCGCCGCGGCGCGACGCCTTCGCTCGGGTCGAACGCGCCCGCCGGCGGCGCGGGTCGCCGGGCCGTGTCGCTGATCCGGATCAGGATCGCGACCAGGGCCCAGTTGGTGATCACGGACGAACCACCCTGCGCGAGGAAGGGCATCGTCATGCCGGTCAGCGGGATCAGGCCGGTCACGCCGCCCGCGACCACGAAGACCTGGAGCGCGATGGAGACCGAGAGGCCGGCCGCGAGCAGCTTGCCGAACGGGTCGCGGGCGGCCAGCGAGGTACGCAGACCACGCTCGATCAGCAGCGCGTACACCATGAAGATGGCCATCATCCCGGCCAGGCCCAGCTCTTCGCCGACCGTGGTGAGGATGAAGTCGCTGCGTGCGGCGAAGCCGATCTCGGTCGGGTGGCCCTGGTTGAGGCCGGTACCCAGCAGGCCGCCGGTGCCGTAGCCGAACAGCGCCTGGGCGAGCTGCTCGGACTGCACCGAGCCGTCGCCGTTGTAGACCGCCAGCGGGTCCAGCCAGGCCGCCACGCGGTCGTGCACGTGCGGCTCGAAGGTGCCGACGATGGTCGCGCCGCCGACCGCCATGATCACGCCGAACAGCAGCCAACTGGTGCGCTCGGTGGCGACGTAGAGCATCACCACGAACAGGCCGAAGAACAGCAGCGAGGTGCCCAGGTCGCGCTCGAAGACCAGGATCAGGATGCTCAGCAGCCAGACCACCACGATCGGGCCCATGTCCCGACCGCGGGGGAAGTACAGGCCCATCACCTTGCGGCTGGCCAGCGCGAGCGCGTCCCGCTTGGCCATCAGGTAGCCCGCGAAGAAGATCGTCAGCACGATCTTGGTGAACTCGCCGGGCTGGAAGTTGAACGGGCCGAGCCGGATCCAGATCTTGGCGCCGTACATGTCGCCCGGGAACGGGATCGGCGACACCAACAGGACCAGCGCGAGCGCCATGAACGAGTAGGTGTAGCGCTGCAACAGCCGGTGGTCCTTCAGGATCACCACGACCACCGCGAACAGCGCGATGCCGATCGCCGAGTACATGAGCTGGGACGTGGCCGCCGCGGTGCCCTTGACGTTGTTGGGGAGGCCGATCCCCTTGACGATGTCCAGGTCGAGCCGATTGATGAACATCAGGCCCATGCCGTTGAGGAAGGTCGCCAACGGCAGCAGCAGCGGGTCGGCATACGGCGCGAACTTGCGCACCAGCAGGTGGGCGAGGCCCGCGAAGACGCCGAGGCCGAACCCGTACTTGACCAGGCTCCCCACCGGCAGTGACCCGTCCCCCGCCAGTCCCACGTTGGCATAAGCCAGCATCGGCACCAGCACCGCGAAGCCGAGCATCATCAACTCGGTGTTGCGGCGATTCGGTGCGGCTTGGGGGGTGATCGTCGTGTTGCTCACGGCGCTCCCCTCAGTTTGTTCCGGTGGTTCCGGGCGGTCGCGGATAGCACTGCTTGGCCAGGTCGGCCTCTTCGGCGGAGAGCCCCGTTCCGGGCGCCTCCGGCACCGCGGCGGGCGGCGAGGTACTCGGCGGGGCCGAACTCGCCGGTGCGGTCGGACTCGTCGTCGAGCTGCCTCTGCCCTTGGACCCCGGGTCGGCCGACGAGGTCGACGAGCTCCGGGTGCTTCGGGACGCGGTGGTCGGCGTGTGTTTGGCGCCCGGCGCGTTGCTGTTCAGCGTGGCCGGCAGGCCCGGGTTCTGCTGCGGGAACAGGTTCACGCTGCCCGCCGGTTGGGCGCCGGGGGTGCCCTCCGCCGCCTTCTTCGCGTCCTCGCTCGCATACGCCTTGCGACACACGTCGGCCTGCCGCCTGAGCCGGTCGATGGTGTGCCGGGCCTCGGTCAGGCTGGCCGCGTCGAGCGTGCTGTTGACCGCGTCCCGGTTGGGCTGGCCGATCATGGTGAGCTTCAGGTCGTCGTAGCTCTGGTAGGTGCTCGCGAGGTTGAGACCCAGGATCTTCGAGTCGATGCCCCGATAGATCGCGACGTGGTCTCCTTTGTCGGCCACGAAGTATTGGGTCTGCGTCCAGTAGTACGCGCCGCCGACGGCCGCCACGAGCACCGCGATGCCGCCCCAGATCGGGAGCGTCCGGCGCAGCGTGGACTTCGGTTTGGGCTTGCGCCGACTGCCCGGCTCGGAGACCAGGGCCTCGGTCTCGTACTCGCCGGCGGTCAACTCCCGGGCCCGGGACGCCGGGGTGGTCGGCAGCGTCGTGGTGTCGTCCACCACGCTGGCCACCGCGCCGACCACGATCGGGCTGTCCGAGGGCTGATCGGCCGGGTCCACCACGTCCGCGACGATGCAGGTGATGTTGTCCGGGCCGCCGCCGCGCAGCGCGAGCTGGATCAGCTCCTGCACCGCGTCGCCGGGGTTGCCGTAGGTCAGGAGGGTGCCCTCCATCGTCTCCCGACTGACCACCCCGGACAGGCCGTCGCTGCAGATCAGGTAACGATCGCCGGGCCGGGCCTCGCGCACGGACAGGTCCGGCTCGACGTGGCCGCGCCCGTCCAGGGCCCGCATCAGCAGCGAGCGCTGCGGATGGTGGTCGGCTTCCTCCTCGGTGATGCGGCCCTCGTCGACCAGGCGCTGCACCCAGGTGTGGTCCTGGGTGATCTGTTCCAGGGCGCCGTCACGCAGGAGGTAGGCACGGGAGTCGCCGATGTGGGCGAGGCCGAGTCGGCTCCCCGTCCACAACAGCGCGGTCAACGTGGTCCCCATGCCTTCGAGCTGGGGATCGTCGTCGACCATCACACGCAGTCGGTCGTTGGCGCGATCGACCGCCGAACGCAGCGCGTCCAGCAGGTCGGCTCCGGGCACGTCCTCGTCGAGTTCGACGATGGTGGACAGGACTTCGGAGCTGGCGACTTCGCCCGCTGCCTGCCCGCCCATGCCGTCGGCGACCGCGAGCAGGCGAGGTCCGGCGTAGCCGGAGTCCTCGTTGCCTTCTCGGATCATGCCCTTGTGGGATCCGGCGGCGAAGCGGAGAGAGAGGCTCATTCAGGCTACCTGCGCAGCTCGATAACGGTCTTGCCGATACGGATCGGCGCTCCGAGTGGCACGGGGGTCGGACCGGTCAGGCGCGTACGGTCCAAGTAGGTACCGTTCGTCGACCCGAGGTCTTCGACCACCCAGCTGCCGTCGGGCGCAGGGTAGATGCGGGCGTGCCGACTCGACGCGTAGTCGTCGTCGAGCACGATGGTCGAATCGTGGGCCCGGCCGATGGTGATCTGCTGGTCCGTCAGATTTATCGTCGTGCCGGTCAGCGAGCCCTCGGTGATCACCAGCTTGCTGGGATTGTTGCGCTGGCCGCGGCGAGGCCGGGCCTGTTGCCGCTGCGGGGGCGGGGCCGGCTGCGCCTGCTGAGGCGGAGCGGCACCTCCTCCACCGGCGGCGGGCGCGGCGGTTCTGCGCCGCGCGGGTCGTTGGGTCACGCGTGTGCCGAAGAGGTCGCTACGGATCACCTGTACGGCGACGATCACGAACAACCACAGCACAGCGAGGAAACCCAACCGCATAACGGTGAGGGTCAGCTCAGACATGCGCCCGTTGTCACCCCTCGGCTTGGCGGAACACGACAGTGGTGCTGCCGAGCACGATGCGCGATCCGTCTCGCAGGCCTGCACGCTGACAGTGCTGGCCGTCGACGACGATCCCGTTGGTCGAACCGAGGTCCGTGATCGACGCCGGAGCGCCGATGCGGATCTCGGCGTGGTGTCGCGAGACGCTCGGATCGTCCACGCGAACTTCCACATCGGTGCTGCGGCCCAACTTCACGACCGGGGCAGTGAGCTCGTGACGCACCCCGTTGACCTCCAGCCAGGTTCGCAGCCGTGGTGCCGGCGGCGGATTCTGACCGTAGGCGCCCTGCTCCCCCGGCTGCGGCCGGGGAGGCGTCGGCGTTCCCGGGGTTCCGGGCGGGCCGAAGGGTGGTGGCGCGGGCACCCCGGGCGGGGGTGGCCCGCCGGGTCGACCGTATCCATAACCCTGTGGTGGCTGCTCCGGTTGCGGCCCCCCGCCCGGGAAGGGCGGTTGTTGTGGGGGCTGTTGTTGTTCATGGTGCGACTGACTGCCCGCGAGCGCCTGACTACGCACACGGTACAGACCCGTGTCGAGGTCGTCGGCATGCTCGAAGTGGACCTCGACCGGACCGATGAAGGAATAGCGCTGTTGTTGCGCATAGTCCCGCACCACGGTCGCCAGCTCGCCGCCGAGTTGCTGCACGTACGGGCTCAGGCGCTCATAGTCGTGTTGGCCGAGCTCGACGACGAAGTCGTTCGGGACCATGGTTCGGTCGCGGTTCCAGATCGTCGCGTTGTTGTCGCACTCGCGCTTGAGCGCGCTGGCGATCTCGACGGGCTGGACATCCGACTTGAACGCCTTGGCGAAGGCGCCGTTGACCAGGCCCTCAAGCCGTTGCTCGAACTTCTTCAGGGGACCCACGGGCACCTCCTTCCGTACGCGATCGGCCGGTCCGGTCCTACAGTCTGCTCACTGATCGTATCCACGCGTGGGAAACGGGCGCGGTTCCCTACCGTGGCCACTGTAAGGAGTGTTGGCTTTCACAGGGATTCCTACACCCTGTTGGCTCCTCCGTGGCTCGCTTGCAGTAGTTGTGCCGCGACCGTGTGCGTGGCCGGGGTCGAAGCCCGTTCACCGTACGGTGCAGGGCAAGCATGCCGGAGAGGCGGGGGTCGTGGGGATCCCGGTCCACAAAGATGAACCGTTGGTTGCTCAGGGTGTCCATACGGATGCTCATGGTGTGAGCGGTGGGGCCCGCGGGTATGGATTCGTATCGGACCTTGGGCCCGTGCTAATCTTTGATTGCTCGCGCGGGTGGCGGAATAGGCAGACGCGCTGGATTCAGGTTCCAGTGCCCGAAAGGGCGTGGGGGTTCAACTCCCCCCTCGCGCACCGAGCAAAGGCCCCAGGTCATCGACCTGGGGCCTTTCTGTATGTCCGTGCGTCCGGACTGCTTGCCGGTCCGGTCGTCTCTGGGTGTGGGCCGGGCACAGGCTCCGGAGGAGGATCGGTACATGTCGGGGACTTCGGTGGGGCGGGAATTCACCGTTCCGGGTTTTCGGGACAGGTCTGATGTGGCGTCGAAGGCGCTGGGCAAGGGCCTGCGCGAGCGGGTGTCGCGGGCCGCGCACGCGAACTTCGAACCCGCGGTGGATCGGCCCGACGTGGTGGAGAGCGTCGAGCGGGCCAATATCGGGCGGCTCGATCATCTGGTGCCGCTGCGGATCGCACGCATGGCGGCCTCGCCGTTCGCGTTCCTGCGCGGCTCCGCCGGGTTGATGGCGGCGGATCTCGCGGCGCAGCCGGTCACCGGATTGACCGGGCAGATCTGCGGCGACGCGCACGCCGGGAACTTCGGGGTGTTCGGCACCGCCGAGGGTCGGCTGGTGATGGACCTCAACGACTTCGACGAGACGGTCCAGGGCCCGTGGGAGTGGGACCTCAAGCGGCTGACCGCCTCGCTCGTGGTGGCCGGCCGGGTCGGTGGCCTGGACGCGGACGCGTGCCACAAGGCCGCCTTCGACGCGGCGGCCTCGTATCGCAGGACGATGTCGGTGCTGGCCCGGATGCCGGTGTTGCAGGCGTGGCACGCGATCGCCGACGAGTCGCTGGTGGCGCACGCGGACGCGGCCGAGTTGTCCGGTCTGCTGGCCCAGGTCACCGCGAAGGCGCGGCGCAACACCAGCGCCCGGTTCGCGGCCAAGGCGACCCGGCGGCGCTCCGACGGCACCTGGCACTTCGTGCCGGAGCCGCCGGTGCTCACCGCGGTGGACGACGCGCTCGCGCACGCGGTGGCGGCGGGCCTGGAGAGTTATGTGGACACGCTCTCCACCGAACGTCGGCCGCTGTTGGCCCGGTTCGCGGTCGAGGACGTGGCGTTTCGGGTGGTGGGCACCGGCAGTGTCGGCACCCGGGCCTACGTGGTGCTGTTGTTGGGCAACGGCGACGAGCCGCTGGTGCTCCAGGTGAAGGAGGCGCGGCCCTCGGCGCTGGCGCCGTATCTGCCGCCCGCGCACGTCGAGCACGAGGGGCGCCGGGTCGTGGTGGGCCAGAAGTGGATGCAGGCCGGCACCGATTCGTTGCTCGGGTGGACCTCGATCGACGGGCGGGCGTACATGGTGCGCCGGTTCCGCAATATGAAGGGGAGCATCGACCCGAGCGTGCTGGCCGCGCACGAGATAGACGACTACGCCCGGATGACCGGCGCGCTGCTGGCCCGCGCGCACAGCCACTCGGTGGACCCCAAGGTGCTTGCGGGTTATTGCGGCAAGAGCGACCGGCTGGACGACGCGTTCGCCCGGTTCGCGGTGCGCTACGCGGATCGCACCGAGGCCGATCACGAACAACTGCTCGCGGCCGTGCGGTCGGGGCGGCTGCCCGCCGAGACCGGGGTCTGATCCCGGGTCGGCCGTGCGCGGCGGCCGCCCGGGACGTCGGCGGGCAGGTCCCGGACCTGCCCGCCGACGAGCAGCGCGGGATCTCCACCGGATGTGGCGTCGGGCTGCGAAGGATACGGGTGACGGTGCGGGAATTCGCGGGCCGTCCGGTGGAGCCGCGGGAAGAGCGGTATCGCGTGGGCATGCCGGATGAAGGGTGGACCCTTCATCCGGCCGTGCGCCCTAGGACTGCTTCATCGATGCGATGGACGCTCGCGTGAACTCGATGAGGTGCTTGCGCCGGTTCGCCCGGGCCTCCTCGGATTCCGAGTCGGCCCCCAGCAGTACCCGCGACATCTGCGGCATCGTCTGTTGCCAGGCGGCGACGCCGATGAGCGAGAAGAGCAGTTGGGCGACGTCGGGCGAGGGCTTCACGCCGAGATGATCGGCGAACTCCTGAAGTTTCGCGGCGTAGCTCGTGACTCGCCGCTCCTCGTCCGGAACCGGGTCGTGGCCGTAGTACAACGCCTCCCACACCAGCAGCCGGAGCAGCTCCGGGCGGGCGCAGTAGAAGTCGTAGACCTGGGCGATGTATTCGGCCGGGTCGTCGTTGGGCATCGTGACGACCGTGTTGAGCTCCTGGAGCGACTCCGTCAGCACGTGCTGGAAGAGCTGCTCCTTGTTGCCGAAGTACGCGTAGATGCGCTCCTTGTTCACCCCGGCGCGCAGGGCGATGCGGTCGACGCGGGCGCCGGCGATGCCGTGCTCGGCGAACTCCGCGCGGGCGGCGTCGAGAAGTTTGGCTCGGGTGCGTGCGGTGTCGGGCGGCATGGCTGGATCTTATCCCCTCTAGCCAACTGCTTTGTTGGATCGACTGGCCAGGGACGGCCTGACCATGCTGCCCTACCACATAGGCTGCTGGGGGGTGTTGCGAGTGATTTGATCTTCAAAGTCCGGCAGACGCGCCCGCCGGCCGGTGTCGCGCGGGAACAGAACAGCACACAAGGGACGTGATGGACGAGGTCAGCGCGCCGACCCCCTGGTCGGACCCCGAAATCGCCGAGTTGGAGCAACAGGTCGCCGCCGCGGAGACGGCGCTGCTCGACGACGAAGTGGATGTGACGACCCTTCAGGTCGAGCTGGACAACCTGGCGATCGTGCACCACCGCCGGCTGGGACCGCTCTACGAGCGACTCGACGAGCTGGACGCCCTGATCGCGGAGGCGATCGCGGCGCACACCGGCGACCCGGCGGACATCCGGCGCGCGGTCGAGTTGCGTGGTGTGGTCACGGATATGCCGGACCTGGACTCGCTGCTGGGCGCCCTCGACGGTGCGGGCGGGGCGACGGGCGGCGCCGGCGAGGCGGCCGACGAGCCGATGCCGGTGCCCGAGGTACACCGGGTCAGTCCCGGTGCCGAGGCACGCAAACTTTTTCGCGAGCTGGCCCGCCGGGCGCACCCCGACCTGGTCCAGGATCCCGAGGAGAAGCAGCGTCGAGGCACCTTCATCGCCCGGGTGAACGCCGCCTACGCGCGCGGCGACGTGACCGAGCTGCTGGCCCTGGGTACCGAATGGGCCACCTCCCCGCAGGGCGCGACCGGGCCGGACGCGGAGAGTCGCGGGCAGTGGCTGCGCAGCCGACTGGCCTGGCTCACCCACCGGCGGGCCGAGCTGTCGGGTCTGCGCGATCAGCTCATGGAGGGCGCGATGGGGCAACTGCTCCAGCTCGCCCCGAACGACCCGGACGGGTTGCTCGAGCACCTGGCCGATCAGCTCCTGCACGACATCGCGGAGAAGGAGAAGGTGCTCGGCACGCTGGTCGACCCCTGACCCGCGACCCCCGGCCCGGCGCGGCGGACTCGATCGTTCGCTCGTGCGAGGCGCGGGTGCCCGGCGCCGATGGTCGACAATGTGCGATGAGCGCGGCCGGACGGGTTCCGGACGCCCGAACTCCCGGAGATGTGATGCACCTGTCGCCCCCGCCGGCCGTGCCCGCCGCCGCGGTCCCTGACGACGCCTTCGTTTTGGACGTACGGGAGGTGCACGAATGGGACGCCGGTCATGTGGCCGGCGCCCGGCACATCCCGATGAGCACGCTCCTGGAGCGGATCGCCGAGGTCCCGCACGACACCCGCGTATACGTGATGTGCCGGGTCGGCGGCCGGTCCGCCCAGGTCACCCACTACCTGGGGCAGCAGGGGTGGGACGCGGTCAACGTCGACGGCGGGATGCTGGCCTGGGAGGCCGCCGGACGGCCGATGGTCAGCGAGACGACGGCCGCCCCGGCGGTGGTCTGACCCGCGGACCGGTTTCGCGGGACCGGTCAGGATCGGCGTTCCGCGATGAACACCGCGGTCGCCTCGGCGGTCACCTCGCCGTCGGCGCGGATCTCACCGGTCGCGAAGCTCTTGCGGCCTTCGCGACCGGTCCAGCGCCCGGTCAGCTCCAACGGCACGTCGTAGGGCGTGGCCCGGCGGTAGCGGATGTCCAGCCCGGCGGTCAGCCCGGGGGCGCCGGCCGCGGACGCGGCGACGCCGAGCAACTGGTCGAGGACGACCGCCACGATCCCGCCGTGCGCCCGGGCGGGCGGCCCGCCGTGCGCCGCGGTCAGCGTGCAGTGCGCGCGGATCTGTACCGACTCCGGGTCGGCGGCGGCGTCCGGCCGGGGCTCCACGTCCTCGAAGATCAGCCTGGGCGCCTGCGGGTTGAGCCGTCCCGAGCCCATCTGGGTCAGGTGCTCCAGTCGGCCGTTCGGATACCGGATGAGCGACACCGCCTGCGGGCGCCGGGCGGCGCTCAGCAACTCGGTCAGTTCGGCGACCCGTCGGGCCGCGTCCGCGCGCACCGCCGCGTCCACGTCCGTCCACACCACCGCCTCGACCAGGTCCCGGACCCGATCCGCGAGGTCCAGCGCCTCCGCGGTCACGGTCGAGGGGTCGGGCAGCGTGCCGGCCATCAGCTCGGCGAGCGCGGTGGCCGAGGCCGGCGGCAGCGGCCTGGTGTTCGAGTTCATACCCGTACCTCCGTGACACTTTTCTTGATCTTGCCAAGAATGCGGGCAAAGAATATGACGGTGCATCAGATCTAACGGTCTATCAGATCCGGCCTGAGCGGATCTCGGTGAGGGAGTGCGGCATGGTGACGATCGCGGAACTCGTCCATCACCAATGGGGCGACCAACGGACCGGGCTCCACTTCGAGGATCGAACCTGGACGCATCACGAGCTGGCCCGGGCCGCCGCCGCGCGGGCGGCGCTGCTCACCGACCTGCTGCCGCGCGGGGTCGAGCCGCACGTGGGCGTCCTGCTCGACAACGTGCCCGAGTTCCCGCACTGGCTCTCCGGTGCGGCGGTGGCGGGCGCCACCCTGGTGGGGGTGAACTCGACTCGGCGCGGCGCCGAGCTGGCACGCGACATCACGCACGCCGAGTGCGGGGTGATCGTCACCGAGCGCGCGCATCTGCCGCTGCTCGAAGGGCTCGACCTGGGTATCCCGGCGGAGCGGATCCTGGTGGTCGACGACCCCGCGTACGACGAACTGCTGCGCCCGTACGCGGACGCGGCGCTGCCCGCCCTGGTCGCGGACCCCGCCGACCGCCTGTTGATCGTGTTCACCTCCGGGTCCACCGGTGCGCCCAAGGGCGTGGTCTGCTCGCAGGGCCGGCTGGCGGGTGCCGGGACGGTGTTGTCCGAGCAGTTCGGCTTCGGGCCGGACGACGTCAACTACATCTGCATGCCGATGTTCCACGGCAACGCGTTGATGGCGAACTGGTCGCCGGCGCTGCGGGCGGGCGGCGCGGTCGCGTTGCGTCGGCGCTTCTCCGCGTCCGCGTTCCTGCCCGACATCCGTCGTTACGGCGCGTCCTACTTCACCTACGTGGGCCGGGCGATCTCCTATCTGCTGGCCACCCCGGAGCGGCCGGACGATCGGGACAACCCGCTGCGCGCCGGGTTCGGCACCGAGGCGGGTGCGGTGGACATGGCGCGCTTCGAGGCCCGGTTCGGCTGTGCGCTCACCGAGGGATACGGCTCCTCGGAGGGCGGGATGAGCGTCAACTGGCGGCCGGGCACGCCCGCGGGCGCCGTCGGACCGTGTCCCGAGCACGCCGCGGTGCTGGATCCGGCGACCGGGGCGGAGTGCGCGCGGGCCGAGTTCGACGCGGCGGGTCGGTTGGTCAACGGGGACGCGGCGATCGGGGAGTTGGTCAACACCGGGCGCAACGGATTCGAGGGGTACTGGCGCAACGAGGAGGCGTCGGCGGCCCGGGCGCGCGACGGGCAGTACTGGACGGGCGACCACTTCTACCGGGACGCGGCCGGATACCTCTACTTCGCCGCCCGCGCCGACGACAAGTTGCGGGTGGACGGCGAGAACCTGGCGGTGGCGGGCATCGAGGGCATCCTCGCGCGCTTCGCCCCGTTCGAGGTCGTGGTGGTGTACGGGGTCCCGGATCCGGTCACCGGGGATCAGGTGATGGCGTGCGTACAGGTGCGCGAGGGGGCCGAGTTCGACCCGGGCGAGTTCGCCGCGTTCATGGCCGAGCAGCCGGATCTGGGCACCAAGATGGCGCCGGTGTTCGTCCGGGTGGTGGACGAGGTGCCCACCACCGCGACCAACAAGGTGCACAAGGTCGGCCTGCGTCGGGCGGGCTTTCGGGCGGCGGGACAGGTGTGGTGGCGGCCCGAGCGGGGCGCGGACTACCGGTTGCTCGACGACGCGGGGCGCGAGGAACTCCTCGGCCGTTACCGGGCGTACGACCGCGAGGGCGTGCTGGACCTGTGAGTCGGCCGTGACGGTGCGATCCCGGCCCGGCATGTCCGCACCCCCGTGCCGGACATCGCCGCGGGGTCGGGATCGCACCGGCGCTCAGAGTAGAACACGTTCTATGGTCACGGAAACCGTCCCGACCGGGTGGTTGGCAGCGGTTTCGACACGTCCGGCGGACTCGACCCGGTAGCGTGCCGGCAGCACGGGTCCGGACCGGCGGACCCATCGACCACGGGAGAGGCATGCAGTCGCCTGACGACGCGGCGCCCGGGCAACCGGCGGATCGGTCGCAGCCCGGCCCCCAGGCCGGTACGACGGCGGTGGGCACCTCGACCGCCGACGCGGCGGACCGAGCTCCGGTGCCGGAACCGGACCCGGCCTCGGCCCGGATCCCGGCCCAGGCGGGGGAGCGCGCCCCCGTCGACACACCGACCGAGACGGCGGTGCCCTCGGACGAGCGCCGCTCGACCGCGGTGCGTTCGATCTCCGCGCTGTTCGCCATACTCGCGATCCTGGTGACGCTGGTCCACGTGTTCTTCGTGTTCCTGCACGTCGCGCCCAGCAACACGCTGTCCCAGGACTACCGCAAGGAGACCGGCACCTGGGTCTATCCGTACTTCGAGCAGAACTGGGCGCTGTTCGCGCCCAATCCGATGTCGGAGAACTTCCGCCTGCAGGCCCAGTCGCGGGTGCGCAACGCGGACGGCACCGTCGTCGAGTCCGGCTGGTCCGACCTGACCGGGGACGACCTGAAGCACATCCGGGGCAATCCCTATCCCAGCAAGGCCGACCAGAACATGATCCGGCGCGCGTGGTCGAGCTACACCGACGCGCACGAGGCCAAGGACGAGACGGCGATCGGCACCCGCGGCCCGCTGACCCAGCGCTACCTGCGCCGGATCGTGGTGCACCGCTTCCAGGACGCGGGAGCCGACCGCAGGCTCGAATCCATCCGGATCCGGGTCGCGACCACGCCGGTCGGCAAGCCCGGCGGCAAGCCCGAGCCGGAAACCGCGTACCGCACGCTCGGCTGGTGGGAGACGAAGCCCGATGACTTCCGCTGAGCCGCAGCCGCGCGTCGCGGCGAGCGTGTACCGCCGGGCGGAGGACGCCGTCGGCGCGTGGCTGGTGCGCACCCTCGACACCGTCAGCACCCGTACCTTCGCCGTGCACCAGTCGGCCCTGCTGCGGATCGGCTACGGCCTGGTCTTCCTGGTCGGCCTGATCCGCGAGTACTTCAACCGCCGGGAGATCTGGGGCGACCAGTCGGCCTGGTCGCCGGACATGGCCCGGGAGTTGCTGGGCGGCATCGGCGGGGTCAGCCTGCTCCTGGAGAGCGACTCGCGCCTGTGGTTCGAGGGCGTCTACCTCGCGGCGATCGTGATCTCCGCGCTGTTCGTGCTCGGGTGGCACACCCGGGCGATGAGCATCCTGTTCGCGATCATGGTCGTGTCGTTCAACAGCCGGTCCATCCTGATGACCGACGGCGGCGACACGGTGCTGCTGCTGATGGCGATCTACCTCGCCTTCACCGCGTGCGGACGGGTCTGGTCGCTGGACGCGCGCCGGGCCAGGCGCACCGGAATCCGACCCGGCACCGGCCCCGGACACGAGGTCGGCGTGCTGGTCGCGCTGCTCGCGATGGTCGCGCTCGGCACCACCTGCCGCGCCGATTCGTGGACTCCGGATCCCGAGTTCTCCTTCGCGTTCGTCTGCCAATGGATCTGGGTCCCCGGGATAGCGGTCGCCTTCGGCGCGCTGTGGCGATTGCCGCGGCAGGTCGAGCAGGTGCGGGCCGGCCTGGTGACCGTCGTGCACAACTGCGCGCTGTTCGTGATCGCCGCCGAGGTGTGCTTCATCTACGGCGCGGCCGGGCTGTACAAGGTGCAGGGCTCGTACTGGCAGGACGGCACGGCGATGCACTACGTGCTGAACCTGGAGTACTTCGCGCCGTGGCCCGGGCTCAGCCACCGGCTCGCCGAGAACGCCGAGATGGGCGTGCTGATCGGCTACCTCACGGTGTTCATCCAGGTCGGCTTCGTGTTCATGCTGTTCGCCAAGCGGGTCAAGTACGCCGCGATCGTGGTTCTGATCGGCATGCACATCGGCATCGCGATCCTGCTGGGCCTGCCCGCGTTCTCCGCGTCCATGTCGGTGGGCGACGCGCTGTTCCTGCCCACCGCGTTCCTGATCTGGACCCGATCGCGGGTGATCGCCCGGCTGACGGCGCGGCTGCGCCGCAGGCCGGCCGCCGCGAAACCGGCCGCCGCGGTCGACCCGAAAGCATCGGCTCCGGACCCCTCCGACGGACTCGAGGGAGTGGCCACGGCCTCGGGTCGGGCCTGATCCGGCCGCTCGAACAAGGCCCCGGCGCTCGGCGGCGCGATGCCGCCGCCGAGCGTCCGGGACCCGCTCGGACAGGTCCTACGCTGCTGTCATGAACCCCCACGAGATGCAGACCCTCGCGCTGTGGCGGGCCGCCTCGCCCGGGGCGGTGCTGCTCGACGGCTTCCACGCGGTCAAGCACGCGGTGCGGTTCGGCGCCGAGATCAGACTCGTGGTGACCACCGACCGGGCGGCCGTGCGGGCCCTGGCCGACGAACTCGCGGCCGACGTGGGCGGTTTTCTGGAGGAGACGGCGCAGGAGGTGTCCGAGCCGTTCCTGCGCGACCTGGTCCCGCGCGCCGGCCGGACCGGGGTGGTGGCACTCGCCGGTCGACCCGAGTCCGACCTCGCGTCGGGGCGGGCCCGAACCGCGCCGATCGTGCTCCTGGAGAACCCGCGCAACCTGGGCAACGTCGGCGCGGTGGTGCGGCTGGCCGCCGGTTTCGGCGTCGCCGCCGTGCTCACCACCGGCGACCTGGACCCGTGGCACCCGCACGTGGTCCGGGGTAGTGCGGGGCTGCACTTCGCGACCGCGGTCGCGCGGGTGGGCCCGGAGACATTGCCGGCCGGACCGATCCTGGTGCTCGACCCCGAGGGCGTCGACCTGCGCACGACCGAGATCCCGGACGACGCGATCCTGGCGTTCGGCACCGAGCGCCACGGCGTCTCGGCGGCGCTGCGCGAGCGCGCGGACCTGCTCGTGGCCATCCCGATGCGGCCCAGGGTGTCCAGCTACAACCTCGCGACCAGCGTCGGGATGACGCTCTTCCGCTGGTCCACGACCTCCGCGAACGCACCGACGTGAGCCGCTACGACGCGGTCGTCCTGGCCGGCGGCGCGGCCCGTCGGCTGGCCGGCGCGGACAAGCCCGGACTGCTGGTGGCGGGCGTCTCGTTGCTCGACCGGGTGCTCGCCGCGGTCGCCGGGGCCGAGCGGATCGTGGTCGCCGGGCCGCGCCGAGCCACCGGGCGCCCGGTGGTGTGGGTGCGCGAGGAACCGCCCGGCGGGGGCCCGGTGGCCGCGCTGGCCGCCGCACTGCCGCTGGTGCGGGCCGAGGTGGTCGTCCTGCTCGCGGCCGATCTGCCGTTCGTGCCCGGCGAGTTGATCGAGCGCCTGGTGGCCGCGCTGGACGCGGACCCCGGATCGGCGGGCGCGGTCGCGGTCGACGCCGACGGGCGTGACCAGATCCTGCTCGCCGCCTATCGCAGTGCGGCCCTGCGGGCCGGCGTCGCGACCCTGGCCGAACCGGCCGGGGCGCCGCTGCGCCGGGTGGTCGGGCCGCTCACGGTGCGCCGGATCCGGGCCGAGCCCGGCGCCGTGTTCGACTGCGACACCTGGGCGGATGTGCGCGAGGCGCGTACACGGTCGGGGAGGATGGACACAGCCCCGAAGAGGAGAGACATGACTGGCCTGGAAGAGTGGACCGAAGCGGTCAAGCAGGAACTGGGCATCGAACTGGACGTGGACATCACGGCGCTGCTGGACATGACCCGGGTGGCGGCGCACAACGTACAGCGACCGGCCGCGCCGCTCACCTCCTTCCTGGTCGGTTACGCGGCGGCGAGTCGGGGCGGCGGTGCTGCGGCGGTGGCCGAGGCACTGCGCCAGGCACAGGACCTCGCCGAGCGTCGCGGCCCGGGCGCCGAGCCGGGCGCCTGATGATCCCTGGGGAGAGTCGGACCATGCCGCGTGCCGAGCCACACCCGCAGCACGCGCTGGGTTGGCCCGAGGCCCGCGCCACCGCCCGTGCGGCCGGGCGAGCGCTGCCCGCGGTCTCGCGCACGCTGCACCACGCCCGCGACCACGTGCTGGCCCGGCCCATCGTCGCGCTCACCGACCTGCCCTCCTTCGACACCTCGGCGATGGACGGGTGGGCGGTCGCCGGCCCCGGGCCGTGGCGGGTGCGCGGGCGGCTGCTCGCGGGTGACGCCGGTACGGAGATCGGCGTGATGCGGGACGGGGACGCGGTCGAGATCGCCACCGGCGCCCGGGTCCCGCACGGGGCCACCGCCGTGCTGCGCAGCGAACAGAGCCGGGTCGAGGGCCGCACGTTGTTCGGCGACGTGCACATCCAGCAGGGCACCGACATTCGCGCGTGCGGCCAGGAATGCCGGCGCGGCGACGAGTTGTTGCCGGCCGGCACCACGGTCACCCCCGGGGTCACCGGGCTGGCCGCCGCCTCCGGCTACGACGAACTCGTGGTGGTCGACCGGCCCCGGGTGGAACTCCTGGTGCTGGGCGACGAGTTGCTCGACGCGGGGTTGCCCCGGGAGGGGCGGATCCGGGACGCGCTCGGCCCGCTGATCACGCCGTGGTTGCGTACGCTCGGCGCCGACCTGTTGCGGGTTCGCCGAGTGGGGGACAACCCGGACACGCTGCGCGGACACGTGAGCGCGTCCCGCGCCGACGTGGTGATCACCACCGGCGGCACCGCCGACGGTCCGCGCGATCACGTGCACCGGCTGCTCGCCGAGCTGGCGGCGGACGTCCTGGTGGACGGCGTCGCGGTCCGCCCCGGGCATCCGATGTTGCTCGCCCACCTGCCCGGTGAGCGCCCCGGCGCGGGCCGCTATCTGGTCGGCCTGCCCGGCAACCCGCTGGCCGCGGTGGCCGGCATGCTCACCCTCGCGGTGCCGCTGCTGCGCCGACTCTCCGGCCGCCCGGAACCGCGCCCGCGCCGGATCCGGGTCGGCGCCGACATCGCCGGCCACCCGCACGACACCCGCCTGGTGCCGATGCGCGCGGATCGCCCGCTGGCCTTCTCCGGCCCGGCGATGTTGCGCGGGCTCGCGGTCGCCGACGGCATCGCGGTGGTGCCGCCGGGCGGCGTGCGCGCGGGTGATCGGGTCGAGGTGCTCGGGGCGCCGCGATGAAGACCGTGCGCTTTCCGGACGACCGGCCGGCCGATCGCCGCGGGCCGCGCGGTTCGCTCGCCCGACCGCTGCCGACGCTCAAGCGGAACACCGACGAACCGGCGGGCTTGGCCGGTCAGGCGGGCGCGAGCGTACACATCCCCAAGGACCGGCCCGGCCCGCTGGTCCAGGTGTTGCGCCGGTTCGGGATGGCGCTGCTGGTGCTGGCGGTCACCATCGCGGTGGTCTACCTGGATCGGGACGGCTACCGCGACACGGTGGACGAGCACGTCTCGCTGCTCGACGCGGTGTACTACGCGACGGTCACCCTCTCCACGACCGGCTACGGCGACATCACCCCCGCGAGTGACAGCGCCCGGCTGGTGAACGTCGTCCTGATCACCCCGCTGCGGGTGATCTTCCTGATCATCCTGGTCGGCACGACCCTGGAGGTGCTCACCGAGCGCACACGGGAGCTGCTGCGGCTCAACCGTTGGAGGTCCACGTTGCGCGACCACACGATCCTGGTCGGATACGGCACGACCGGGTACAGCGCGGTGCACACGCTGATGGCACAGGGCGTCTCGCGCGAGAACATCGTCGTCGTCGACTCGGACCCCGAGGCGGTCACCGAGGCGAGCGACGACGACAAGCTGGTGGTGGTCTCCGGCGACGCGACCCGGGCCGAGGTGCTGCGCCGGGCCGAGGTGGAGCGGGCGCGGAACATCATCGTCTCGGTCAACCGGGACGACACCGCCGCCCTGGTCACGCTGACCGCACGGCAGTTGAATCGGCGGGCCTGGATCGTGGTCGCGGTCCGCGAGGACGAGAACGCGCCGCTGATCCGGCAGAGCGGGGCCGACTCGGTGGTCACCACCGCGAGCGCGGCGGGTCGGCTGCTCGGGCTCTCGATGCTCAGCCCGAACGTCGGCGAGGTGATGGAGGACCTCATGCACTACGGCGAGGGCATGGATCTGGTCGAGCGGCCGATCGACAAGCGCGAGGCGGGCAAGTCGCCGAGCGAATGCGGCGATCTGGTGGTGGCCGTGGTGCGCGGACACCGTACGTTGCGGCACGATGACCCTGAGGCGGCGGTGCTCGGTGCGGGTGACCGACTCGTGGTGATCAAATCGCACAAACCGCAGCCGAAAACGGGCGACTCATAGGCTGGATGCCATGTACGCGATCACGATTGCCGAGCCGGGCGGACCCGAGGTACTGACCTGGACCGAGGTCCCGGACGAGAAACCCGAACCCGGCGAGGTGCTGGTGGAGGTGGCCGCGTCGGCGGTCAATCGGGCCGACCTGTTGCAGCGCCAGGGGTTCTACCATCCACCCGCGGGCGCATCGCCCCATCCCGGCCTGGAGGCCTCCGGCCGGATCGTCGAGGTCGGTGCCGGGGTGTCCGGCTGGGCGGTCGGCGACGAGGTGTGCGCGCTGCTCGCGGGCGGCGGGTACGCCGAGCGGGTCCGGGTGCCCACCGGTCAACTGCTGCCCGTGCCCGAGGGGGTGGACCTGGTCTCGGCCGCCGCGCTGCCCGAGGTGGTCTGCACGGTCTGGTCGAACGTGTTCATGGTCGCCCATCTGCGCAAGGGCGAGACCTTCCTGGTGCACGGCGGGTCCAGCGGCATCGGCACGATGGCGATCCAGTTGGCCGCGGCCGCGGGCGCCCGGGTGTTCACCACCGCGGGATCGGCGGCCAAGCTGGCGCGCTGCCGCGAACTGGGCGCCGACGTCACGATCAACTATCGGGACGAGGACTTCGTGGCCCGGGTCCGCGAGGCCACCGACGGGGCCGGGGTGGACGTGATCCTGGACAACATGGGCGCCAAGTACCTCGATCGCAACGTGGACGCGCTCGCGGTCAACGGCCGACTCGTGGTGATCGGCCTCCAGGGCGGTGCTCGGGGCGAACTGGACCTGAGCAAGCTGCTGACGAAGCGGGCCGCGATCGCGGCGACCTCGCTGCGCGGCCGCCCGACGACGGAGAAGTCCGCGATCGTGGCGGCCGTTCGCGAGCACGTGTGGCCGCTCCTGGACGCGGGGCGGGTGCGGCCGATCGTCGACCGCATCATGCCGATGGCGGAGGCGGCCGACGCGCACCGTGTGGTCGAGGAGAGCGGGCACATCGGCAAGGTGCTGCTGAAGGTGCGTTGACCCGCCGGGACGCGGGTCGCGGCTGCGGGTCCCCGCAGGCGGGCGTGAGTCCCGAGGGGTCGGCGGGTCGCCGCGGGTGGTGTCCGTGCGGTGGGTCGGTGCGACCTGCCGCCGGATGAATGAAAATCGGATGATCGGTCCGCCGAGGCGAATGTCGCTGGATGGGTCTTTTGTCGATATTCCTTAGTCTGACGACATGCCTACCCCCGGCGGCTTCGCGCGTCGATTGGCTGCCGGGTGTGTGCTCGCGGCGGCCCTTGCCCTCCCCGGTGCCCCGGTCATCGCCGGCGCGTCGATGCCGACCGGTGCCGGGACGCCCGCCCCGACCGACGGGTCGCCGCCCGTGACGCCCCCGCCCGGCGATGCGGAATCGGGTGCCTCCCCACGCGGGCGGGCGCCGGGCACGGCCGCACTGCATCCCGACCCGGCGGTGCACGGACACGCGCCGGCCGAGCCCACCGGCCCGCCGAAGCCCGCCCCGGTCACCGATCCGCCCACCCAACAGGAGTGGGATCGACTCCTGGACCGGCTGGCCGCCCACGGCGCCCGTCCGGTGACCGACGAATCGGGCCGGGCGGTGCTCGACGTCGAGCGGGAACTCCTGCTCACCGGCGGCACCGACGGCCTGGACGAACTCCGTTCCTGGGGGGCGGAGATCACCCGCGACGATCGGCCCGGGGTGTACGCCGTGCGCTCCGGCGGGCGCGTCGTGGCGCGGTATCTGATCGAGTCCGACCCGATCGGCTCGACCGACACCTCCGCTCCTGTCACCCCTTGGGCCTTCGATGCGCCGCCCACGCTGCCCAGAACCGGTCCATCCGTTGTGAATTTGACTCTGATTGCCCTCGGAGGAGCCGGTATCGTCTGCGCCGGTGGACTGCTCATCCGGTGTTTCCCGGCGCCGCGACGACACTGAGCGGACACTGAGCGGCGGGACGGGCGTCGGTTCCGCCGGGCAGACTGTGTGTCTGGCGCATCGGGAATGAAGGGTGCAGGCTCGTCGAGGACGCGTCCCGAGGCGGCGGTACCTTCCGGGAACGTCCGACCGGTGGTGGGGAAGGAGGCGTGATGGGGTCGATCGGCGGATTTCACCGGCGCATACCGCTGGGCCCGACGATCATCGCGCTGACCCTGATCACCTTGCTGGTGCTCACCAACATCTGCGGCTCCGGCCCCGGCATGCCGGCCCGCCACAACGGATCCGCACCCACACCCGCGGACATCCCGCCGCAACTGCCCGCCCAGGACCAGAGCATCGAGGGCACCCCCGCGCCGACCGGCGGCGCACCCACGTCGGCCGGTTCGCCGACCACGAACGGGCAGCCGGTCCCGGTGCCCACGGTCACGGTGACCGAGACGGTGACCGCCCCGCCCGGGAACTCCCCGGGCTCGGGCGACCGACCGGGCAACCCGCCCGCCACCTCGGCCCCGGGCGGACCGTCCGGCGGATCGAGCGGGGGTCCCACGACGGCCGGCCCCGGTGGTGCCTCGCCGACCCCGCCACCGCCGTTGGGCCAGCGGTTCCGGGTGAGCGACGTGCGGCTGGGCGCGGACCGGGCGAACGGCTCCTGGGTGCGCTGCAACGGCATCGATCAGGTGGAGTTCCTCGGGACCGTGCTCGTGGACGGGGCGGGCCCGGGGGACGTGGTCTTCCAGTGGGTGTACGAGAAGGTGTTCGTGTATCCGCAGGACATCCTGCACTTCACCGGCAGCGGCCCGCGCCAGCAGAGCATCGCGGTCACCTGGCGCATCCCGCCGCAACTGTTCGGCGACGTGAACGGGGTCGTGCAACTGCTGATCCTGCAACCGGTCGCCAACGCGCAGACCGAGCGGTACACGTTCGACTTCAATTGCCGCGTCGGAATCCCCAACGACAACTGACGACTGGCCCGTTCGCCGGCCGATCCGGCACCTCGCACCCACCTTTCCGACCGCGTGCCGTCTTGCGCCGTCGAGCATACCGGGTATACATACTCGGTATGTCCATCAAGCACGGTCTGCTCGCACTGCTCGATCAGGGCCCTCGTTACGGCTATCAGCTCCGGAGCGAGTTCGAGGCCCGGACCGGATCCACCTGGCCGCTCAACGTCGGTCAGGTCTACACCACACTCGGCCGGTTGGACCGCGACGGACTGGTCGCGCCGGACGGCGAGGACGACGAAGGGCACGTCTTCTACCGGATCACCGACGAAGGTCGGCTCGAACTGCGCGCGTGGTTCGAGGCGCCGGTGTCGCGGACCAACCCGCCGCGGGACGAACTCGCGATCAAGCTCGCGATGGCCGTCACCGTGCCCGGCATCGACGTCGGGGTGGTGGTCCAGGGACAGCGCACCCACACGCTGCGGGCGCTGCAGGACTACACCCGGCTCAAGACCCGCGCGGCCCAGGACGACATGGCGTGGCAACTCGTCCTGGAATCACTGATCTTCCACGCGGAGGCCGAGGTGCGCTGGCTCGACCACTGCGAGGCGCGGCTGGCCCGCCGGGCGGCCGAGCGGGAGCCGGCCGCGCCCGCGCCGGACGAGCGGCCCACACCCGTCCGCAGGCGCGGCGCGCGCCGATGACCACGGCTACAGGGGGCACTGTGGAACCGATACTGGAACTCCGGTCGGTGGGCCGCGTCCACGGTCGGGGCGACGTCCGCGTCGAAGCCCTGGCCGGGGTGGATCTGGCCGTCGTACCGGGCGAGATGCTCGCCGTGATGGGACCGAGCGGCTCGGGCAAGTCGACCCTGTTGATGCTCGCGGGCGGTCTGGACCGGCCCACCGACGGCGAGGTGCTGGTCGAGGGCCGGCCGCTGGGCGGGCTCAATCGGCGCCGGATGGCCGCGCTGCGCAGACGCAGCATCGGCTACGTCTTCCAGGACCTCAACCTGGTGCCGGCGCTGACCGCCGCGGAGAACGTCGCGCTGCCGCTCGAACTCGACGGCATGTCGACCCGCCGGGCCCGGCAGGCCGCGCACGAGGCGCTGACCGAGGTCGGCCTGCAACACTTCGGCGAGCGATTTCCCGACGACATGTCCGGCGGCCAACAACAACGGGTGGCGATAGCCCGGGCTTTGGTGGGCGAGCGCCGGTTGGTGCTGGCCGACGAGCCCACCGGCGCGCTCGACTCGACCACCGGCGAGGCGGTGCTGCGGGTGTTACGCGCGCGCTGCGAGTCCGGCGCGGCGGTGGTCCTGGTGACCCACGAGGCCCGGCACGCGGCCTGGGCGGACCGGATCGTGTTCCTGCGCGACGGTCGGCTCGTGGACGACACCGGCCCCTCGGCCGACGCCGAGTCGCTGCTGTCCCGGGGCGGTTCGCGATGAGCGTGAGCTCGTGGCGGGCGACGCTGCGGATCGCCCGTCGGGACGCGCTGCGGGCCAAGGGCCGCAGCGCGCTGATCGTCGCGATGATCGCGGTCCCGGTGCTGGGCATGAGCGCGGCCGATGTGACCTGGCGGAGCGTGCAGTTGGACACCGACGAGGTGATCTCCCGCTCGATGGGGCGGGCGGACGCGCTGGTGTCGGACACCGCGGAGCGAGGGAACTCCCAAAACGGGAATCGTTCGGTCGCGATTCGCCAGGATCCGACCGGTGACGAGTGGCGGCCCGCGGACGCGAACGGGGAATTTCCACCGGCCGGGTCCGGGCAGGCCGAGGCGGAGCCGACCGAGCCGCCGCCTCGCGACCCGACCTCGATGATCCCCGGTGTCACCGAGAAGCTGGTCGACCGCTCCACCTTCGGCGCGGTGTCCACCGCGCACGGCCGGACCGACGTGCGGATCCGCGAACTCGACTACACCTCGCCGATCGCGAAGGGCATGGTCGTGCAACGCGCGGGGCGGGCTCCCCGCGCCCCGGACGAGGTCGTGGTCACCGAGGAGTTGCGCCGATCCGCGGGCTACCGGGTCGGCGGCACGCTGACCGAGAAGACCACGAACAAGACCTTCCGCATCGTCGGCACGATCGTGCTGCCGAGCCGCCTGCGCGAGCACCTGGTGATGGCCGCGCCGGGCGCCCTGATCGACGAGATGCACGCGCGTCCGGGCGCGATCAGGGTCTTCGGCATGGACAACTTCACGCTGATCCGGGTCCAGGGCGGCATGCCGTGGTCCAAGGTGTCGGCCGCCAACCGGCAGGGTCTGTTGATCAGATCCGCCGCGGTGTTGCGGGACCCGCCGGCCAGGGCGGATTGGACCTTCGACAGCCCGCGCCAGTGGGCCGACTCGCGGGCCCTCAGGCTCGGCGGCATCGGCCTGGGCCTGGGTCTGCTGGAGATGATCCTGCTCGCCGGCCCGGCCTTCGCGGTGGGTGCCCGCCGCAAGCGACGCGAACTCGGGCTGATCGGGGTTGCAGGTGGCGGCCGTCGGCACATCGGCGCGGTGGTGCTCGGCGGCGGGCTGGTCCTGGGCGTGGTCGGCGCCGTGCTCGGCACAGCGGTGGGCCTGGGCGTCGCGGCGGCGATCCGGACGCGGATCGCCGAGCGCTCCGGCGCGCTGTCCGGTCGCTACGACGTGCGAGCGCCGGAGTTGCTCGGCATCGGGGCGGTGGGCGTCACCGTCGGTGTGCTCGCCGCGCTCGTCCCGGCCTATCTGGCCTCCCGCGAGGACATCGCCGCTTCGTTGACCGGGCGTCGGGGGGTGCGGCGCGGCTCGCGCGTGTTGCCGCTCATCGGGGCCGCGGTCACCGCGCTCGGGGTCGGCGTCGCGTTGTTCGGCGCGGATCGGGCGGACGACACGATCATCATCGCCGGGGTGGTGGCGGCCGAACTGGGCCTGGTCGCGTGTTGTCCGGCGCTGATCGGTGCGACGGCCAGGCTCGGTCGATTCCTGCCGCTGACACCCCGGTTGGCGCTGCGCGACGCGGCCCGCAGTCGTCCGCGCAGCGCGCCCGCGATGGCCGCGGTGATGGCCGCGGTGGCGGGTTCGGTGGTGATCGCGGTGGTCTGGTCGAGCGAGAACGCGGACGAGCGCAACAAGTACCACCCCAATGCCCGGGAGAACCACGTGTTGATCGGCTTCCCCGGGCGGATACCGATGAGCGGGATACCGGGTGAGACGGGGGTGAGTGCCGCACAGGCCGAGGACGTCCGGCAGGCCGTGGAGCGGATCCTGCCCGACGCGAAGGGCGGCGTGTTGGGCACCGTGGGCGCTCCCTGTACGGGTGCGGGCCGGTGCGTCACCTATCGGCCGGAGAAGTTGCCCGAGGCCCGCTGCCCGGCCCGCAGCGGCGAGGACGGGCAGCGGTGGCGCGACGATCCGCGATGCCGGCTGGAGACGCGGTCCCAGAACGGCTTCTTCCAATCGGTCGTCGGGGACGCGAGTCTGCTGCGCATGCTGACCGGCGCGGACGACCCGCGCGCCGTGGAGGTGTTGTCCCGGGGCGGGGTCGTGCTGTTCGAGGACGGATACGTCGGGCCGGACGGCATGGTCGAGGTCAAGGCGCAGGAGACGTTCGTCGTCACCGGACCGGTCCGGCCGTCCTCCCCGAACCGGGTTCCAGCGGATGCGCCCGGTGTCCGGCTGCCCGCCGTGGCGGTGCGAGGCCCCTTCGGTCTGTCGGGCATGTTCGCCTCGCCCGAGGCGGCTCGGGTGCTCGGGGCCGCGGTCGAGCCGGCCGGTCTGGTCTACGACGCCGGGCGTTCGCCCTCGGACGTGCAGAAGCAGCGGCTGGAGGACCAGGTGGCCAAGGTCTCCGAACAGAGCTTCGTCTTCGTCGAGCGGGGCTTCCAGCCGACGAGCGACGCGCGCATGTTGCTGCTCGCGGTGTTCGCGCTGGTGATCACGGTCGGCGCGTCCGGCGTGGCCACCGGACTGGCCCTGGCCGACGCGCAGAAGGATCTGGCCACCCTGGGCGCGGTGGGCGCGCCGCCGAGCGTGCGGCGCCGGTTGTCCGCCTTCCAGAGCGGGGTGATCGCGTTGCTGGGCACCGCGCTGGGGCTGGCGGCCGGGGTGCTGGCGGGGGTGGTCGTGCGGCGAGGACAGAAGTCGGCGCTGTGGGACGCGATGCCGGCCGACGCGAAGAGCCGGCTGCATGCTCCCGAACTGGTGATTCCATGGACCCGGATGGGTCTCGCGCTGATCGTGCTGCCGATCCTCGCGGCCCTGCTCGCGGCGCTTTTGACACGATCGCGCGCGGTGGTGCGCAGCAGGACGGGATAACCCTCCGGCGCTCCTAGGATGAGATGTATGGATACGCCGAACAACGAAGCGAATGGTGAAAACCCGCAGGTGGTGATCGTCGGGCCGGATGGCATGGCGCTCGGCGGCGGCCTCGGTGAAGAGGGCGGTGAACTCGCGGTGACCGACATGGTCGAACAACCCGCGAAGGTCATGCGCATCGGCAGCATGATCAAGCAGCTTTTGGAGGAGGTGCGCGCGGCTCCTCTCGACGAGGCGAGCCGGGTACGCCTCAAGGAGATCCACGCCAGCTCGATCAAGGAGCTGGAGAAGGGGCTCGCGCCGGAGCTGGTGGAGGAGCTGGATCGGCTCTCGTTGCCGTTCACCCACGATTCGGTGCCCAGCGAGTCCGAGCTGCGGATCGCCCAGGCACAGTTGGTGGGCTGGCTGGAGGGCCTGTTCCACGGCATCCAGACCGCGCTGTTCGCGCAGCAGATGGCGGCGCGCGCACAACTGGAGACGATGCGCCGGGCGTTGCCGCCCGGCATGGCTCCGGGCGGTCAGGGCGAACCGCCACACACCCAGTCGGGTCCCTACCTCTAGCGTTCCGGTAGGGGCGTACCCCGGGTCGGTGCGCGATGGCACCGACCCGCTGCGCTCTCGTCGTGTCTCTGACAGGCTGTCGGCGATGCGACGGGAGCGCTTTTCGGTAGGTCGACTCGGGCCGAGGGCGTGCGCGAGTCGTGCGGCGTGGAGGGCGGCCTGACGGTGACCGTTTCGGGGGACCCGGCTCGGGCGAGCGGGCGTGTCTTCGGCGGTGGGCGATATCGCACCGGGCGCCGGATCGGCGGTGGCGGCATGGCCGTCGTGCACGAGGCGCACGATCTGTTGCTCGATCGCATCGTCGCGGTCAAACGCCTGCGCAGCGACCTGGCCGAGGACACCGTCGCGCGCTCGCGCTTCGCCCGCGAGGCCGAGCACGCCGCCGCGCTGAACCACCCCACGATCGTCTCCGTGTTCGACACCGGCGCCGATCCCGGTGAGGACGGCGTGCTGGTGCCGTGGATCGTGATGGAGCTGATCCAGGGCCTGACCCTGCGCGATCTGCTGGAGGCGCACGGCCCGGTGCCGTGGCCGCGTGCCCTGGCGATCACCGCGAAGGTGCTCGACGCGCTGGAGTACAGCCACGACCGCGGCCTGGTGCACCGCGACATCAAGCCGGTCAACGTGATGATCACGCCGAGCGGCGAGGTCAAGGTGATGGACTTCGGCATCGCCCGCGCGCTGTTCGTCACCGACGGTGCGCTCACCGACCCCGGTCGGATCATGGGCACCCCGCAGTACTTCTCCCCCGAACAGGCGTTCGGCCATCCCGCGTCCACCCGCAGCGACCTGTATTCGGTGGGCTGCCTGCTGCACGAACTGCTGGTCGGGGTGCCGCCGTTCGACGGCGGTACGGCCGTGCACATCGCGTATCGGCACATGCGCGAGGAGCCGACCCCGCCCTCCGCGTACCGGCCCGACGTGCCCGGCGCGGTGGACGATCTGGTGTTGCACGCGCTGCGCAAGGACCCGCGTCTGCGCTTCGACACCGCCGGGCGGATGCGCGAGTCGGTGCGCCGGATCCTGCCCGCGGACGTGTGGGATTCGGTGCTCTACGGGGCCGGCGTCCCGGCGCCGCCGCCGGGACCGCCGGCACCGGCGATGTCGGCGGGGCCGATGGGGCAGCGGCCGACGCGGCCGCCGGGCGGCGGTCCGCCGTGGGTGCGGATGTTGTCCGGGTTCGGGCCCAGGGCCCGCTCGGCGGGCGCGCACAGTGCGCCGGGAGCCTACGGTCGCAGGAGCGGTGCGGGTGCCGCGTTCGCGGCGACCGTGCTGGGTGTGCTGGCCGTGCTCGCGTCGATCCTGATGTTGCGCTGATTCGCGACGGGCACGATCGCGCGGTCCGGTGCCGGCAGCCGCCCAAGGCATCGGCCGGGGTGCCGGAATCCCGTTACCATGGGCTCTTCACCCGGGAGTACCACCGATCCCGGTATCGTTTCGGGACTTGAACCGAGGAAGCACCACATTTCATCTGCACTTCGGCGCGGGTTCACCCCCGGGCGCCACGTGAGGGGACTGCCGAGGATGATCGCCGAGTCCCCGGCCACCACCCTGACGTCCGAGTCGGCGTGCCTTTGTGGCCGGCCGATCGTTGGAACCGTCGTGCTCCCCCGCTCCCGTGGTGTTTTCCGCTCCGATCTGCACGCGGCGGACTCCATCGCCCCAGTTCGGCGGCCCCGGGCGGGCCGCCCCGACGCACAGGGCGAGGAGCGATGACCCCGCCGCAGGGACCGGACGAGCACGAGGCGTCCGGCACACAGGTGAAGACGGTCGGATCCGGCCGCTACGAACTCGGTCGCCAGCTCGGTCGCGGCGGCATGGCCGAGGTGTTGATGGCCCACGACGTACGGCTGGGCCGCACGGTCGCGGTCAAGACGCTGCGCCCGGACCTCGCGCAGGACCCGGTGGCCCGCTCGCGTTTCGGCCGCGAGGCGCAGAACGCGGCGTCGCTGAACCATCCCGCGATCGTGTCGGTCTACGACACGGGCGAGGACCGGGTCGGCGAAGAGCTGGTGCCGTTCATCGTGATGGAGTGCGTCGAGGGCCGCACGGTGCGCGAACTGCTCGGCGAGGGCAACCCGATACCGCTGGAGCAGGCCCTGCGGGTCACCGAGGGCATCCTGGAGGCGCTCGAGTACAGCCACCGGCACGGCATCATCCACCGCGACATCAAGCCCGCGAACGTGATCATCACCAACTCGGGCGCGGTCAAGGTGATGGACTTCGGCATCGCCCGCGCGATGCACAGCGCGGCGACCACGATGACCCAGACCGGCATGGTCATGGGCACGCCGCAGTACCTGTCGCCGGAGCAGGCCCTGGGCCGGACCGTCGACGCGCGCAGCGACCTGTACTCCAGCGGTTGCCTGCTCTACGAACTGCTGGCCCTGCGCCCGCCGTTCAACGGCGATACGCCGCTGTCGGTGGTGTATCAGCACGTCCAGGACGATCCCCGGCCGCCGTCGATGATGGATCCGCGGGTGCCTCCGCACCTGGACGCGATCGCGTTGAAGGCGCTGGCGAAGAACCCCGACGACCGGTACCAGACCGCCGACGAGATGCGGATGGACATCCGCCGGGCGCTGGCCGGTCAGCAGGTCTCGGTCGCGGTTCCGCCGCGGGTGCCGACCCAGCAGGCGCCGCGGCCCGAGTTCGGTTCGTGGAGCCAGGCCGCCGCGGGTACGGCGGTGGGCTCGGCGCACTCCGGCTCGGCCGAGGCCACCGCCGCGATGCCGCCGCTCGCGGGGCACCCCGGCACCGGCACGCTGCCCGGGCAGTCCGCCAACGACGGCGGCACCGGGCCGCTGCCGATCCTGCCGCACGACCCGCCGCCCAAGCGCAGGCTGCCGGTCTTCCTGGTGGCCGCGCTCGCGGTGGTCCTGGTGGCGGTCGGGGCGGTGTTCCTGGCCAAGGGGTTCGGGGGCGGCGACAGTCCGTCGACGAAGCGGGAGTCGCCCGCCGCCACGACGAGCGACAACGGTGTCGCCCAGCCGGCTACGAGCAACAAGCCCGACGCGGGCAAGGCGACGTCGGGTACGGTCACGTCCCCTCCGACGCAGACGTGGCGTTCGAACCCGACGTTCGGCAACACGCGGGATCCGGGCGGGACGACCACGGGCCAGACGCACCCGCCGACCTCGCCACCGCCGACCAAGCCGTCCGAGACGACGCGCCCGACCACGTCCACCACACCGACCAAGGGTGGCGGGACGAAGCCGCCGGACCCGGTCGGTGGCGGTGGCAGTGGTCCGGGCAATCCGGGCACCGGCACGACCCCCTGATCCGAGCCTGCGAACCCGCGGGCGCCACGAATCGTGGCGCCCGCGGGTTTTCGCGTACCGGGTCGGTCGTCAGCCCAGGAACGCCTTCAGGACCTCGTCGTAGGCCATCGTCCACCACACGATCAGTGCGGCGGAGGCGGGAAACAGCGGGGCACAGCGCGGGTCGTGTTCGAGGTAGTGCCGGGTGAGCATCCAGAAGTCGTTCAGTCGTTCCCACCACAGTCGGTGCACGGCGGCGGCGAGTTGGGTGGGTCCCGGGTCGACCACGCCTCGGTAGCCGGCCACGTAGTCGCGGACCCGATCGAGGTCGAGGGTGCCCGAGATCGGGTCGGTGAAGAAGATCAGCGCGGCCCGCACCAGCTCCTCGGTGTCGGGCAGGGCCGCCAGCCGATCCCAGTCGATGATCGCCACCGGCTCGGTGCCCTGATACAGCAGGTTCAGCGGGTGGAAGTCGCCGTGCACGTAGCCGGTGCGCGGTGCCTCGTGGTCGCGTGGCCGTCGGTGCGCGTGCCGCAGCAACATCGCGCGCCGTTCGATCAGCCGCAGTTCGGCGAGCCGGTCGAACGCGCTCGGCTCGGATCGGGTGCGGATCCGGGTGAGCAGGCGCTCGACGGTGGCCAACGATTCGTGCGGGTCGGCGGTGGGCACCAGCAGCGGTTGTTGGACAGGCGGGAGCAGCTTGGGCAACGTCACGTGCACGCCGCCGAGCAGCGCACCCACCCGGGCACAGCCCCGGGCGTCGAGCTCGGTGCCGCGTCGGTGGGTGCCCTCCACCCAGGGGTAGAGCGCGAACCAGCGGCCCCGCGAGGTGAGCACGGTGCGCCCGCGCCGGTCGGCCACCGGCGGGAGCGCGGGTATCCCGCAGACGGCGAGCCGCTGGGTGATGTGGTGCTGGAAGCGGATGGTGTCGGGTCGTTGGTCCAGATAGTGCTTGAGAAACCAGCGTCCCCTGGTGGTGACGACCTCGTAGCCTCGGTTGAGGAGGCCCTCGGCGATGGGCCGGAACGAGAGAGCCTCGCCGACCCGGTAACGGTCGATCGTCACAGCCAGTGGGGACCCTGGCCGGGAGGGGGTGTACACGGCGCCAATCTATGTCACGGAAAGCAATCGAGTAACTACACTGTGCAACCTTCACGCGTAAGCGTGTTTTTGTTGTCACGCGTTCGAGGAGTCGGCCGGTGCGTACACCGATACCGACCGGCGCCGGCCCGACTCAGCCGAACAACTTTTCCAGGACCTGGGCGACGCCGTCCTCCTGATTGCTGCCGGTGTGCCGAGCCACCGCGGCCAGCACGTCGGGGTGCGCGTTGGCCACCGCGTACGCCTGTCCGGCCCAGGCCAACAGCGGCAGATCGTTGGGCATGTCGCCGAACGCCACCACGTCCTCGGTACGGATCCCGCGCTGCGCGCAGAACCAGGCCAGGGTACTGGCCTTGCTGATGCCCAAGGCGCTGATCTCCACCAGGGCGATCGCCGAGGAGTGGGTGAATTCCGCGTACGCGCCCGCCCGTTCGCGGGCCAGCGCGAGGAACACGTCCGGGTCCAGGCTGTGGTGCCGGGCGAGCAGCTTGAGCACCGGCCCGGTCAACAGTTCCTCGACCGGGCCGACCGCGTGCACGATCGACACGTCGCGCTCCACCGCGGGGTAGTCCGGCTCGTGCATGAACCCGGTCTCGGTCTCCACCGCGAAGCACACGTCCGGCACCGCCTCGCGAAGCAGCTCGGTGACCTTGCGGGCGGCGGTCACGTCCATCGTGTGGGTGCCCACGATCCGCTCGGCGCGCAGGTCGTACACGACCGCGCCGTTGCCGCAGATGGCCAGGCCGTGATGGCCGGTGACCTCGGCGACGCGGTTCATCCAGCGCGGTGGACGGCCGGTCACGAAGACCACCTCGGCGCCGGCGGACTCGACCAGTTCCAGCGCGGCGAGGGTGCGTTCGGAGATGGACCCGTCGTCGCGCACGATGGTGCCGTCGAGGTCGGTGGCCACTAGGCGTGGGCGATTCGTGATCGTCACGGGTACATCCTCGCTCAGAAACGATTCGTCGGGTCCACGGGGCCGGGCGCGGTGTCCGGGCGCCCGGTGCGCGGGACCGGATCGCTCAGTCGAGTTGGCGCAGTCCCTCGGTGGCGATGCGTTCGAAGACGACCGGGTCGGCCGCGAAGACGGAGTCCGGCACCGGCCAGTGCAGCACCAGTTCGGTGATACCCAGCTCGCGGTAGCGGCCCGCGTAGTCGACGAACGCGTCCAGCGAGTCCAGCGGTCGCTCCAGGGTCGAGCCCTGCAGCAGCACCTTCGCCAACTCGTCGGGCTTGCGGCCCTCGGCCGCGCAGACGTCGGAGAGGCGGGCGAGCTGTTCGGCGATCACGGCCGGGCAGTCCTGGGCCGAGACGTCCTTGGGGCCGCGGGGGTCGCCGTAGGTGATCCAGCCCTCGCCGTGCCGTGCGGTCAGGCGCATGCCTCGGGGACCGGTCGCCGCGATGTACATCGGCACCCGGGGCTGTTGCCGGCCGGCCGGGATCATCCGCACGTCGTGCGCGGTGTAGTAGGTGCCCTCCTGGGTCACCGCCGGTTCGCTGAGCAGGCGATCCATCAGCGGGACGAACTCGGCGAGCCGGTCGGCCCGCTCGCGGGGGGACCACGACCGTTGGCCCAGCGCGGTGGCGTCGAAGCCGGTGCCGCCGGCGCCGATGCCCGCGATCAACCGGCCGTCGCTGATGTCGTCGATGGCGGCGAGGTCCTTGGCCAGGGTGACCGGGTGGCGGAAGTTGGGCGAGGTGACCATGGTGCCCAGCCGCAGCCGCTCGGTGGCCGTCGCGGCGGCGGTGAGGGTGGGTACCGCCCCGAACCACGGAAGCTCGCGGAAGCTGCGCCAGGACAGGTGGTCATAGGTGTAGGCGGCGTGAAACCCGAGGTCTTCGGCGCGACGCCACACCTTTCGGCCCTCGGTCCAGCGGTGGATCGGGAGGATCACAGTGCTCAAACGCATCGCTCGACCATACGTGCCCGCGGCGCCGACCCCGCGACGGGCCGGCGCCGCGGTTCGGTCAGCGCACGTACGCCCCCGCCCGGGCCGCGGCGGCGGCGGCCGTCGCGGCGAGTTCCGCACTCGCCTCGTCCAATGGGTCGCCGCTCGCCAGCAGTCGGTAGTACAGCGGCGCCGACACGGCCCGGATCACCTCGTGCGGGTCCGTTCCGGCCGGCGCCTCGCCGCGGGTGATCGCGGCCTCCACACACGGCGCCCACTCCTTGATCCGGGTGGCGTAGAACGCGTGCAGCGCGTCCGAGGTGCGGGCGTCGCAGGTCGCCGCGGCGATCACCGCCTTGAACAGCGCGCCCTGCCGCTCGTCGGTGAGGGTGCGGCGCACCAGGTGCGCGTTGGCCCGCAGATCGCCGAGCAGTGAGCCGGTCTCGGTGCGCGCGACCGAGCTCTCGGCCATGTCCACGAGCAGCTCGGCGACGAGCGCGGTGGTGCTGCCCCAGCGTCGGTAGACGGTGGTCTTGCCGACCTCGGCCCGCTGCGCGACGTCGGCCAGGTCCAGGCCGGCGAAGCCGCGCTCGGCGAGGGCGTCCCCGGCCGCGCGCAGCACCGCCTCGCGGACCCGGGCGGTGCGCCCGCCGGGGCGGACCGTGCCGGGGTCGGCCGGCCCCTCTCCCGGCGCCGGGGGATGGCCTGCGGAGCCGGGAGGGGGATCGCCGGCGAGACCGTCCGAGGTCATAACGGGACTCCTGTTCCATTAAGTCGTTCCAGCGTGCTACCTTCGGAGCATCTTAACGGGAAAGTAGACCCGTTAGAGCATCTCGGGAGATTCACATGTCCACGCTCGAGCACACCGACAGGCCGGTCGCGGCCCCACCCACCGCCGTACCCGACACCGAGCGCAGCTCGATGACCGGCCGGCAGAAGCTGATCCTCACCCTCCTTCTCGGCGCCCAGTTCATGATCGCGGTGGACTTCTCGATCCTGAACGTCGCCCTGCCCGTGGTCGGCGAGGGCCTCGGCTTCTCGCTGAACAACCTGCAATGGGTGGCCACCGCGTTCGCGCTGACCGCCGCCGGCTTCACCCTGCTGTTCGGCCGGGTCGCGGACCTGTTCGGCCGCAAGCGACTGTTCCTGGGCGGGATGGCGCTGCTCGGCGCCTCCTCCGCGCTCGGCGGCTTCGCCACGTCGCCCGAGATGTTGCTGACCGCCCGGGTGCTCCAGGGACTGGCCACCGCGGCGGTGACTCCGGCGGGTCTGTCGTTGTTGACCACCGCCTTCCGGGAAGGGCCGCTGCGGGACCGGGCGCTGGGCCTGAACGGCGCGCTGATGTCGGCCGGATTCACCGCGGGCGCGGTGCTGGGCGGCCTGCTCACCGACATGTTGTCCTGGCGCTGGGCCTTCTTCGTCAACGTGCCGGTGGCCGCGTTGGTGTTGATTCTCGCGCCGTCGGTGATCACCGACGCCCGGCCGACCCACCGGCCCAGGCTCGACGTGCCCGGTGCGATCGCGGTCACCGGCGGCCTGCTGGCCCTGGTCTTCGGGTTGACCCAGGCGGGCGCCGAGGGCTGGGGCGAGGCCGGCACGCTCGGCTCGCTGGTCGCCGGCGTCGTGCTCCTGGTCGCCTTCTGGTTCATCGAGCGCCGCGCCGCCTCGCCGCTGGTCCCGGTCGGCATCATGAAGCGCCGCTCGGTGTTGTGGGGCAACCTCACCGGTCTGATCGCGTTCGTGACCGAGACCTCGCTGGTCTTCCTGCTCACGCTCTACCTCCAGGAGGTCCTGGACTACTCGCCGCTGGCCACCGGGCTCGCCTTCGGCGTGCTGGGCATCGGCACGGTCCTCGGCGGCACCCTCGGCGGCCGGGTGGTGGGCCGGTTCGGCACCCGCACCACGATCGTCGCCGGCGGCGTGGTCCAGGCCCTGGCCACCGTGTCGCTGGTCGCCCTGGGCAGCTCGGGCGGCTGGATCTGGCTGCTGCTCGCGGCGACCTTCGTCGGCGGTGTGGGCAACATGCTGATGATCGTCGGCTTCATGATCACCGCGACCTCCGGCCTGCCGGACGACGAACAGGGCCTGGCCACCGGTCTGGCCACGATGACCCAGCAGGTGGGCATCACGATGGGCATCCCGATCATGAGCGCGATCGCCACCGCGCGGATGAACTCGCTCGGCAGCACCGGACCCGACGCGGTCCTGTCCGGGGTCGGCGTGGCGATCCTGGTCGACTCGGCCCTGGTCCTGCTCGGCGCGCTGCTGGCGGGCCTGTTCCTGGCCCCGCGTCGGACCGGGCGCTCGGCCACCTGAGCGATGGCCGGGCGAGTCTCGACCCAGTGCCGCCGAGCAGACCGAGGAGATCCGTCATGACCGCGACCCACGCCGCCTTCGACACCCTGCCGCCGGCGATCACCCTGCCCGGTGCCGACCACGACGTCCCGGTCCGGATCTTCGCCGGCGGCCCCGGCACGGCCGGCCTCCTGGTCTGGGCGCACGGCGGGAGTTGGCACTCGGGGGGCACCGAGGACTGGGCGCCCGCGCTGGCCCACCTGGCCCGGGTCGCCTCGACCACGGTGGTCGGCGTCGACTACCGGTTGGCCCCCGAACACCCGCACCCCGCCGCCCTGCTCGACCTGCTCACCGTGCTGGACTGGGCCGGTGACCGGGTCGGCGCCGAGCCGCTCTCGGTCGGTGGGGACAGCGCGGGCGCCACGATCGCCGCCTGCGCCGCACTGGTCCGGCGCGACCGGGGCCGGCCGCTCACCGCGCAACTGCTCGCCTACCCGCCGATCGACCCGGACCGCCGCGCCGAGTCCTACCGCAGCCGACCCACCGCCTTCCCGTCCCGGGCCGCGCTCGGCTCGGCCTGGCGGGCGTACCGGGGACAGGCGTCGGTTCACCCGGCCGCCGTCGGCGCGCGAGCGCTGTACAGCACCCCGCGCGAGGCCGCCGACCTCGCCGGGGTCGCCCCCGCGATCCTCGCGGCCGGCGCGTTGGACCCGGTCGTGGACGACGTGCGCGACCACGCCCGACGACTGCGCGCCGCCGGTGTCCCGGTCGAACTGCACGAACCCGCCGGCACCGGCCACGGCGCCTTCCTGACCGACCCGAGCTTTCGACACCGCCTGGGCACCGCGTACGCGGCGACCCACCACGCGGCCCGACCCACCCGGAGGAACCGATGAACAACGGCGCTCTGCTTCGGCACTTCGCGGACCTGCGCGATGGCACCCACGGCGACGCGGTCTCGCGTGCGGACAAGGAGGCGCTGTTCCGCGCGGCCGTCGCGCTGCTCGACCCGCACGCCCGCCGGGCCCTGGCGGACCTGGACCACGATCTGCTGCTGGGCACCGGCGAGTGCACCGCCACCGGCGTGCGACCCGCGCGGGACGGCGGCCTGGAGGCGGTCTGGGAGCTGTCCTGGCCGCGACAACGCGCGGCCGGCCTCGCGCCGATCCTCCTGCGGGCGTACTACGGCGCCGGTTTCCACCACCCGCACCTGCGCGGCGGCACGGTCGGCGACTGGCCGCTGAACGTGTTCACTCCCGAGGACGCCGCCGAGGAACTGCCCACGCTGCGCGCGATCGCCGCCGCGGACCTGCACAACCTGGTCTTCCGGCGGGACTTCCGGATCGTCCCGGCGACGACGGGCCGCTGAGCGATCCCCGGTGCATGCATTGTGCAGCTACTTGTAGGATGACTGGGCAACCCCACGAATTCGGGAGAGTCCATGTCGCTCCAGGCAGCCGGTAGACGTTCCCTCGTCGACGATGCGATCGATCAGCTCCGCGCCCAACTGACCGCCGGCACCTGGCCGGTCGGCGCGCGCATTCCCAGCGAGAGCGTGATCGCCGAACGGCTGCGGGTCGGTCGGAACACCGTGCGCGAGGCCATCCGCGTGCTCGTGCACGCCGGGATGCTGGAGTCGCGCCAGGGCGACGGGACCTACGTACGCTCCACCACCGACCCCGGCGACCTGGTCCGCCGGATCGAGCACGCCGACCTGCGGGACATCTTCGAGATGCGCCGTGCGCTGGACGTGGAGGCCGCCCGGCTCGCCGCCCAGCGCCGCACCGCCGAGGACCTGGACCGGATCCGCCGCGCACTGATCCGTCGCGGCGCGGCGGACGGCAGCGCGGACAGCCCGGAGCCGCACGACTTCGACCGGGGCGAGCCGGCCGAGGGCGAGCTGGACGACCTGGTCGAACAGGACGTGGCCTTCCACACCGCGATCGCGATCGCGTCGCACAACTCGGCGATGGTCGCCACCTACCGCTGGTTCAGCGACTCGTTGTGGCGCGCCATTCGCACGGTGGTCGGCGACGGCACCCTCCCGGACGCGTCGCACGGCCTGCACGTGGCGCTGGCCGAGGCGATCGAGGCCGCCGATCCGGACGCGGCCGAGTCGGCCGTGCGCCGCATCCTCGAACCCGCCGTGTTCGCCCTCGACGCACTGCTGCACGACCCGACGAAGCACCACCGCAGGGAGCACGACGCATGAGCACGACCGAGCTGCGCATACCCCCGACCGGCAAGGTCGCCGGCGGCACCGCCCGGGCGACCGGTGGCGCGTTGTTGCTCGCCGGCATCGTGCTGATCGCGCTCAACATGCGGGCCGGGCTCTCCAGCGTGTCCCCACTGGTGGGCGAACTGCGCGAGGTGTTCCATCTGTCCGCGACCACGGGCAGCCTGATCACCGCGATACCGGTGCTGTTCCTGGGCCTGATCTCGCCGCTCGCGCCGATCGCGGCCCGCCGGTACGGCACCGAACTCGTGCTGCTCGGTGCGCTGGTCGTGGTCGGCCTCGGCATCCTGCTGCGCGTGGTTCCGGACCTGACCGCGCTGTTCGCGGGCGGCGCGCTGGTCGGTTCCGGGATCGCGGTGCTCAACGTGCTGATGCCGGGCGTGGTCAAGCGCGAGTTCCCGCACCGGGCGGCGGCGATGATCGGCGTGTACAGCGCCGCCATGGTGTTCGGCGCCGCCGTGTCGGCGGGTGCGACCGTGCCGCTGGAGAACACCATCGGACACGGCTGGCAGCCGGCGCTCGGCGTCTGGGCGCTCCTGGCCTTCGTGGCGGTGGCCGTCTGGCTGCCGCACGTGCGCCGCCGGCGCGGGAGTGTCCCGGCCGCGATGCCGCACGTGCCGGGCCTGTGGAAGTCGTCGTTGGCCTGGCTGGTGACCGGCTTCATGGGCCTGCAGTCGTTGCTGTTCTACGTACTGCTCGCCTGGATGCCGACCATCCTCACCGACAACGGGATGAGCAAGGGCACCGCGGCGACGATCTTCGCGTTCAGCACGTTCGTGCAGATCCCGGCCTCGTTCGTCGGGTCGATCCTGGCCGGTCGGATGCGCAACCAGAGCCCGCTGGTGTTCGGCTCGGTCGGCCTGATCGTGGTCGGCTATGTGGGGCTGATGGTCGCGCCCACCGGCGGGGCGTGGGCGTGGGCGGCCATCCTGGGCTTGGGCCAGGGCGCCGCGGTGTCGCTCGCGCTGACCCTGATCGTGCTGCGCTCGCCGGATCCGAACACGGCCGCGCAATTGTCCGGGATGGCGCAGGCGGTCGGCTACGTGCTCGCCGCGTTCGGGCCGTTGGCCGCCGGGGCGCTGCACCAGGCCACGGGCGGGTGGACGGTGCCGATCGTGCTGATGCTGGTGTTGTCCGGGTGCGCGCTGGTCTGCGGGGTGGGCGCCTCGCGGCCGATCCACGTGCGCGTGGCGCGGGAGGTTTCGGTGCCCGCCGGGCCACCCGTCGGCTGACTCAGGCCGGGAACAGCCGCTCCAGGACCACCGCGACGCCGTCGTCCATGTTGGACAGGGTCACCTCGTCCGCGACGGCGAGCAGTTCGGTGTGGGCGTTGGCCATGGCCACGCCGTGGGCGGCCCACTTGAACATGGTGACGTCGTTGGGCATGTCGCCGAACGCGATGGTGTCGGCGGCCTTGACGCCCAGCCTGCGCGCGGCCAGGGACAGGCCGACCGCCTTGCTCAGGCCCAGCGGCAACAACTCGACGATGTTCGTGCCGGCATGCGTGACGTCCACCAGACCGGCGCAGATCTTGCGGGCGCACGCAGTCAGCCGGTCGTCGTCGTAGTCGTCGTGGTGCAGGTAGAGCTTGAGGATCGGCTCCGACCACAGCTCGTCGCGGTCACGGAGCACGTGCACCGGCAACACCGGGTTGTACGGATAACCGCGCTCCACCGCGACCTCGCCGGTCAACCCGTCCCGGCTGACCGCGAACCGTACGTCGCCCAGTTCCTCGGTCAACCGCTCGGTGGCCAGCCTGGCCAGTGCCCGGTCCAGCGTGACCGACGTGAGCAGCCGCTGCTCGCCCGCGTGGTAGACCTGCGCGCCCTGCCCGCACACCGCGAGCCCCCGGTAGCCCAACGCCTCGAACACCGGACGCGTCCAGGACACCGCGCGCCCGGTCACTATCACGTGCTTCGCACCGGCCGCGGTGACCCGGGCCAGCGCCGCACGGTTGCGCGCCGAGACGGTGTGGTCCTCGCGCAGGAGCGTGCCGTCCAGGTCGGTGGCGACCAGCGAGAAGGTCACGCCTGCACCGGTTCCAGCACCTCACGGCCGCCGAGGAACGGACGCAGCGCCGCCGGCACGACCACCGAGCCGTCCGGCTGCTGGTGGTTCTCCAGGATCGCCACGATCGTGCGCGGCACCGCGCACAGCGTGCCGTTGAGCGTGGCCAGCGGGCGGGTGCCCTGCTCGTCGCGCATCCGCACCTGAAGCCGGCGGGCCTGGAACTCGGTGCAGTTCGAGGTCGAGGTGACCTCGCGGTACTTGCCCTGGGTCGGGATCCACGCCTCGATGTCGAACTTGCGCGCGGCCGAGGCGCCGAGGTCGCCGGACGCGACGTCGATCACCCGGTACGGCAGTTCGAGCCGGTTCAGGAACTCCTTCTCCCACGCCACCAGGCGCCGGTGCTCCGCCTCGGCCTCCTCCGGCGCGACGAAGCAGAACATCTCCACCTTGTCGAACTGGTGCACCCGGATGATGCCGCGCGTGTCCTTGCCGTAGGTGCCCGCCTCGCGGCGGAAGCACGGCGAGAAGCCCGCGTAGCGCAGCGGCAGTTCGGCGGCCGGGATGATCTCGTCCATGTGGTACGCCGCGAGCGGCACCTCGGCGGTGCCCACGAGGTAGTAGTCGTCGGCCTCCAGGTGGAACACGTTCTCCGCGGCCTGGCCGAGGAAGCCGGTGCCCTCCATCGCGTGCGGACGCACCAGGGCGGGCGTCAACATCGGCGTGAAGCCGGCCTCGGTCGCCTGCGCGATGGCCATGTTGACCAGCGCGAGTTCGAGCAGCGCGCCGACGCCGGTGAGGTAGTAGAAGCGCGAGCCGGACACCTTCGCGGCCCGCTCGACGTCGATCGCCTTGAGCATCCGACCCAGCTCGACGTGGTCGCGCGGCTCGAAGCCCTCG
Source organism: Embleya sp. NPDC005971 (assembly GCF_040629175.1). NCBI lineage: Bacteria > Bacillati > Actinomycetota > Actinomycetes > Kitasatosporales > Streptomycetaceae > Embleya > Embleya sp. NPDC005971. The sequence goes on along the minus strand of NZ_JBEXUX010000015.1, from coordinate 102,071 downwards.
GCCGCGAAATCGCGCGGCGTGCCGATCTCCTCGAGCGTGACGAAGTCCTCTTCGCCACCGACCGGCGCGTCCGGGTCGATCAGGTTGGCCAGCGCCTTGAGCAGTCGGTCGGTCTCGGCCTTGGCCTCGGCCTGCTCCGCGTCCGCGGTCTTGACCTCGGCGGCCAGCGCCTGGGCCCGGGTCAGCAGCTCCTGCCGCTCGTCGCCCTTGGCCTTGGAGACCTGCTTGCCCATCGACTTCTGCTCGTTGCGCAGCGCGTCGAACCGGGAACCGGACGAGCGGCGGAGCTCGTCCGCGGCGAGCAGCGCGTCGACGATGGTCTCGTCCTCGCCGCGGGCGCGCTGCGAAGCGCGGACACGGTCGGGATCCTCACGGAGCAGTCGCAGGTCGATCACGGCCAAAGCCTACCGGGGCCCCGCCAACGGATTTCGCGAGTGCGACGAAGCCGACCACCCGCAAACACACGTGCCGGCCCGAATCCGGGCTAAGAATGAGAGATGAGCACTCCCACCTGGACCAGGAAGCGCCTCGACCCGGACCGGCGATTCGGCCTCAGGCTGACCCTGGTCGCCCTCGCGCTGCTGGTGGGCGCCGTGCCGTTCGGGCTGCTCGCGCTGCTGGTGGAGACCAAGTGGTCGCCGTTGCTCGACCTGGACAAGGACGTCGCGACCGGCCTCAACGACTGGGTCCGCGAACATCCCGACTGGCAACACGCGCTGCGGATCCTCAGCGACTGGGTCTGGGATCCGAACATGTACCGGCTGCTGGTCGCCGTCATGTGCGTCTGGCTCTGGTGGCGCGGCGCCCGCCGACTGGTGGTGTGGGCGGTGGCCACCATGGTGATCGGCGGCCTGCTCGGTGCGGGGCTCAAGCTCGTCTTCACCCGGGCCCGGCCGAATCTGCCCAACCCGGTCGACCACGCAGGCGGCTGGTCCTTCCCGTCCGGGCACGCGCTGATGGGTGTGGTCGGCCCGGGGGTGCTGCTGCTGGCGCTGTTGCCGCTGATACCTCGGGTGTATCGGCCGATCGCCTGGGTGGTCGCGATCGGCTCGGCGATCGGCGTCGGCTTCACCCGGGTCGCGCTCGGCGTGCACTACGTCACGGACGTGGTCGGTGGCTGGGTGCTCGGCCTGATCGTGCTCGCCGCGACCTCCGCGGTCTTCGAATGGTGGCGCCGCGACGCCGGTCTACGGGACGTGGACGCGACCGAGGAGGGCCTGGAACCGGAGATCGAGGGGCACGACCTCGATCCGGAGATTTCACACATTCGACCCGGAACCGACGGGCACTCCTCGGATCGGCGGAACTGAAGGAAGCACGGCCGGGTAAGAATGTCGGTCATGCTCACCGAAGCAGGACGGTTCCTGCGCCGTATCGTCCTGCCCCTCGCGATATTGACGTTCGTCATGGTCGGCCTCGGTCTGCTGATCACCAAGACCCTCGACGGCGTCTGGCCGTTCACCGTCGAGGACGACCTCGATCGCACCTTCGCCGAGCATCGTTCGGGCGGCTGGAACGACGTCACGCGGTTGTTCTCCACACTGGCCGACACCCGTGTGATCATCGCCACCACGCTGCTCGCGGTCGTGGTGGCCCGCATCGTCGGCCACTCCTGGCGCGGTCCGATGTTCCTGGCCTGTTCGGTGGCCGGGCAGGCGCTGGTGTTCTTCCTCGTCCAGCTCTTCGTCGCGCGCGATCGCCCGGACGTCCCGCGCCTGGACGCGGCCGCCGCGACGTCGAGCTTCCCGTTCGGGCACACCGGCGCGGCGTTCGCGCTGTACGGCGGGCTGGCGGTGCTGCTCACCGGTCGGCTGCGCGGGCGCCGGCCGGCGGTCCTGGTCTGGGTGTTGCTCGGCGCGATACCGCTCGCGGTGGCCGGGAGCCGGATGTACCGCGGCATGCACCACCCCAGCGACGTGCTGCTGTCGATGGTGTACGCGAGCGTCGTGCTGGTGGTGATGAACCGCGCCCTGCTGTCCCCGAAGTCGGTCTGGGGCTATCGGTCCCGGCGACGCGAGGCCCCGCAGGGGGCCGACGGCGGGCTGCCGCGGGCGGCGCTGGTGGTCAATCCGATCAAGCTCGACGTGGCCGAGTCGCGCACCCGGATCGACCGGATCATGTACGACGCCGGGTGGGCCGAACCGCTGTGGCTGGAGACGACGGTGCTCGATCCGGGCGCCGGGGTGACCGCGAAGGCGTTGGCCGAGGGGGTCGACCTGGTCATCGCGGCGGGCGGCGACGGCACGATCCGCGAGTGCGCCGGTGCGCTGGCCGGTACGGACACCCCGCTCGCGGTGATCCCGGCGGGCACCGGCAACCTGCTCGCGCGCAACCTGGGCCTGCCGATCGACATCGCCGACGCGTTGCATGTGGCGATGCACGGGCGGGATCGGCGGATCGACCTGGGCACGGTGGACCCGGACGACGAACTCGCCGTCACGGCGGGCACCGAGCCGCGCTGCTTCACCGCGATGGCCGGCATCGGGCTGGACGCGGCGATGGTCGCGGACGCGCCGGACGCGCTCAAGAAGAAGGTCGGCTGGCCCGCCTACGTGGTCTCCGGTGCCCGGCACCTGCGCGATCGGCGGATGCGGGTGACGCTGACCGTGGACGACGGTGAGCCGATCCGGCGACGGGCCCGGATGGTGCTGGTCGGCAACGTGGGCGCGCTCCAGGCCGGCATGCAGTTGTTGCCGGGAGCGGCGCCGGACGACGGGCTGTTGGACGTGGTGGTGTTCGCGCCTTACGGGATGACCGGTTGGGCACACGCCACGGTCCGGGTGATAGGCCGGCGCCGCTCCCAGGAGCCGGCCGTGGTGCCGGTCAAGCAGCAACGGCTGCGCCCGATCGAGCACTTCACCGGCCGACGGGTGCTGATCGAGACCGATCGGCCGGAGCCGCGCGAGCTGGACGGCGATGCGATCGGGCCCGGCACCCGGCTCGCGGTGCGGATCCGGCCCGGCTCGCTCACGGTGCGGGTGCCCTGAGGGGCGGCGCCGTACCGATTCAGATCCCGCCACCGCCGCGGGCGCGGGCCAGCCATTCGCTCGCGTTGGCGAACTCGGCGTCCGAGGTGCCCCGGCGCAATTGCGGACGCACCCGGTCGGCGCGCGGGTAGGACCCGAGGAAGCGCACCGCCGCGCACACCCGCCGCAGCCCCATCAGCGCCTCGCCGACCCGGGCGTCGGCGACGTGGCCCTCGGCGTCCATCGAGAAGAAGTAGTGCCCGAGCCCGTCCCCGGTCGGCCGTGACTCGATCCGGGTCAGGTTGACCCCGCGGACGGCGAACTCCTGGAGGATCTCCAGGAGCGCGCCCGGGTGGTCGTCCACGATGTACGCGACCACGGTGGTGCGGTCGGCGCCGGTGGGCACGGTGGGCCGGTCCGGGCGCTCGACCAGGACGAACCGGGTGACCGCGCCCTCGACGTCGTGGATGTCGGTGATCAGCGGCACCAGGCCGTAGGGCCCGGCGGCGAACTCGCCGGCCAGGGCCGCGTCGTAGCGACCCTCCTGGACCAGGCGGGCGGCGTCGGCGTTGGACGCGGACGAGTACCAGTGCGCGTCGGGCAGGTTGGTCGAGAGCCAGTTGCGCACCTGCGGCTGGGCGTGCGAGTGGCTGGAAAGGGTCTTGATGTCGGCCAGGGTCACCCCGGGACGGACCAGCAGCGCGAAGGCGATCGGCAGCAGGATCTCGGCGGTGATCACCAGCGGGGCGCCGGTGGCCAGTTCGTCCAGCGTGATGGACACGGCACCCTCGACCGAGTTCTCCAGCGCGACCACCGCACCGTCGGCGTCGCCGCGGCGGACCGCGTCCAGGGCGGCGGGCACCGACTCCATCGGGGTGACCTCGGCGTGCTCCGCGCCCGGCAGCATGCGCAGGGCGGCCTCGGTAAAGGTGCCCGCAGGGCCGAGGTAGGTCCAGCGGGGCGCGGCGGCGGGCGTGCGGGCGTCGGACATGTCGTCACTGTACTGAGCCGGCCGGCGTGCTCCGGTCGTGTTCCGTGGTGTGGACGGTCGCGGTGTGTGGTGCCGCCGCGAGGGTGCGGGTGAGCCTGTGGAAAACGCGGCGAGGCTGGTTGTCGGGGACTGCGGGCCCGGGGGCGTCGCCGGGCTGCTCCCGGTCGCCGGGCCGGTCGTGGTGGGGGTGGCGCGACGGGGCTTCGACCGGGTGCTGGTGGGGTTCGGGGTTCGGGCGACGGGGCGGTTGTCGGCGGGGCTGTTCGTCGTCACACGCGTGCTGGGGCGGGTCGGCTTCGTGGGTCGGTGCGGGGTGGGGACGCGCACCGTCGGGGTCCCTGTCGGTGGCCGGGTGGGTGGCGGCGAACCGATGGTTGTTTCGAGGAGTGGTGCCGATCGTGACGGCGAGGGGGCCGCACCCGGCTTGCGCTGGGTGTTCGGTCCGCCGCCGGTCGGGGCGTTGGGCCGATTCCGATCGCGGGCGGCGCGAGCGGGGGCACGGGGACCGTGACGGGGCCGGTGAGGGTGGCGGGCGCCCGGGGATTCGACATGCCGTCACGGTGTGCGTGAATCGGCTCTGACCTGGGGTTTCACCGGTTGCGACGCGGCGAGGGGGGAGTCGCCGGGAGGCTGGGTCGGGGTTCCGGTCCGGGCTTCGGGCCGGGGCGGGACGGCGGGTCGGTGACCCTGCCGGGGCTTGCGTGGGCCGGCCGCTCGGCTGGGCGATGGCACTGCCGGCGTGGGCGGTGGAGGTGATCGGGGCGCGGGGGCTGCTTCGGCGCGGGTGGTGGCGGTGGTCTGGACCATCGAGGCGGTCGCGCGGGGCGGGGGCCGGCGCGGACGGAGTCGGGTCAGGGGCCCACGGGGGGCTCGGGCACGTAGCGGTAGGTCTGGCCGCGCACCGCCGAGCGCATGGTCGAGTCACTCACGCCGTGCCGGCGGGCGAGCCGATAGACCGACACCCCGTCCCGCGCCAAGCGCCGACACTCGGCGACGACCTCGGGGGTGAGGCGACGTCGATCACCGGGTGTGGGGAGGGGGACGGGCCTGTGGATAACCCTGTGGAAATCGCTGTGGAGAACTTGGGCCGGGTTGTGGGTTTCCGAGGTGGGAGGGGTCGTGTGAGCAGTAGCTGTGGACAACTGGGTCGCCGACTCGAACCCGGCGGTGAGGCGGGACACGGCCATCGTGTTGATCTCCACAGCTTTGGTCAGGTCCCCGGTACGGGCGGCGAGATCGGTGATCGAGCCGATCGCGCGGGAGAGCAGGTCATCCATGTTTTCGCTGGTGGCGGGGATGTAGCGGCCGGTGCGACGGATGGTGGGGAGGACGTCGTGGGTGACCCAGCGTCGGAAGGGCTTGGCCGTTGCCTTGTTGCTTCGCAGGATCAGTGAGTAGAGACCGGCCTCGCTGATGAAGGTCATGTTCGGGTTGCCGCCCGGGTCGGAGGTTCCGTAAGGATTGCTTACGGAAGACCTCTGACCTGCGGTTTTCTCAACACGGATGCTGGTCTTCTCGTCGTGATCGAGGTTGGTCACCGCCATCCGTGAGTTGGTGTGCTCCAGCACTGCGCACACGTCGCGGGCACAGAACCATGGGTCGTCGTCGATCATGACGACGCGCACTTGGCTTTCCCCTCCGTGGGTTCCGTAGGTGAAGATCTCGACGATGTTCGGGTGGCTCACTTCGACTCCTGGCTCGTTTGTTGTGAATTATTCTGATTAGTTCCATGTCCTTTTGACGCGGAACCCGTCTGACCTGCGGTTTTCGGGCGAGCGGGATCGTGCTTGGTGCGCCGTCGGCTTTTGTTGCGGCACCCCCCGCGTCCCCCGAACGGCTCACTTCGTTCGCCCATACGTATGAACGAGTCGGCTTGCGATCTGGTTACGCGTTGGTTGGTGAATCTGTTCGCTCTTGGGGGATTCGCGGAATTCGGTGGTCGGGCGGTTGATTTCGATGGGTATCGTTTGGTTGCAGTAGGTAATAGAGCGGTCGCTGGGAGGGATCTTGGCTGGTGGGGGCAGTGTCGGTGGGGGCGGCTCGGCGCGGGTTCGGGTCGAGACGGGGGCGCTGCGGCAGGGGGCGGCGGCGGCTCGTGAGGTGGCCGGGGCGTTGCGGCAGGCGGCCGGCAAGCCGGGGGTGGCGGTCGTCGGGTGTCCCGGGTTCGCGGTTGCGGCGGCGGCCGGCGCGTTGACGGCGGCGTGGGCGGATCACCTGCGGGCGCTCGCGGATGGGTACGGCGGGCTGGGTGAGGTGCTGACGGCGAACGCCGACGCGCACGATCGCACCGATCAGGCGGCGGCGGGTGCGTTCGCGGAGGCGCGGCGCCGATGGTGACGCTGACGCAACTGCGCGACGCCGCTTTGGGCGGGCTTGATCGGGCGGTGGCCGAGTGGACCGAACTGGCGTCCGCGTTGGACGGGTTGGTCGGGCGGGCGACGACGGGTGTCGATGGGCCGTTGCGGGCCTCGCGCTGGGAGGGCGCGGATGCGGATGCGGCGGAGCGGGGGGTGGCCGCGCGGGGTGAGCAGGTCATGGTGGCGGCGCAGGAGGCCCGCTGTGTGCTGACCGTCCTGGACACGGCGGCCGACCGACTCCGCGTCGCGCAGCAGGAGTTGTGGGCGGGGCTGGCGGAGGCCGCTGCTTCGGGGTTCACCGTGTTCGAGGACGGGCGGGTGGAGCCGGCCGATCCGACACGGCGTGCGGACGGGGCGATGAACTCGCGACGACACGAGTTGGAGCGGCGGTTGGCCACGTCGATTCGGGCCGCGACCGAGGTGGACGCGCAGTGTGCGCAGGCGCTGGGCCGGTTGCATCCGACCGGGACGGCCGACTGGGCGGATACGGCTGCGGACGGCGCGTGCGTGACGGCGTTGGCGGGCCTGGACCTCGCCACCATTCCGAAGGGTGATCCCGTCGCGGCGGCCAAGTGGTGGGCGGGGCTGAATCCGTCCGAGCGGGCGATGTATCTGGCCGGCTATCCGGCGGTGTTGGGGGCGATGGACGGGTTGCCGACGGAGGTTCGCGACCGGGCCAATCGGGTCGCGTTGGCCGAGACGAAGGTCGCGCTGGTTGCGGAATTGGCCGCCGCGCGGGCGAAGCGGGATGCGGCGGGGCGCACGGACGATGCGAAGTGGCGATTCCGCGTCACGGCGCTCAAGGAGCGCTTGGCGGCGATCGAGGGCCTGGAGGCGACACTTCGCTCCGGCGGCGACCTGTACTTGATGGGCTTCAGCGCCAAAGGCGACGGCCGCGCGATCGTCGCCATCGGCAACCCGGACACGGCGGCCCACACGGCGGTTTACGTCCCGGGGACGGGATCGGGGTTGGCGAAAATTGGCGTGGATGTCGGCAGGATGCGGAGTCTTTGGTTGGCAGCACGGCAGGAGTCTCAAGGCGGTGAAGTTTCCACCATTGCTTGGATCGACTATGACGCCCCCGACACCCTGGTGCATGCCATGTCAACATCCAATGCGGATGAGGCCGCGCCGGTTTTTGCGCGCTTTTTGCGGGGAGTGGGAGTAGCTCAGGGCATTAGTTCAAACAATCATGTCACCGTAATTGGGCATAGCTACGGATCAGTGGTTGTAGGGCAAGCGGCGCATCACAGCGGTGGACTCTTTGCGCGGGATATTGTCGTGGCTGGCAGTCCAGGTATGCATGTTACTAGAGCGCAAGACCTCGGTATCTCACCGAGGCACGTATGGGTGGGAGCGGCAGAAGGTGATCTCGTTACCGATTTTGGCGCGGGGGCGCATGCGCCGATGTCGGAGAATGGCAGGGTCCATAGGCGCGTAACTCCTGATGTTCGAGCGTTTGGCGCAAATCGATTCACCTCCGACGGTTCCAGCGGGCACAGTGAATATTGGTCGACGTCTGACCCGATGAGCTTGAACAACCAGGCGGCAATTATTACGGGAAACTATCACGATGTTCGCCTGGAGTGGGGAGAGCGGCCGTGAGGAGCTTCCTGCGCTTTCTTCTTCTGGCTTCTCTTGTGGTCGGATGTGGGCTGTCGGAGAACTTGGACGGTGGCGTGAGTCGGGCTGAAACAGACCGGACGCTTCGGGGGTACTCAAGTCGTGTTTTCGATGGCCTTGCCTTGCATGGGAGGCACGGCGATGCGGATGATATTCACCCGACTTCCTGTGAATTTCAGTCGGCGACTGAGAGCTCTAACCTGCAAGTAGTCACGCATTTTTGGCAAATTGACGATTTGCCTGTGGTGGAGATTGGAGCCGCCGTTGACCGGCTGCGCAAGTATCTTCTGCTCCAGAAGTGGCAGATTCTTGACTTCGCCGCACCGCCGGAGGTCGATAATACGCTCATCCGAGCCAAGAACCCTGAAGACGACTACGTAATCTGGGTCAAGGCAATTGGGGAGATGAATCGCGTAATCGTTCGGGTTTCCTCGCCTTGTGTCAGATTGTCCTAGGTGGCCGGAGGCGGAATATTGCCCAGAAGGTCACGGAGGTGAGTGCGGCGGTGGTGAAGAGGATGGTGGAGCGGAGCCACATGTCCTTGGTGATGCCGTCGGCGGCGCCCGTGGGGTCGAGGAGGGCGAGGACGAACAGGAACATGGCCAGGGCGTAGATGGCGGCCCAGGCCCAGCGGTTCCATTGCCACAGGGCGTGGCCGTCCATGAATCGCATCGGGAGCAGGCCGAAGACCAGGCCGACCACCGCGGCCACGAAGCACTGGGTGAGCAGGTCCTCGGCGAAGACCCAGCCGAAGGGCGCGCCGTCCGATTCGTTCAGGACGTGGGTGACCGGGATGCGCCACACCCACGCGACCACCGCGAGGCCCGCCAGGGACCACGAGCCCAGCGCGACTGCCCGGCCCTCGTCGGCCGGTGACATCCGCCGCAGGCCCGCCGAGGTGAAGGCCAGGAACAGGCCGTATACGTAGCCGGGCGTCAGATGCAGCAGGCGCGAGGCCGCGGCCAGGACCAGGGCGACGCCCAGCGCCCCCGGCAACAGCCGAGGCAGCGCCCGGATGCGCGAGACGCGGCGTCGGTATGCCTCCGCCGAGCCCTCGTACGCCAGTACGCCCAGGGGTACCGCCGCCACCAGGGCCAGCGCGAGTGCGGCGGTGCCCGCGTTCCAGCCCGTGCCCGGTTCGACCGCGACGCAGAACGCGGCCGAGAGCAGGATGAAGGCGAGCACCTGCAACTCGGGTACTCGCGGCTGCGATCGAGGCCGCGCCGCGCCCGGGCGCAGCCGGCGTCGGATCCGCAGGTGGTTGCGTTCCCAGGTCTTGTTGAACAGTTCGGCCGAGAAGCCCAGCACGGGCAGGGCCACCACCGCCGTCGCGCCGGCCAGCAGCACCGGCCGGGGCTCGTCGAACAACATGCTCGGGCTCGGCAGGTTCATCGCCGCCTCGGACCGGTCCGCCGCAGTCGCGCTCGCGGCCGCGCCGAGGACCGCGACCCGTACCGAGAAGTCGCCGTCGTACCCCGCACCCGCCGTGCAGGCGACTGTCAACGTCCCGTCTTCGCCCGGCAGTTCACGCGGCACCCGGAGCTCGCCCGCGAACCGCCCGTCGGCGGCGACCGGCACCGTACCCAGCTCGGTGGTGCCATGACGCACCGTCAGCGTGCCGGTCCCGTCGACCGGTCGGCCGCACGCGACGAATCCGCTGCCCGCGATCCGCAGTGGTTGCCCGGCGGTGGGCTGCGTGGGCGTCAGGGTCAACTCCGGCTGGGCGACCCGGAAGTCGGTACGCAGGGTGACCCCGTTGTCGGGCATGGTCGGCCCCTGCGCGAAGCAGCTCACGGTGACCGGCTGCGGGCCGCGATTCGGCCCGTCCGGCACGTTGAAGCGGTACGCCTCGCCCCGATTCCCGGTGGACTGCACGCTGAGCTTGGTCAGGTCCCGCCCACCCCAGGTCACCCGCGCGTCGTCGCTCGCGTTGTCGACGCCGCAGTGCAGGTCCGTCCACAGTGTGACCTCGGTGCCCGGCGCCCCGGTGGCCGGCTCCAGGATCAGCCGCTTCGCGGACAGGTCGGCCGGTGCCCTGCGGGTCTCCTCGGGCCGGTACGTGTCGATTTCGATCGGCGTCTGCGCGAGGACCTTCTCCTCCTCGCCGATGCAGCGCACGGCGATCCGGTTCACCGGCCCGGGGATGCTGCCCGCCGCGTTCGAGCTGTAGACCGGGGCCGGAACCTCGTGTCGGAACGCGATCGAGCCGCCGTGGGCGGTGTCCACGGGCAGGTCGGCCGCGAGCAGGTCCTGGTACTGCCCGGAACTGCCACCGTTGGCCGACAGCAGATATACGTCCACCTTGTTCAGCGCGCAGCCGGTCAGTCCGGCGCCGCGGATCGCCACCACGTCCCCGGGCTTCGCCGTGCCGGGTGTCACGGTCACCGACGCACCGGCGGCCCCGGTCGCCGGGGCGGCCAGGGCGATCGGCGCCAGCGCCAGTACCACCGCCCCGATCCCCGTCCCGAGCGCGACCCGTTTCCGCAGCATTCTGGAGTTCATGATCCCCGTTCCCCGTAGCCGAGCACCGACGATGATGCCGGCCGGTTCCGCTTCGGGGGACCGGTCCGTCGAATCCGACATCGGACGGATACCGGACGTCAGGATCGGCGGTCGATGAACGTCTCCAAGCCGTCGAGCAGGAGTCGCAGGCCGAACTCGAAGACCGCCTCGCCGTCCTGGGTGAAGCTGTCCTCGGCGAGCGCGGCCAGTCTCGGATAGCGCCCGCTCGTCATCGCCGCGTTCAGCAGCGGGGCCTGCGCGGCCCAGAACTGTTCGTCGCTGACGCCGGTGCGCTGCTCCGCGTGCACGGTGTTGAAGTGGGTGCGTGCCATACCGCTGACGTAGCCGCCGTCGATGATCGACAGGATCGTCATCTTCTCCCGGTCCGACAACGCCGCGTCCCCGATCGCGGCCAGCGTGAGTTCCAGGGCCAGCAGCGAGTTGGGGCCCAGGACCGGCCTGGCCTGATCGACGCCGAGCAACCACGGGTGCCGGTTGTACATCTGCCAGATGCCGCGCGCGACCTGTTCCAGTGCGTTGCGCCAGCCCGATCCCGGGGGGAATTCGGCGCAGTCGCCGGGTGCGTTGACCTTGTCGACCATCAGGTCGATCAACTCGGCCTTGCCCGGGACGTACCGGTAGAGCGACATCGTGCCGGACCCGATCTCGGCGGCCACCCGCCGCATCGAGACCGCGTCCAGCCCCTCGGCGTCGGCCACCGCGATCGCGGCCGTGACGATCCGGTCCAGGGTCAGCGCCGGCTTGGGGCCGCGGGCGGGTTTGCGGTCCACGCCCCACAGCAGCTCGAGGCTGCGGGCGAGGTCGCCGCTGCCGGTGTGGTCGGTGCTCGTCATGGTGTCCCCATCGTAGGAGCCGGACCGGCCGCCGAGGTCGGTGCGCCGCCCCCTCGACGTCCCGACAGAACCCGTCCGCGAAAACCGAGTACGCCGTACGCGCAATCGGGTACGGTGTACTCGGTTTACTGGAGGTCGGGAAGGAGACCGATGGGAACGTCGCTCGGCACACAGCCGGAACGGCCGATCAGGACAACGGGCCCCGCGGTCCTCGCGCAGGGCCTGACCAAGCGCTACGGCGACACGTACGCACTCGACGATTTCGACCTGACCGTGCCGCGCGGCACCGTGCAGGGACTGCTCGGCCCGAACGGGGCCGGCAAGACCACGGCGGTCCGGATCCTGTCCACGCTGCTGCGCCCGGACGGCGGCCGGGCCATGGTCGCCGGCCACGACGTGACCGGGGATCCCCGCCGGGTGCGTCGGCACATCGGGCTGGTCGGCCAGCACCCGGCGGTCGACGAGGCGGTGACGGGTCGGCGCAATCTGACCCTGTTCGGACGGCTGTTCCATCTGGACCGCCGCCGGGCGGCCCGCCGGGCGGACGAACTGCTGGAGAGCTTCGGCCTGGTCGAGGCCGCCGACCGGGGGGTCAAGCAGTACAGCGGCGGCATGCGTCGGCGGCTCGACCTGGCGGTGAGCATGATTCTCGCGCCGGACGTGCTCTTTCTGGACGAGCCGACCACCGGCCTCGACCCGCGTGGGCGCAACGAGGTCTGGGAGGCCGTGCGTTCGTTGCTCGCGGGCGGCACCGCCGTGTTGTTGACCACGCAATACCTGGACGAGGCCGACAAGTTGGCGGACCGGATCGCGGTGCTCGATCGCGGCCGCAAGATCGCCGACGACACGCCGGACCGGCTCAAGCGCGACCTGGGCGGCGATCGCATCGAGATCGTCGTACGCGACACGGCCGATCTGCCGCGCCTGGTCGAGGTGGTGGCCCGGGTGGCCGACGGCGGCGGCGAGCCGGTGACCGACCGCGAGGAACGACGGGTGACCGCGCCGGTCGGCGATCGGGTCGCGGCGCTCACCCACGTGGCCCGGACCTGCCAGGACGCGGGGATCGCGATCGAGGACATCGGTGTGCGCCGGCCGACCCTGGACGAGGTCTTCCTCCGACTGACCGGCCGGCGCGCCCACGAGCCGGACTCGCCGTCCACCGGGTCCACACCGAACCGGCCGCAGGCCGCACCCGTCGAGGAGGCGATCCGTCCGTGAGCGCGACCATGGCAGGACCGATTCAGGCGCCCGAGCGCCGGTTGTACTGGGCGATCACGGACTGTCTGACCGTCGTGCGCAACGAGCTGGTGCACATCGCCCGACAACCCAGCGCGCTGGCCTGGCAGTTGGGCTTCCCGATCGTGTCCGTGCTGCTGTTCGTGTACGTCTTCGGCAGTGCGATGGATGTGGGCGGGGCGGTCGACTACCAGGACTACGCACTGCCCGGGATGTTCGCGATGACCATGGCGCAGGGGTTCATGAACACCGCGAGCATCGTCGCGTTCACCCGCCAACTCGGGGTGATGGACCGCTATCGCTCGATGCCGATGGCACCCTCGGCGGTGGTCACCGGTCGTGGGGTGGCCGATGTGCTCGGCGCGAGCCTGGACCTCGCCGTGCTCGCGGCGATCGCGCTCGTCGTCGGCTGGCGCCCGGACGGCACCCTGCCCGAAACCCTGGCCGCCTTCGGGCTGTTGCTGCTGTTGCGCTTCGCGTTGACCTGGGTCGGGGTCTACCTGGGTCTGCTGGTGCCCAACGCGGAGGCGGCGGGCAGCCTGTTCGCGGTGGCCTTCCCGTTCGGCATCGTCTCCAGCGTCTTCACGCCGCCGTCGATGATGCCGCAGTGGCTGGGCACGGTGGCGATGTGGAACCCGGTCTCCTCCACCGCGAACGCGATCCGCGACCTGTTCGGGAACCCGGCACCACACGGCGGCGGCTGGATCGAGCAGCACGCGTTGTCGATGGCGATGCTCTGGCCGCTGCTGATCACCGCGATCTTCCTGCCGCTCGCGGTGCGGCGCTTCCAGGCGCTCGGGCGTACGTAGGTCCGCTCTCGGGCACACATAGATCTGCTACGGAACGCGAAGCGCGGGATCGGCGCTGATCGGCGGCGGCAGCGACGGTCAGACCGCCGCGGGGCGGCTCGACGCCGCTTCCTCGTAGGCCAGTTGCGCCGCGGCGATCTCCTCGATGTGGCTTTCCGACCAGGTCCGGATCTCCTGCATCAGGCCGCTGACGCTCTCGCCGAGTGCGGTCAGCGAGTATTCGACCTGCGGCGGGACGGTCGGATGGACCGTGCGCCGGACCAGGCCGTTGCGCTCCAGGTCGCGCAGCGTCTGGGTGAGCATCTTCTTGGTGATCCCGCCCAATCGGCGGCGCAGTTCGGCATAGCGCAGGGTCCCCGGATGCAGCGCCCCGACGACGAGCGCCACCCACTTGTTCGCGATCAGGTGCAGCACTGCGCGCGACGCGCAGTCGCTGAGATAGACATCGGCACCACCGAAAGGGCGCAGGTCAGGAGGGGTATGCATGAGGTACCCAGGTACCAGGAAAGTGCCTTCTTCACAACTGTGTACCCGCACGCCGATGCTTGCCCACATGACGACGAAGATGATCACCGTGCATCAGGACAAGCTCGGCGGCCCGGAGGTTCTCCGGCTGATCGAGACCGCGATACCCACGCCCGGACCGGGTGAGGTACTGGTCGAAGTGCGAGCCGCGGGGGTCAACCCGATCGACGTGAAGATCCGGGCCGGCGGGATGTGGCTGGTGCCGCCGTTCACGCTCGGCTGGGACGTCTCCGGCGTCGTCGCCGGTGTGGGCGACGGGGTGCGACGCCTCGCGGTGGGCGACGAGGTGTACGGCCTCCCGGACTTCCCGCACCCGGCCGGTGGCTACGCGGAGTTGGTGGTGGCCTCGGAGGCGTCCTTCGCGCCCAAGCCGACCTCGCTCGACCACGTGCACGCCGCCGCGTTGCCGCTGTCCGCGTCCATCGCGTGGCAGGCCCTGGTCGAGGGCGCCGAGGTGGGGCCCGGCCAACGGGTGCTGATCCACGCGGCGGCGGGCGGGGTCGGACACCTGGCGGTACAGATCGCCAAGTCCCGGGGCGCGTACGTGATCGGCACGGCGAGCGCGGCCAAGCACGAACTGCTGCGCGAGCTGGGGGTGGACGAGGTGGTGGACTACACGACCACCGACTTCGGCACGACGGTCCGCGACGTCGACGTGGTGCTCGACCTGATCGGCGGCGACTACGAGGACCGCTCGCTGCCCACGCTCCGCCCCGGCGGCCTGCTGCTCAACATCACCAACCCGCCCGCCGCCGACGTCACGGCGGCCAAGGCCGAGGCGGCGGGCCGCCGAGGGCTCACCTTCGACCTGGACCCCAACCCCGAACGCCTGGCCCTGATCGCGGCGGCGGTGGACGCCGGCGACCTGCGCCCGATCGTCTCCGAGACGTTCCCGTTGGCCGAGGTGGTCAAGGCACACGAACTGGCCGAGGCGAACCGCACCACCGGCAAGATCGTGCTGATCCCCTGAGCGGCATCCGTCGCTGCCGCCGCACCGCCGCGAGGCGGGCCGATCGAAGCCGAGCAGCCGCTACTCGGTGATCTCGATCGTGCCCGCCATGCCGGTGCCCACGTGGTACATGCAGTTGAACGTGTACGAGCCCGGCCGGCCGAAACTCAGCTTGATGTCCTGGGACTTGCCGCCCTCGGACGGTGCGACCGGCGCACCGCCGGGCAGGATCATCTGGTGCGGGGTGATCCCGGTGTCCGCCAGCGTGATCACCAACGGCCCGGTCCGGGCGCGGATCACCGACGGCGAGAAGCGCAGCTTGTCGTCCACCCGCAACTCGATCCGCTGCACCCCGTCGGCGCCCAGCGCCGCGACCCCCTCGGACGCCGCCGCGGTCGCCTCGGCCTCGCTCATGTACGAACCGGGACCGCCCTCCGCGCCCCAACTCCCGCAGCCGGTGAGCAGCAGCGGCAGGGCGAGCGCCCCCGCCAACCATCGACGTCGCATCGCCCTCAGCCCTCCAGCAGGGATTGACCGACATACCCGCCCGGGGCGCACCCCGGCGGGACCACGAACAGCGCGCTCGCCTCGTGCCGCAGGAACGGGGACAGCGCGTCGCCACGAGCCAACTTGCGCTGGATCGGCACGAAGCCGTCGTCCGGATCGTGCTGCCACGCGACGAACAGCAGCCCGGCGTCCGGAGCGCCGTCCGTGCCGAACCCGTCGTGATAGGAGTAGCCGCGGCGCAACATCGTCGCCCCTCGGTTGAACTCCGGTGCCGCCACCCGCATGTGCGCGTTCGCGGTGATCACCAGTTCGCCGTTCGGGCCGCGCTTGCCGAAGTCGGCGGCGCTGTGTTCGCCGCCACCGGTCAGCGGCGCGCCGGTGTCCTTGGCCCGGCCGATCACCCGCTCCTGATGGCCCTTGTCCAGGTCGTCCCAGGTGTCGAGCAACATCCGGATCCGGCGGAAGACCACATACGTGCCGTCCGTGGCCCAGCCCTGTTCGGGACCGACCCCGGCGGCGACGAAGATCTTCTCGTCGAACTTGGGATCGGCCGGCTTCGGATTGTTGGTGCCGTCGATCTGGCCCATCAGGTTCCGGTGCGTCCTCGGCTTGTCCGTGGCTCCGGGCGAGCGGGAGAAGCCGTTCATCTGCCAGCGGACCCGAGCCACCCCCTTGGCCAGTTTCTGCAACACGCGGACCGCGCCGAAGGCGACCAGACCGTCGTCCGCGCACACCTGGACGAACAGGTCGCCGTCGCCGCGAGCCGGGTCCAACGCGTCGTCCGGGAACGGCGGCAGCGGCTTGAGCGCGGCGGGCCGTCGGGCGGCCAGCCCCACCTTGTCGAACAGGGTCGTGCCGAAGCCGAAGGTCACCGTCAACGAGCAGGCCCCGGCGTCCGCCGCGACCTGGCCGTCGCCCGCCGCCGGTCGGCCCGAGGTCAGCTCCGCGGCCGCGTCCGACCAGCGCCGCATCAGCGCGGCGACCGCCGCCCGGTCCGCACCCGGTTCCAGGTCCCAGCCCAGGAAGACACCCTTGGCCTGGGCCGGGGTGGTGATGCCGGCCTGATGTTTCCCGTGAAACGGCACGACGGCCGTGCCGACGCGGGCCAGCGCGGGGCCGGCGTCGCCGTCGGACTCGCCGGCGAGGGCGGCCGCACCGCCGGCCGCACCGACCACCAGGCCGCCCGCGCCGGCCGCGCCCGCGACACCGACGAAGCGGCGGCGCGAGACGGCGGAACCGCTGCTCGCTCGATCGGAGGATTCCGGGCTGCTCATCACGTCGTCCTTCGCAGGTTCCTGCGGCTCGCGGACGCACTCGGCATCCCGCTCACCGTCCATCACATCCACCACGTCCACCACGGCCACGCCGCCCGGCAGGGCCGGGGAGGGCCCCCGGCGCACCACCACGACCAGCGCGAGTGCCGCACCCAGGCCGGCGCCGAGCACCAGCACGGTCAGCGCCCGGTCCAGCACGAGCCCGCCCACGAACGGCGACGACGAGCGCCACAACACCGGCAGGTCGTAGCCGGCCACCCGCAGCGCCAACACGCCGAGCGCCGGCGCGGCCAACCACGCACCGCCGACCCGCCCCCGGACCAGCAGCGCCGCACCCGCGAACGCCACCGCGCAGGACAACAGTTGCAGCAGGTTGCCGGCCAGGAACGTGCCCGCCCAGGCCCCGAAGCCGCCCGCCCGGGCCGCCGCGACCAGCGCCAGGTGCAGCACGCTCGCCGCCGCGACCACCCCCGCGAGTACGCCGTAGCCGCGCAGGGCCCGCCGACGGACCGGCCGCAGCCACACCGCCGCGAGCACCACCAGCGCGAGCCCGATCGACCCGACGATGCCCGGCCACGGGCTGGGCCCGGGCACCCAGCGCAGTTCGCCGGTGGCGGCCACCTCCCGGTCGCCGATCCGCATCGGCACGGTCCAGGTGGAGATCCGCTGGGCGCGATCCGGATCGGCCATCACCCGTGGCGGCAGCCGCTGTTGCACGATCCAGTGCACCCGCTGGTCGTACCAGCGGGCCACCGGCTCGGCGGAGATCCGGTGCCACTGCGGGGCGCCGGTCGGTTGCAGGTTCGACTTCTCGTCGACCGAGCCCCAGCGTTCGCTGCTGAGTTGCACGGCGGGCGATTGGCGGTTCTCGAACACCCCGCCCGGGCCGATCCGCAGGAACGGCTCGCTCATGTACCCGAGCACGATCACGTCCCGCGGACCGGTGTTGCGTACCTCCATCCGCGCGCCGTTCTCGATCACCCGCACCGTCAGGCCCGGATCGAGCCCGCTCGGCGAGGTCATCACGGTGTGGAAATTGCTCGGCCCCTGGCCGGACAACTCCTGCGCGAACGCGCTGCCCGCCGGGGCAAGCCAGGTGCAGGCCAAGACCCCGACCAACAGCAGCACGAGGCGGCGTAGCTGCCTCACTCGACCTCCACGGGCACCGTCACGGTGATGCGATCGACATCGGAGGTACGGATCGCGAAGGACAACTCCCAGCGTCCCGCCATCGGCATCGACAGATCGCCGAGCCAATGTCCGGGACCGCCCCGGCGCACCTGCACGTCCGCGCCGTCGATGCCCTTGCCCGGCAGCGCCATCGACACGGTCAGTTCCTCCACCTCACGGATCCGCCCGAGCGGATCGGAGAGGTAGATGTGCAGCTCGTTGGGACCCACCCGGGCCGGGTCGACGGTGATGTCGAGCTTGCCCTTGCCCGCCGCGCCGCCGGCGTCGAAGGGGACGGTGCGACTGACCGGGCCCGCCGCCTCGGACTGTTTGCGCTCGTGCGCGGTGCGGCCGGGTTCGGTGTCGGTGAGCACCGTGGTGACCCCCAGCACCGCGATCGCCAGCGCCGCCTCGATCGCGACCGCCTTGCGCAACACGGCCCACTTCGGGCCGCCCCCCGAGGACTTGGCCGTGGTCCCGCCCGCCACACCCTTGCCGCCCGCCGCCAACCGGCGCATCAGCCAGCGCCGGGAGACCCACGCACCGGCCAGCATCAGCAGCACCAGGTCGACCTTGAAGACCAGCAGCAGACCGAACGTGGTGTCGAACAGCGCGGCGAAGGAGCCCACCTGCCGCCAACTCGCGTACAACCCCGTCGCCACCAGCGCGCACACCGAGGCGAACGCGGTCCGGGAGAAGATCCGCACCGTCGGCACGTCCAGCCCCGCCTCCGGCGCCGGCTCGCCCGGGCGCACGATCAGCGTGACCACGACCGCGAGCCCGCCCAGCCAGGTGGACATCGCCAACAGGTGCAGCGTGTCCGCCGCCATCGCCAGTTCCACCTGACGGCCCACCGACGCGTGGTCGGCGATCGGCCAGGTGATCGCGATCGCGGTGCACAACACGGCCCAGACGCCGACCAGGATGTGCCGGGTACGGTCGGCCGCGTGCGCGAGCGAGGCGATCAGCCAGCCGAGCAGGGCGCCGGCCGCGCCGAGCAGCAACACCCGGACCGCGATCGCCTTGCCCAGCTTGGTGTCCAGCGTCGCGCGCAGCACCTCCGCGTCGAAGGCCGAGGACAGCCCCAGGCCGGAGGCGTTCGGGCCGTGCAACATCAGCACCGCGAGCGAGG
Organism: Embleya sp. NPDC005971; assembly: GCF_040629175.1. NCBI lineage: Bacteria > Bacillati > Actinomycetota > Actinomycetes > Kitasatosporales > Streptomycetaceae > Embleya > Embleya sp. NPDC005971. The sequence goes on along the minus strand of NZ_JBEXUX010000015.1, from coordinate 83,176 downwards.
CCAGCAGCAGCCCGCCCCACGCACCGAAGAGCAGCAGCCAGACCCGGAATCGGCCGATCGCGCCGGGCCGGGCGAGCAGCAGGAACAGCACCGCGCCGCCGAGCACCGCGAAGGACAGGTAGGCGACCCCGGTCGAGGCCCGCTCCAGCACGTCGGTCGCGGTGGAGCCCTGGTCGGTCAGGTCGGAGACCTGCACACCGCCGGACGCCTGGCCGATGTTGAAGGTGAACGCGCCCGAGATCGGGTGCGAGTCGGCCGAGACCGCACGCCAGGCGACCGTGTAGGTACCGGTGGGCAGGCCGCCGCGCAGCGGGGTGACCACGCTGGTGTCGCCGTCCGGCCCGTGCTTGGTCTGGTTGTTGTCGACCCGGGTGCCGGTCGGGTCGAACACCTTGACCCCGCCGAGGCCGATCTCCACGCCCTCGCTGAATCTCAACGTGACCGTCGCGGGCGCGGTCGACAACGTCGAACCGGACGCCGGATTGGACGACTCCAGCACGGCGTGCGCCGACGCCGCCCCGGCTCCGCCGAGCACGAGCGCGGCCAGCAACAGGGGCAGCGCGAGCAGCCACGCGAGCGCACGGCGGCCGGCCCCGCCGCCGGTTCCGGCCCGGGACGGGGGCGCTGCGGGGACGGCGGCCGGGCGGCCGGCCGGGTCAGTGACCCGCATGGCCCGCGGGATCCGCGGCGGGGGCGGCCGACGAGGCACCCGGGGCCGGCGCGTCCCCGGGGCGTTCGGTCACCCCGAGTACGGGCACCTGTACGGTGACCGGCCCGGTGGTTTGGAAGGTCAGCGTGAGCGGCACGGTGTCGCCCTTCTTCACGGCCTTGTTCGGATTCATGAACATGATGTGGTTGCCGCCGCGCGCCAGCACGCCCTTGCCGTGTGCGGGGACGTCCAGACCCGGGATGTGCTGCATCGAGTTGCCGCTGGTCTGGTGCAGCATCACCTCGCCGGACAGCGGGCTGGTCACCGAGAGCAGCCGGTCGGCGGTGTCGCCGTCGTTCTGCACGACCAGGTAGCCCGCCGCGACGTCCGCCGACGAGGGCTGCGGGATGTACGGGTCGACGATGCGCAGTTGCGGGATGCCCTTGGCGGCGCCCGCGTTCGCGGGGGCGGCGGCTTTGCGGTCGGTGGAGTCGCCGGATCCGGAATCGGCGCAGGCCACCAGCACACCGCCGATCCCGAGCGCGAGTACGCCGCCGACGGCGAGTGGTACGGCCTTGCGGGGGAGCGGGAAGAGCTTCACTTCTTGGCGTCCTCGGGGTGGATCAGCAGCGGCAGGTCATGGGCGAAGTCGTCGGACGAGTTCCCGTTCGCGGTGCCGTCCGGCAGCAGTCCGCTGCTCGCGCTGTACATGACCGGCCCCTCGTTGTTGGGCGCGAAGGCGATCACCTGGGTGCCGTGGGTGCTCACGACCTTGCCGTCGGGGCCGACGGTCGGCGGGTCGATGGAGACGCCGACCTGGCGGGCGGCGGCCTGGATCTTGTCGAACGGGCCGGTCAGGCCGACGAAGGACTTGTCCAGCGAGTCGAGCCACTCGCGCAGCGCCGCCTGGGTGTCGCGTTCCGGGTCGGTGGTCACGAAGACCACGTCCACGGTGGCCCGGTCCGGCGCGGGCAGCTTGCCGAGCGCCCGGACGATGTCGCCCATCACCGTGGGGCACGCGTCCGGGCAGTGGGTGTAGCCGAAGTACAACAGCGTGGTGCGCCCGGCCGTCTTGGCCCGGAAGTCGTACGGCTGCCCGGAGGTGTCGGTCAGGGTCAGCTCCGGCTTGCTCCACGGCGGGTCGACCGCGATGCCCTTGTACTTGGAGTTCGCCTCGCGCACCTTCACCGGCGAGCCGTCGGCGGACTTGTCGGAGTCGCCACACCCCGTGGCCAGGAGCAGCCCGGCCGCGACCAGCGCGGCGAGGCGAAGGCCGGTGCGGCGGGTCCGGCCGCGGGATTGCGTTGCGTTGCTCATCGTTCTCCAGGTCGTTGCTGCCGAGGGCCCGCATCCGACGCGTTCGGCGTCGGCGTGGACCCGGTGGCCCGGGTACGGGCACCGATGGCATCGGTGCCCGTACCCGGGCCGGGAAGTTCGCGCCCGGAACCGTGGCAGGACCTCGGCCCGAAGCGGGACCACGAGGATCAGGCGGAGGTGCTCCGACGCGACGCGCGCAGGACGGCGAACACACCGGCGCCCAGGCCGAGCACGCCGACCACGATGCCGACCACGCCGAGCGTGCGGGCGGTCGAGTCGTCGCTCTTGTCCTCGGCGACCGCGGCGACGGACGCCTTGGCGTCGGTCGAGGGCTTGGCCGAGACGGCGGCGGACGGCGTGCCGGCGGCGCCCGCCTTGGCGGTGAGCTTGAGGGTCGGGGCCGGGTACTGCGGCTCCTTGCCGTCCGCGCCGGCCAGGTCGATCCAGCGCACGACCTCGCCGCTGTCGTAGGTCTGCACGGCCTTGAAGACGAGCTTGTCGGTGTCGGTGGGCAGCTTGCCCATGGACACCTCGAAGTCCTCGAAGGTGCCCGGGTTCACCCGGGTGCCGGCCTCCGCGGTCCAGGTGATCTTGCTGACCACCTCGGTGAGCGGCTTGCCGTGGTTGTCGATCGGCGTGGCGAGCTTGGTCTTCTCGACCTCGGCCTTCCAGCCCGGCATCGCCCGGGTCTGCACCGACGTGAGCGGCTTGTCGGCGGGCAGGGTGATCTCGAGCTTGGTGGTCCCCGCGTCGTCGCGCTCGTTGGGGACCCGGAAGGCGACCTTGGCGTAGGAGCCCTGGTCGGCGGTGCCCGGCTGCACGCTCACGTGCGCGGAGGCCGAGCCCGCGAAGACGAGGATGCCGGCGCCGACCGAGGCGGCGATCACGGACAACCTGCGGCGCGTGGTGGTCATGGTCATGGGGTGTCTGCTCCATGGGTGATCCGGCCGAGGACACACGTGGTCGACCTCGGTCCGGGAGGGGACGGCAGGAAGGCGGACGCGCGCCACCGCCGATCCGGCACCCGTTCGAGCGGGGTCACCCGGGATCAGCAGGCGAGCGCGTACTCCGCCGGCGGGCCGCGCCGGGTCACCGCGTGCCGAAGCAGCGTTCGATGGATGATCGGATGCGGCTCCGCGCCGGTCCGCCGGACCCGGCCCGGCGTCTGTGCGACCGGGACCACCGGGCCGTACAAGACCGCGAGCACCACCCGCAGCGGTGCCGCGGCCAGTTCGAGCAGCGCGAACAGCGCGGCTTCGCCGCGGCGCAGCCACCAACCGGTGAGCAGGGCCGCCACCAGGTGGGCGCCCAGCATCGCGGCGCCGCCGTCGAGCAACATCGGGCCCGACCCGGACATGTGGTGGTGCCCGCCCGACGCCGGGGTCGGGAACATGGCGGGATCCACCCGCGCCGCGGTGATGATCTGTTCGGACGTCCAGCCCGAGGGCATCAGGATGTGCCCGGCCGAGTCGCGCGGGCCGCACAACAGTCGGTCCAGCAGGAAGCTCGTTCCCGAGCCGCCGGTCCCGGCCGCGCCGGTGGGCACGGCGGCGCTCGCGGCCGCGGCGAACAGGGAGTGCAGTGCGAGTTGGCCCACCGCGAGCAGTGCGGTGATCGAGCCGAGCGAGCGTTGCCGACCGGCGCCGGCGAAGGCCGAGACGAACACCACACCGAAGCCGGCGACGGGCGCCCACAGCGGCAGCGGCGCGGTCGACATCCACGCGTGACCGCATGCCGCGAGCGCGGCGCAGACCGCCGCGAACACGGCGGCGCGCACAGCGCGGAAAGGTACGGACACGGCCTGCATGACGCCCCATCGTCTCATCGCACGACGGCATCGCGTGCGCCGGGCCGACAATGTCCGTCCGGCGCCCGCCGCGGCCCCGACGCCACCCCGGACGCGCACCGGCGTGGCCCGGATACGCCCGAACGAATCGTCTTCACGGACTATTGACGACCGATCAAGTGATGTGCGCATACCGGGACCGAGCGGCGGCAATAAAACCAGGTGTGTGATCCGCCGGATTCAGCCGGACTCCCAGAGAAGTCGAAAGGCCGCTCATGGACATGAGGTGGACTGTCCACCTGCCACGGGATGCGGCGAGCGTGCCGATGGCGCGCAGGCTTTTGGTCGGCGCGATGGAGACCGCAGGGGTGGACCGAGAGATCGCGATGGAGATCGGCCTCGCGTTGTCCGAAGCGTGCGCGAATGTGGTGGAACATGCCCGAGGCGGACCGTATTCGGAATATCAGATTCGTGCCGGTATCACCGGCGACTGTTGTCGGGTGGAGATCATCGACGGCGGCCCGGGCTTTCCGCCCGAGCGGCTGCGCGGCTCGGCGCTGACGGTCGGCCCGGGCGCGGAGAACGGTCGCGGGCTGATGCTGATCCGGGCGATGACCGACCACGTGCAGCTCAGCAACCATCCCAGGCGGGGTGCGGTGTTGCGCTTCGAGAAGACGCTGCGCTGGCGCAAGGACGCGCTGGTGCCGGTGTCGTAGCACCTGTGCGGCGGCTCCCGGCGAGCTGCGGACGAAGCGGCACGGACCACCAACGGCCGTGCCGGACGGGGAAGTTCCGGTGGAAGGTTACGATCGGGGAAGTGGACCGGGCCGAGTTACGGGAATTGCTCGACCGCGTGGCCGCCGGCGAGGCGGGCGTGGACGAGGCCCTCGACGATCTCGTGCGCGGGCCCGCACAGGGTTTCGCGGACCTGGGATTCGCCCGGGTGGACACCCATCGGGAACTGCGCACCGGTGACCCCGAGGTGGTCTTCGCGGCCGGCAAGACCCCCGAACAGACCGTCGCGCTCTTTCGCCGACTGCGCGAGACGAGTCGGCGACCCGCGTTCGCGACCCGCGCCTCGGCGGACGTGGTCGACGCGGTGCGGGCGGCGTTTCCCGGCGAGACCTACACCGACGACGGCGGCACCTGCGTCGCGGTGGGCCCGCCCCCGCCGACCCGCGGCCTGGTCCGGGTGGTCTCCGCGGGTACCTCGGACGCGATGGTGGCGGGCGAGGCCGCGTTCACCGCGCGGTTGTTCGGTGCCGAGGTGGAGCGGATCGAGGACGTGGGCGTGGCCGGCATCCATCGGCTGCTCGCGGTGCTCGCCGAACTCGACGCGGCGGACTGTCTGATCGTGGTCGCCGGCATGGAGGGCGCACTGCCCAGCGTGGTGGCGGGCCTGGTGTCGGTGCCGGTGCTCGCGGTGCCCACGAGCGTGGGCTACGGCGCGTCCTTCGGCGGCCTCGCGGCGCTGCTGGCGATGCTCAACTCGTGTGCGCCCGGGGTCGCGGTGTGCAACATCGACAACGGCTTCGGGGCCGGCGTGTTCGCGGCCCGGGTGGCGCGCTCCGCCCGGGGGGACCGGACCGGCGGCACGTCGTAGGCAGGCGGGCGCCGAAGCCGGGCAACCGTGAAACGCAAGAAAGCGGTCGGTTTCGGTCGCTTCATCGGTTTCCCGGCAGGACCCCCCGTCGGCTGCGACAGTGGCCGCGACGGGAGGTAGCCGCGTGGCCATCGCATGGTTCCAGTGCCAGGCCGGTGCGAGCGGCGACATGCTGCTCGGTGCCCTGATCGACGCCGGTGCCCCGCTGGAGGCCGTCCAGCAAGCCGTCGACGCGGTGGGCGTCGAACCGATTCTGATCACCGCCGAACGCACCGACAGACACGGGTTGGTCGCGACGCACGTCCGGGTCAAGACCGTGCCCAGCCACGTGCATCGCACCTGGAACGACGTCCGCGACCTGCTGGACCGGGCCGATCTGGTCGAGCCCGTGCACGCCCGGGCGCACGACGTGTTCGGCCGTCTGGCGCACGCCGAGGCCCGCGCGCACGGATGTCTGCCCGAGGAGGTGCACTTCCACGAGGTCGGCGCGCTGGACGCGATCGCCGACGTGGTCGGCACCTGCACCGCGTTGCACGCGCTGGGCATCGACGAGGCGGTCGGGTCGCCGGTCGCGCTGGGCAGCGGCAGCGTACGGGCCGCCCACGGCGTGTTGCCGGTGCCGGTGCCGGCCGTGCTCGAATTGATGCGGGTGGCCGCCGCCCCGGTCTACGCGGGCCCGGCCCCGTACGAGATGTGCACGCCCACCGGCGCCGCCCTGCTCACCTCGGTGTGCCGGACCTGGGGACCGATGCCGGCCCTGCGGATCACCGCGGACGGCAGCGGCGCGGGCAGCCGGCGGATCGAGGAGGTGCCCAACATTCTGCGGGTCGTGCTCGGCGAGCGGCACGAGGCGGACCGGTTGCGACCGACCGGCGAGGACGTGCTGATCGAGACCAACGTGGACGACCTCGACCCGCGCCTGTGGCCGGCGGTGCTGGGCAAGCTGCTCGCGATCGGCGCGGGCGACGCGTGGTTGGTGCCGATCCTGATGAAGAAGGGCCGCCCCGCCCACACGTTGTGCGTGCTGGTCCCGGCGGATCGGGTGGACGCCGCGCTGCACACGGTGTTCGTGGAGACCTCGACGATAGGGGCGCGGGTCCTGCCGGTGGCCAAGCGGGCGCTGGCCCGCGAGTTCGGCACGGTGCAGGTGGAGGGCCTGCCGGTGCGGATCAAGACCGCGATGTTCGACGGCAGGGTGGTCAACGCCCAGCCGGAGTACGAGGACGTGGCCGCCGCGGCCGCGTCGCTGGGCCGACCGGTGAAGGTGGTGATGGGCGCGGCGACCGCGGCGGCGTACGCGGCCGGACTGCTGCCGTGAACATGGCAGCGGGGCGCGGCGCATAGCCTGGGGCGATCATCCGTCCCCGTGTAGGCCGCGTACGTCGAGGAGCAGGCACCCGTGATCGCTCGTCCCCTCCGGTTGCTGCTCGCGCTGCTCACGGCGGTGGTCGCGCTGTCGGCGCTGCCCGGGTCGGCCGGCGCCGCGCCCGCCCGCACCGCCGCCGCCGACCACGTCGTCCTGCTCGGCATCCCGGGCCTGACCTGGGCCGACATCGACGGTCGCGGTACACCGGCGCTGGCCGACCTGGCCGGGCACGCGACCTCGGCCGCGATGTCGGTACGCACCGTGCATCCGCGGGCGTGTCCCGTCGACGGGTGGCTGACCACGGGCGCGGGGGCCCGCTCGACGGATGCCCGCACCAGCGCCAAGAGCGCCGAACCGTGCGCCGAGCCGCCGCCGCCGACCCTGGCCCCGGACGGCACGGCGACGGTGCCGAACATGCGCGCGATCGTCAAGCGCAACGAGAAGTTCGGCTACAACCCCAAGTACGGCCGACTGGCCGCCTCGGTCGCCGAGCACGGCGGCGCGGTCACCTCGGTCGGCCCCGGCGCGGCCTACGCGAGCGCCGACCCGACCGGCCGGGTGCGCGGCGCCTACCTGCCGGACCCGGCCGCCGTGGACGCCGCGCTGATCGAGCGCTCCGCACTGACCCTGGTCGACCTCGGCGGCCTGACCGGACCCGGCGTCGACCGGGCCGACCGGCTGCGGGTGGTGGACGCCCAGGTGGCCCGGATCGCCGCCGCGCTGCCGCCGCGCAGCCAACTCGTGGTGGCCGGCCTCGCCGACGACACCGGCACCCCGCACCTGCGCGCGCTCCTGGTCGGCGGCCCCGGCACGGGGTCGGGCACCACCTTCGACTCCGGCTACCTGACCGCGACCTCGACCCGCAACGACGGCCTGGTCCAGCTCACCGACCTGGCTCCGAGCCTGCTCGCGCCGCTGGGCATCGACGCGCCGAGCGAGCTGGTGGGCGCGGTGTACACGCGGGTGGCCGGTCCCTCCGGCGGCGCCGCGATCGAGGAGCTGCGCCTGTTCGACGCGGGAGCCCAGGCATCTCGTACGGTGCGCGAGGTCTGGTACTTCTTCACCTGGCTCACCCTGCTGCCGATCGCCTGCGCGGCGGTCGCGTTGTGGCTCGCCGTGCGGTTCGGCCGCAGCGGACGAACCCGGGCCCGGCACACGGTGATACGTGCCGCGACCGGGATCGGGGTGTTCTTCGGCGCGGTCCCCGGCGGATCCTTCCTGGTCGGACTGGTGCCCTGGGAGCAGGCCGGCGACCCGGCCTGGACGCTGCTCGGGCTCACCGTCGCCTTCGCCGCCGTGCTTGCCGCGTTCGCCCTGCTCGGCCCCTGGCGCAATCAGCCGTACGGCCCGGCCGGCGTGGTCGCCGCAGCCACCGCGGTGATCCTGGCCGGCGACGTGATGCTCGGCTCACCACTGCAACTGAACACCCTGTTCGGCCTGTCCCCGCTGGTCGCGGGCCGGTTCTACGGCTTCGGCAACGTCGCCTGGACGATCTTCGCGATGGCCGTGCTGCTCGCCGTCGGTTGGCCGATGGGCCGGCTGCTCGCCGCAGGCCGCCGACGGGCGGCGATCGTGGTGCTCTCGGTGGTGGGCGCGGTCGCGGTGGTGGCCGACGGCTGGCCCGCGTTCGGCAGCGACTTCGGTGGGGTGCTCGCGTTGATCCCAGGCCTGGCGGTGCTCGGCCTGCTGCTGACCGGCACCCGGATCTCGTGGGCCAAGGTCGCCCTGGTCGGCTTGGGCGCGGTCGTGGTGATCGGCACCATCGCCGTGCTGGACTGGCTTCGCCCGGCGGCGAGCCGCTCGCACCTGGGGCGGTTCGTCCAGGAGATCGTGGACGGCGATGCCGGCGACACCCTGCACCGCAAGATCATGGGCAACCTGCACTCGTTCACCACGCCGTTCACGCTGATCATCCCGGTCGTGTTCGTGCTGCTCATCCTCGCCGTGCGCGATCCGGCCAAGTGGCGCGCGCCGGCCCTGGCCCGGTCCTTCGAGGCGGTGCCGTGGCTGCGCTCGACACTGATCGCGTGCTGGCTGACCTCGGTGGTCGGCTACGCGGTGAACGACTCCGGCATCCAGATCCCGGCGGTCGCGCTCACGATCGCCGCGCCGCTGGCCATCGCGGTGATCGCGGCATCGGAGGGACGCCCGCGCGCCGACTGACCAGCACCACCGCGACCAGGATCGCCGCGCCCGCCCACGGGCCGACGGTGCCGCGCAGGGTGCGCTGCAGGGTGTCCACCGCGTCCGGCAGCGGGACCACCCGGCCGGGGACGTACGCACACACCAGCAGCGTGCTGCGGGCCAACAGCAGCCCGTCGAGCGCGGAGGGCGCGAGCAACACGAGCGGCGCCCAGGCCGCGACGTCGTACCAGGGCAGGCTGTACGGCGTGGTCAGCAACCAGGCCAGGGACAACAGCGCGGCGGCCGCGGCGCTGTCCCGCAACACGTGCGCCATCGCCGCCGGCCGCGCCCGGGCGGCGGTTCGGGCCAGCAGCCACACCACCAGCGCGCCGAGCAGCCAGCCGAGCAGGCCGATCAGCGAACGCGCGGTGTCGTGGCCGACGGCCGACTCCAGCGGTTTCAGCACCAGTCGCAGCGGCACCGCGAGCGAGACCAGCTTGGTGTTCTCGCGCATTTGATCGAACGCGCCGAGGCCGACCGGCAGATAGGTCGCGACGCCGACCACGAGCGCCGACCCGATCATCGCGGCGAGCGCCCTCGGCCGCCCGCGCAGGCCCCAGGCCAGGGCCAGTACATACAGCCCGAGCGAGACCTTCGCCGCGCAGGCCAGGCCGACCAGGACACCCGCGAGCACGGGGGAGCGGCGCACCGCGAGCAGCGCGCCGACCGCGAACACCAGCGCGAACGCGTCCAGATGGCCGGCGCCCACCGCCACGAACAGCAGCAGTGGATTGAGCGACCACAGGATCGCCACCCGGGCCCGGGCGACCCGATCCGGGCCGGCCGCGCGCTGCAACAGCAGCCCGGTCAGCACGAACGCGACCGCTCCGAGCAGGGTCGACACCAGCACGATCGTATGCACCGAGGTGCCGCCGATCCGGGCCGCGAACCACTGCTCCGCGGTGGCCACCGGCCCGTACACGGACGGCACGTCGGTCCACGGCGCCTCGACCGCGACACCGACCGGGTCGCCGTCGCGCACCAGCGTCGCCGCGGTGTCCCGATAGGGATCACCACCGGTGGCCGCGAGGCGACCGTACGCGGCGTAGACGAGGTGGTCGGCCGAGCCCATCGGCGGCACGCACACCACCGCGAGCGCGGCCACCGCGCCGCCCAGGGTCAGCCGACCCGGGTCCGGCGCCCAGCCCCGGCCCAGCGCGCGCAGCGCAAGCGCGAGGCCGATCGCCCCGGACAGGGCCGCCGCGAGCAACAGACCGGTCACCACCCCGGCGGCGGGCCGGGCCGTGAACCGGTACGGCGGCAGCCAGGACGGCCCACCCGGCAACGGCGGCTGCGCGGCCGAGGGCCCGAGCAGGCCGGTCAGCACGATCAGGGCGATCGCCAGCGCGCACAAGCCGACGGCGAGCGCCCCAAACGGGTGTTCCACGTGAAACATCGACGGGCGACGCGCCGCGGCGGGCCGAGCCGCCACCGGTTCAGCCACGACCGCGGATCGCCCCGGGCAACGCGCCCGCCGCGCCTCGCTCGGCCAGGGCCCGGGCCACGTGCGCGTACTGCCGGGCCCGATGGCGCTGCGCGGCGAAGTCGGTACCGGTCACCCGGTGGTGCAACTCGACCTCGACCTCCTCGACCGGGAAACCCTTGCGGACCAGGTCGATGGTCAGCCCGGTCTCGACGCCGAAGCCCCCCGCGAGCGGCAGCGCCGCCTCGAACGCCGCCCGGGTCAGACAGCGCTGGCCGGAAAGCGGCTGCGTCGCGGTGAACCCGCAGGCCCGGGCGATCCCGTCCCGGGCGGCCCGGACCACGAAGCCGTGGCCGCCGCCGGCGCGAAGCTGGGGCGGCAACACCGCGATGCTCATCGCCGCCGTCCCGGACCGCACCGGGTCGATCAGCGGTGCCGCGGCGGCGGCCGTGTGCTCCAGGTCGGCGTCCAGGAACAGCAGGTGACGCGGCCGTTCCCGGCCCTCGCGCAGGTCGATCGCGGCGACCACGGCGGCACCGGTCTCCATCGCGCCGGCCTTGCCGCGATTGCGCCCGTGGCGCACCGGCACCGCGCCCGCCGCCCGTGCGGCGGCGGCGGTGTCGTCCCGCGAACCGTCGTCCACCACCACCACGAGATCCACGCCGGCGATCGATCGCGCCGCCTCGACCGTGGCCGAGATTCGTTGTGCCTCGTCGTAAGCCGGGATCACCACGGCCGTGTCGCCGGTCGGTGTGCCGGTCGTGTGCTCCGCCATGGCGTGATCCTACGAGCCGACCCGGATACCGGCCGGTTCCACCCGTCCTGCCCAACGACGCGGCGCGGCGGCGTGAAGGTCAACGCCGTTGGGGGTACAACGGAAGAGAGCCACATCGCGGGGATGCCCCCAGGATCCTGTGATCGCGGTCTCGTGACATCTGCGGAACCTCCGAGGGCCGGCCGTTCGTCGTCCTCGGTGAGGAGAGCTGGAACAGGCGCGGCGTCGCATCGGACGCGGTGCCGCCCCAGGCAGAGACCAACAGACCCAACCGCAGCGCAACCGCAGCAACGGATGGCACGAGGGTCCGCTCGGGAGCCCCCATCTCCCGCCCGAGGCCCGATTCGCGAGGGCAACACCCGTACCGGGCGCCGTAATTCGCCACCCCTGCGCCACCTCGCGCCATGTGCCGCCAAGCGGCCTCGTCATGGTCGGCTGCGGAGTACCTGAGTATCACGCATAGTGCTTCCACGTTCACGGAAAGGAACGAGCGCATGCTGCGCGAGATCCTCGGAAGACGACGGAGGGAACGCACCGCATTGATGTCGGCCGTGCTGACGTGTGCGAGATGGCGCTGGCCCGTGGTGCCCGGCGTCGGATACGACCGCTGGTCGGGCGTGTGTCGTTGTGGTGCGACCGATTGTCGCGTGCCGGGCGCCCATCCGGGTGAACCTCCCCTGCTCGCGGCCACGTGTGACGAACGCATGGCGCGTTGGTGGTGGGAACAGACACCGGACGCGTCGGTGATCCTGGCGACGGGTGGGCGGGTGGCGGCGTTGAGTGTGCCGTCGGAAGCCGGTGCCCGTTCGCTCGACCAACTCGCCCGGCTCGGTGTGCGTACCGGTCCGGTCGTCGCCGCGCCGGGCCGCTACGCGTTCCTGGTCGAGCCGTACGAGCTGGGCGAACTGGGCGAGTTGCTGGACCGATACGGCCTCGATCGGTACGGCACGGTGCCCTCGACCCTGCGCTTCCACGGCGGTGGCGGCTATCTCGCGCTGCCGCCGTCCCGGGTGCAGGGCGGTGTGTTGCGCTGGGCCCGGCCACCGGCTCCCTCCGGGGATCCGACGGCCGGCGGACCGTGGTTGCCGGCCGTCGCCGACCTGGTCCGCACGCTCGTGGACACCTGCCAACACGCCGAGCCCAGAGCCTGATCGAGGCGCGCCGTCACGCGATGGAGTGATCGTTGTGGCGTAACCGCAACATGTGGTGATCGCTGCACGTCGTGGCGGCGCGATAGGCTCGGCGCGCCGATCATTCCGGCCCCGTTCCGCGCAACACTTCCCGCTCGTCGGGCCGCGCGTGAAGGGGGCTTCGCGCGCTAGGAGACACCATGCAGCGCCCACGCACGGGTCACATCCGCACGGTGGCTCTGGGCGCGGTCGTGGGTCTGTCCCTGATCGTTCCGCTCGCCGCCGCCTCCGCGGACTCGGCGGGCCCGGACAAGGGCCGCCACACCGCCGACTCGGGGCCGACCACCCGCCCGAGCGCCGTCAAGGCCGCCGAGTTCGGCAACGGTGTCGGCGACGGCGATCGCTCCGGCTCGGCCGGCCTGCTCGAACTGATCGGTGGCAAGCCCACCGCGAAGTCCTCGGCGGGAAGCGCCACTTTGCCGGCCGCGGGCACCGAGAGCGTGTGTGGCAAGGCGGTCGAGGGCGCCAAGGCGGTGCGCGCGCAGACGTGTGTCGAGCGCGACGGCTCGGAGGTCTGGGGCCGGGTCTACTACCGAAACCCCACGCCCGAACCGCTGTTGCTGGTGATGAGTGTCCTGCAGCCGGACGGCAACACCCTGCGGGTGAACTGCACGGTCGCCGCCAAGGACGACGCGGGTCGCTGCGACACCCCGCGGGTGCGGGCGCCCAAGGGCCTCGACGGCTGGTCCGCGGTGGCCGAGCTGGCCTCCAAGGACGGCCTGACCAAGCTGCTGCGTTCGGGCTCGGCGACCGCTCAGCGCTGACCCGCACCACCCCGACGCGCCCGTGAAACCGGGTCGGTGGGACCGGGAAAAGACCCCGGAAAAGTGAGAGGCCCGGCCGCTGAAGACGGGGGATGCATCAGCGACCGAGCTGGATCAAAGGTAACAACAAGCCGGCGGATCTCCAATCCGGGGCCGGTCGTCGACCCTCCCCGACCGATCCCGCACGCCCGTGGTCGGGCGTGCGGGCGATCGTCGTACCCGGTGGGTGCCGAGCGCCGGGGACACCGACGCCGGCCCCCGATTCGCTACCGGCTGGGTGCGAGCACCTTGTCCGCGCTGCCCTCGGCGTCCCCCGACGGGCCGTCCACGGGCCGGTCGGGCGGGTCCACCGCCAGGTGTGGCAGCCGCTTGTCGAGCCATCCGGGCAACCACCAGTTGGCGCGTCCGAGCAGATGCATCATGGCCGGGACGAGCAACATGCGCAGGATGAAGGCGTCCAGCGCGACCGCGCCCGCCAGGCCGAGGCCCGCCATCATGCCGCCGCGGTCGCCGCTGAGGACGAACGAGCCGAACACGAAGATCATGATGAGCGCGGCCGAATTGATCACCCGCCCGGTGCCGGCCTGACCCACCCGTACCGCCCGGGCGTTGTCGCCGGTGCGCAGCCATTCCTCGTGCATGCGACTGACCAGGAACACCTGGTAGTCCATCGAGAGCCCGAACAGCAGCGGCAACATGATGACCGGCAGGAAGGAGATGATCGGGCCCTCCTTGCCGAGCCCCAGCAGGTCCATGCCCCAGCCCCACTGGAAGATCGCGACCAGCAGGCCGAACGACGCGCACGCGGCGATCAGGTTCATCAGCGCGGCGGTCAGCGGCACCAGCAGGCTGCGGAAGGCGACCAGCATGAGCAGCGCGCCCAGCCCCACGATCAGGGCGATGAAGCCCGGCATACGATCGCCGACCACGGCGGCGAAGTCCTTCTGCAGCGCGGTGTCGCCGCCGATGTGCACCTTGAGCGTGCTGCCCTTCGCGGCGGCGGGGACGGTCCGGTCGCGCAGCGTGTCGATCAGCTTGTCGGTGGCCTCGGCCTGCGGGGACGTCGCGGCCACGACCTGCACGACCCGGGTGCCGGCGGCGAGGCCGCCGGCGTCGGCGGGCACCGGGACCTCGTCGGCCCGCACCACGCCGCGGGTGCCGCGGACGTCGGCGATCAGGGCGTCCAGTGCCTGCCGGTCCTGCGGGCCGTGCAGCTCGGCGACCATCAGCAGCGGGCCGTTGAAGCCGGGGCCGAAGCCCTTGGCGAGCAGGTCGTACGCCTGTCGAACCGTCTGCGAAGTCGGCTGGTTGCCCTGGTCGTTGGTGCCCAGGCGGAGCGAGAGGGCCGGGATCGACAGGGCCGCCATGACGACCAGTGCGACCAGGCCCAGGGTGCGCGGCCGGCGCTGCACCAGGCTCGCCCAGCGCACGGCGGTACGCCCGGCTTCCTCGCTGTGCACGGTGCCGGCGGCGGATTGCGCGGCCAGGGCCCGGCGTTCGCGGCGGCTGAGCGCCCGCGTGCCGAGCAGGTCGAGCAGGGCGGGCAGCAGGGTGGCGGACGCGAGCACGCTGAGCACCACGACGAGGGTGGTGGCGACCGCGATTCCGTCGAACAGGGCGATGTCGACGGTGAACAGCGCGAGCAGCGCGACGCACACCGTGCCGCCGGCGAACACGACGGCTCGGCCGGAGGTGTCCAACGCCCGCACCGCGGCTTCCCGGGGGGCGAGGCCGGCCTTGAGGCCGTTGCGGTGCCGCGTCACGATGAACAGGGCGTAGTCGATGCCCACACCGAGCCCGATCAGGCTGCCCAGCAGCGTCGCGGTCTCGGGGATGTCGGTGACGTGGCTGAGCAGGACGACCGTGGATATCCCGGTGCCGACCGCGAACACTCCGCTGACCAGCGGAAGCAGCATCGCGAACAACGATCCGAAGGCGAGGAAGAGGATGACGCCCGCCGCGATGATGCCCACGCCCTCGGCGAGCCCGGCCGGCGGCTCCTGGGCGGCCTCGATCGCGGGTCCGCCCAGCTCGACCCGCAACCCCGGTGCCCGCGCCTGTTCGGCGCGCTCGATCAGGTGCTTGAGGTCTTTGGTGTCCAGCTCGAACTGCTGCTTGACGAAGGTCACCTGCGCGAACGCGATCCGGCCGTCGGCGCTGACCTGCGCGGCGCCGGCCGGGTCGTACGGGCCGACCACCCGACCGACGTCGGGCATGCGCGCGATGTCGGCGAGCAGCGCGCTCATCCGCTCGCGGACGGCGGGATCGTGCACGGTTCTCTGCTCGGTCCGCCACACCACGTTGTCCACGTCGCCCGCCGTGTCCGGAAACGCCTTCTGCAGGCGCTCGTACGCGCTGGAGGACTCGGTTCCGGGGATCTTGAACACATTGGAGTACGCACTGCCCGCCGTCACGCTCGCCGCGACGGATCCGAACAGTGCGGCCACCCAGAGTAGGATCACCGTCGACCGGTGATTGAGGCACCATCGCGCCCAGGCCGCCATAGCCGTTTCCTTCCTCATGCGGGCCGCCAGGCCCGGTCGTGCGTCTCCAGGCCAGATTCGGTCGACGCGCGGGCGGTCCGGCGAGCCGGCGGCGGACTCACAGGAAGCTCACAATCTGTCCCCCGAACTTCCGCAAACTTCCGCCGGATACTGGGGAGATGAGCAGCAGTCAGCCACGCGCGGGTGCCACGGTCCTGGTGGTCGAGGACGAGCCGAGCATCAGCGACGTCCTCGCCATCACCCTGCGGTTCCACGGCTTCGAGGTGGTCACCGCGGACGGCGTACACACGGCCCTGGCCGCCGCCCGCCGGGAGCGGCCCGACGTGGTGTTGTTGGACATCTCCCTTCCGGACGGCGACGGACGCCAGGTGTGCCGCGTGTTGCGCGCCGAACGACCGGACGTCGCCATCGTGTTCCTCACCGCCCGCGACGCGCCCGCCGATGTCGTCAAGGGGCTGACCCTGGGCGGCGACGACTACATCACCAAGCCGTTCAACGTCGACGAGTTGGTCGCTCGCACCCGCGCGGTGCTGCGGCGCACCCGGCCGGCGCCGGACGAGGCCGCGCCGCCGGTCCCGCGTCCGCCGGTACTACGGCACGGGGACCTGGAGTTGGACGAGGCGACGTACACCGCGAGCCGGGGCGGGCACGGCGTGGAGTTGACCCCGACCGAGTTCGCCCTCCTGCGCCATCTGATCCGGCACGGCGATCGCATCGTGCCGAAGGAGCAACTGCTGCGCGAGGTCTGGAAGTACGAGCACGTCGTGGAGTCGACGGTGGTCGAGACGTACATCAGCTATCTGCGCCGCAAGCTCGATCCGCTGGTGCCGGACGGGCCGCCCCTGATCACGACGCGGCGGGGCGTGGGGTACGGCCTGCGACCGGCGGGCCACGGCGC
The DNA here is from genome assembly GCF_040629175.1 of Embleya sp. NPDC005971. Taxonomy (NCBI): domain Bacteria; kingdom Bacillati; phylum Actinomycetota; class Actinomycetes; order Kitasatosporales; family Streptomycetaceae; genus Embleya; species Embleya sp. NPDC005971. Next base: position 66,717 of record NZ_JBEXUX010000015.1, on the reverse strand, counting down.
ATGACGGGCGGGCCGATGAAGCGGAGCGACGTGGGCGAGTCGACCGAGGGGCCGGGCGCACCGGGGCAACGGCCGGGGGACGCGGGCAGGTCCGCCGGTGGTGGCAACGGCGAGAGTGGGCGGGCCGGCCGGGTCCGTCGACGGTTCCTGCCGCGGCCGGTGCGCAAGCGTCCGCACATCGTGGCGATGCGGGCGACGCTGGCGCTCAGCAGCATCGCGCTGCTCGCCTCCGGCCTGGCGCTGCTGATCTGGTTCAGCATGATGGGTGTTCGGCACTATCTGGAGTCGGGCGTCGACGAGGACCTGTCCACCGGCCGGACCGGCATCGAGCGGACCGGCATCACCAGTGCGCAGTTGTCCGAACCGGGCCCGACCGCGGGCATGCGCGATGTGCTGATGTCGGCCGGGCTGCACGGCAAGGTCTTCGTGCTGGTCGACGAGCGGGGCGTGGCCCTGCCGATCGCCGACCGGGCGCCGGATGCCCTGCAACGCGCGTTGGCGTCGACGTTTCGGGACGGGCGCGGCCTGATGCCGCATGCCGGGCCGCGCGGCATCTCGCTCGGTGGGGATTCCTACCGGTCCGCCGCGGTGCGCCTCGGCGACGGCCGCTACATCCTGCTGGCCCGCTCGACCGAGGAGCTCGACGCCGTGGTCGACCGGGTCGTGCACTTCGAACTGATGGTCGGCGGCGTGCTGCTGGTGCTGCTGGGCAGTTCCATCTACTGCCTCGCGTGGTGGCGGCTGCGGCCGTTGGAGGACATGGTCGAGACGGCGTCGGGCATCGCCGAGGGCGGTCCGGACCGGCCCGACCTGTCCGCGCGTGTGGCGGCGCGCAAGAGGTCGTTCAGCGAGGTCGAGCAGTTGCGGACCGCGTTGAACGCGATGTTGCAGCAGGTCGAGTCGGCGTTCGAGATCCGCGAGCACGCGGCGACGCACCTCAAGCGGTTCGTGGCCGACGCGTCGCACGAGCTGCGTACACCGTTGGCGGCGATTCGCGGCTATCTGCAGTTGTACGAGAAGGGCATGCTCGTCTCGGAGGACGAGCGCACCCGGGCCCTGAACCGGATGGGGGGCGAGGCCGAGCGCATGGCCCGGCTGGTCGACGAGTTGCTCGCGCTGGCCCGGCTGGACCAGCGCCCGCAGTTGCGACCGCGCCCGATCGACCTGGTGGGCATGGTGCGCGGGGCGGTCGCCGATCTGTCCGCGCAGCAGGCGACTCGGCGGGTGCATACGGACGCGCCGGACACCTGTGTGGTGCTGGCCGACGAGGCGACGCTGAGTCAGGTGGTCGGCAATCTGCTGGCCAATGTCCGGGCACACACGCCGGTGTCGGCGGACGTGCACGTGTCGGTGTCCGAGACCGCGGGCGACGACGGCGAGCGGCGTGCGGTGTTGCGGGTGCGCGACGAGGGACCGGGCATGCGACCGCAGGATGCCGAGCGCATCTTCGACCGGTTCTTCCGGGCCGCGCGTGAGCACGGCCGTACCGGTACGGCGGGCGGTGCCGACTCGGGCAGTGGTTCGGGTACGGGCAGCGGGCTCGGCATGGCCATCGTCTGGGCGGGGGTGGCCGCGAACCGGGGCAGTGTGCGGGTCGAGACCGAACCGGGCGCGGGCCTGACCGTCGTGATCGAACTGCCGGCCGCGAACGTCGACGTGTGCCGGCCCGGTGGCGGGGTGGACGAGCGGGACGGCGACGCGGCCGGCACCCGGCCGCCGGCGCTCGTGTCCCCGGAATCCCGATAGGCGCGTTCCCCCGGGTGGCCGGTGCCCGGGGCGTTCGGCCCTCGTCCCGGCCGACCCACGTCGAGGCGGGTCGGCCGGGGGTCGCCTAGTTCAGCGTGATCTGGCGGTTCAGCAGACCGTTGCGGGCGCTGCGCTGACGCGGCGTCAGCGGGCTGGTGTCCGCCATCGCGGCGGCGAGACGCTCACCGAACTCGCGGGCCGGCTTCTCCACGTCCTCGGCGGTCATCGCGGTCGGCAGGTCCCACACCGGGACGAGCAGCCCGTGCGCGCGGAACGAGCCGACGAAGCGGGTGCCCTCGCCCAGGCTCGACTCGCCGGCCGCGTGCAGCCGCGCGATGGCGTCGAGCAGTTCCTCCTCCGCGTGCGGCATGACCCAGCGCAGGTGATTCTTCTCGGTGGTGCCACACCAGTACGCGGCGTCCACCGAGGTCAGCCGGACGGTCGGCATGGCCGCCGCGTTGGCCCGCTCCAGCGACGCGCTCACCTCGGCGTTCATCGCGGCCGGGTCGTCCACCCAGAAGTCGAAGCCCGGGTGCACGGTGATCTCGAGCGGCTTGGACAGGTCGAGCAGGTCCTGCAGCCGGTCGCCGGACTCGGGCAGCGGGCCGGGAGCGACCGAGGTGCCGTCCTCCTGGGCGAGCGCGCGTTCGAGGGCGTGCGCGATGTCCCGGCTGACGTCGCCCGAGCTGGTGTGGGTCTGCAGCCCGACCAGGATGGCGCCGTCGGCGCGCCGCAGCGCGGGCCAGGCCATCGGCAGCACGGTCGCGAGGGTGACCACCTGGTCGGCGTGCTCGCCGGTCAGGGTCAGCCGCGCGGTCGCGGCCGGGACCAATTCGCGCAGCGCGATCCAGTCGCACTCGTTCGGCAGCCCCTGGAAGGGACGCAGGACGAGCGTCTCGGCGGCGACGGATGCCTCGCGCCCGTGACATGCCTTGTACCGGCGGCCCGAGTTGCACGGGCACGGTTCGCGACCGCCGACGACCGGGACGGATCCCGTGGCGGCTGCGGTCTGGGTCTTGTTGCCGGTGTGGCCCTTCAGCGCGGCCTTCTTGCCCATGCTGCGGTCTCTCCGCCTCGGTGTCGGGGGGATGGTGGTCGACGACTCACCAGGTCCGAGGGTACTGAGTTCCGCGAGCACGAGTGGACGCTCGAACGCGTGCACGACGCGACGGTCGACCGGGGGCGGGCGGCACCGGGGCGCGCCGGGTTCAGTCGAGCGGGTCGACCGCGTCCAGGTCGAATTCGTCCCACAGGTGGTCGGCGGCGCGGGACTCGATCGGGACCAGCGCCCACACGGTGACCTCGTCCGGCGTGCCGCGCACGCCCCAGTCGGCGGCCAGCGTGCCGATGATGGACAGACCGCGACCGCCGTGTGCGCTCAGTGACGGGCTGGCCTGCCGGGGCCGGGTGGAACTGCCGCCGTCGGTGACCTCGATCGCCAACAACCCGTCGGGACGCACCCACCAGGCCGCGCGCACGTTGCCGGACGGCAGGGCGCGGGCGTGGCGCAGCGCGTTGCTCAACAATTCGGAAAGGATCAACACCGCGTCGTCCACGACGGCCCCGGCGATGCCGCGTTCGTCGAGATCGATGGCCAGGCGGTGCCGAGCCGCGGACACACCGACCGGAGCGTGCGGTACCAACACCGCCGCGGAATCGGGCACCCCACGGGCCACGACCATTGCCACCCCCGGCCTCCTTAGTGCACACGTCTGCCTTGCGCACAGGTCTCTCGCGCGCGTCGGGCTTGAGATGCCCGATGCCGACGGACGGGAAACGGCGGGGCGCTGTGCGCTGAGACTCGCTCGGGGGCGTATAGGGGTATGTGATCCCGCCAAGACGGATATAACGTCTCGAAAGGCCACCAGCGTACGCCCCCCAATGGGGTCTAACCGGACACCTGGGCCAGTACCTGTCGTGGCCGATTCGTGATGATGGCATCCACGCCGAGCCGCAGGCACAGCTCGACGTCCTCGGGCGCGTCCACGGTCCACACGTGCACCCGGTGCCCGGCCCGATGCAGGCGGGCGACGTAGCGCGGGTGGGCGCGCACGATGTCGATGCTGGGGCCGGCGATGCGCACCTCGCGGGGCAATGTGCCGTCGCGGAACAGCAGCGGCACGTGCTCCATCAGGAACACGGTGGGCAGCTCGGGCGCCATCAGTCGCATCCGGCGCAGGGACAGCTGGGAGAAGCTCATCACCCGAATCAGCGACGGGTCCTCGGTGGCGGGCCGGGTCAGCCCGAACCGCTCCAGCAGATCGACCAGGCGGCGCTCGACCAGGCCCGCGTACCGGGTGGGGTGCTTGGTCTCGATCGCCAGGCGCACCGTGCGGGGCGAGTCCACCACCAGTTCGAGCAGGCGCTCCAGGGTGAGCACCGAGCGGCGGTCCCAGTCGGGGGCCTCCGGTTCGTCGGGGCGTTCGCGTTCGACGCCGGATTCCTTCCAGGAGCCGAAGTCGAGCGCGGACAGGTCCGCGAGCTCCAGCGTCGAGACGATCCCGCTGCCGTTGGAGGTGCGGTCGACCTTGCGGTCGTGGACGCACACCAGATGGCCGTCGGCGGTCAGGCGGACATCGCATTCCAGGGCGTCGGCGCCGTCCTCGATGGCCTGGAGGTAGGCCGCGAGCGTGTGCTCTGGGACGGTGTCGGACGCGCCTCGGTGGGCGACGACCTGCACGTTGGCGCGCAGTGGGCGCGCCCCGGTGGTGGACACGGAACAATCGTGCCATCCCGAGGTGAGCGCACGGTGACGGCCGGGTGTCCGGCGACGGTGTCCCGCGCCCGGACGGGCTCCCGAATCGGGTCGTCGGGGTGCTTTCGGGGCCGATCCTCGGTGATTCCGCCGGGATTTCCGTGCCGACGCGCGTGGCCGGACCTGCACGGATAACCCCGGGATAAGGGGGAGGGGCGGCCGGCGCGTCCGGCGCTTACGGTGTTCAGACAGGGCGTCGGGGAGTCTGTGCTCATCAAACATTCCGATGTGTGTGGGAGGAAGACCGTGAGCGACGACCGCGACGTGACCGGCGGCGAAGTCGGTTCACCGGTGCCGGGGGAGGGCCACGGATCGTCCTCCGCCACACCACTGCCGGCGCAGCCGGGGATCGGGTCCGAGGCGGCGCAGCCGGGGGTCGGCCCGGCGGCGGAGCCGGAGTTCCGCACCGAGGTGCCGGCCAAGCCGGTCGGGGCGCCGACCGTGGGACAGCCGCACGGGGAGGCCGGGGCGTACGGGGAGGTCGGGGCGCCGACCGCGGCGCTGCCGCCGGTGGGTGAGCCGACGGCCGAGGTGCCCGCCGCGTTCGCGGCCGGACCCGCCGCGGGTGGGGCGGGGGCTCCGCCGTTCGGGGGGACCGGCGCCTATCCGGGCTACCCGGGCTACCCCGGTTTCGGCGCACCGCCCAAGCCCAAGCGTCGGCCGTCCGGAATCCTGGTCGCGGCCGTGGTGGCCGCGCTGCTCGCCGGCGGCGTCGGCGGCGGGGTGGGCGCGTGGATCGTGGATCGGGACGACAAGCCGGCCTCGGCGGGCGTCGGCCCGTCCTCCTCTCCGGTGGACCCGGCCTCGCTGAACCGCTCGCCCACGAGCGTGGCGGGCATCGCCAAGCAGGCGGTCCCGAGCACGGTGACGATCAAGACCAAGGGCAAGGTGTCCGGCCAGGGCACCGAGAGCGGCACCGGTGCCGGCTTCGTCTACGACAAGCAGGGCCACATCCTGACCAACAACCACGTGGTGTCGCTGGCCGCCGCCGGTGGCGAGTTGAGCGTGACCTTCTCCGACGGCACCACCAAGCCGGCCAAGATCGTCGGCCGCGCCGAGGGTTACGACCTCGCGGTGATCAAGGTCGACGACATGCCCGCCGGCATCCAGCCGCTGCCGCTGGGCGACAACGACAAGGTCGCGGTCGGCGACCCGGTGATCGCGATCGGTGCGCCGTTCACCCTGTCCAACACGGTGACCACGGGCATCGTGAGCGCCAAGGACCGCCCGGTGGCCTCCGGCGACCAGCAAAAGGTCTCGTACATGAACGCGATCCAGACCGACGCGGCGATCAACCCGGGCAACTCCGGCGGTCCGCTCCTGAACGCGGCCGGCGAGGTGATCGGGATCAACTCGGCGATCCGCTCGACCGGCGGCGGCGGTCAGTCGCCGTTCGGCCAGCAGCAGGAGTCCGGCAGCATCGGCCTGGGCTTCGCGATCCCGGTCAACCAGGCCCGCTGGGTCGCGGACACGCTGATCCAGGGCAACAAGCCGGTCTACGCACAGATGGGCGTCCTGCCCGACTCGCGCTACACCGGCACCGGCGCCAAGATCATGGCGCAGGGCACCAACGGCCAGGACCCGGTCACCGCGAACGGCCCGGCGGCGAACGCGGGCCTGAAGGCCGGCGACGTGATCACCAAGCTGAACACCCGGGCGATCGGTTCCTACGAGGACCTGTTCAGCGAGATCTGGAGCCACCGTCCGGGCGACAAGGTGAAGGTCACCTACCAGCGCGACGGCAAGGAGGCCACCACCGAGGTCACCCTGGGTCAGCGGGTGGGCGACAACTGACCCCCGCCTCCGGCCACCCGTGGGCCCGCCCGGAATCCCCAGTGATCCGAGCCACCGCTCATGAGAGACTGATGCCGCCCGCGCCCCAACCAGGTCGCGGAGCTGGAGGACTCGCCTAGTGGCCGATGGCGGCAGTCTTGAAAACTGCTAACAGGGGTGACTCTGTTCGTGGGTTCGAATCCCACGTCCTCCGCAGGAAGCGATGCGGATGCGCGAAAACGCAGGTGGGCGGCGGTACCCGGGGCAACTCGGGTGCCGCCGCCCTTGTGTGTGGGTGCGCCGGCCTGCGGCGCGCGGGGGCGAGGTGGTCGGACCTCGCGGTCGTTCCGCCCGTACGGGGTCGTCCCGGGGCGTGGGTGGGTGGGGTCGGGTGGGTGGCCATAATCGGGGCCGGGCTCGATTCGGCCGGCGGCCTCGCGGGGCCGGGATCGGGATCGGTCGAACGGGGGACTGCGCATGTTGGATCCGTTGTTGCCGGGTGATCCTCGGGAGGTTGCCGGGTATCGGCTGCGGGGTCGGCTCGGCCAGGGCGGGATGGGCAGCGTCTACCTGTCGTACGCGGGGTGGGCAGCCGGTCGCGCTCAAGGTGGTGCGGCCCGATCTGGCGCGGGATCCCGAGTTTCGTCGGCGGTTCGAGCGCGAGGTGCAGGCCGCTCGGCGGGTGTACGGGCCGTACACGGCGCCGGTGCTGGACAGCAACACCGATGGCCCGCTGCCGTGGCCGGCCGGGGCGTACGTCGCGGGGCCGCCGTTGTCGGAGGCGGTCAGGGTGCACGGGCCGCTGCCCGTCGAGACGGTGTTGTTGCTGGTCGCCGGGGTGGCCGAGGCGCTGGAGGCGGTGCATGCGGCGGGTGTCATCCATCGTGATCTGAAACCGTCCACCGTGCTGCCGGCCTCGGACGGACCGCGGGTGATCGACTTCGGCATCGCCCGCGCGGCCGACACCACCGCGCTCACCGGCACCGATGTCGCGGTCGGCACACCGGCGTTCATGTCGCCGGAGCAGGTGCAGGGCAGGCCGGTCGGGTTCCCGTCCGATGTGTTCTCGCTCGCGCTGGTGGGTCATTACGCCGCGACCGGCGACCATCCCTTCGGGCAGGGCCACGCCCAGGCCCTGATGTATCGGATCGTCGGCGAGGCGCCGGATCTGAGCACGTGCCCCGAGCCGCTGCGGGGCGTGCTCGACGCGTGCCTGGCCAAGGATCCCGCCGACCGGCCTTCGCTCGCGGAGGTGATCGAGGGCTGCCGGCGCGGTGCCGAGGTGACCACGCTCGTGCGCGGACAGCGCGGTGTCGCCGCCGGTCACGCTCAAGTACATGGCGTGTCACTCGGATTCGGGCGGTGACTCGAACGACTCTCTCACGGCCGAGCTGCGGTTCCTGGACACCGGAGCCGTCGCGGGCCTGGTCGCCAAGCCCGACGCGACCGTCGAGGAGTGCCGCGGCGCGGCCCGCGTGGCGTCGCTGCCGGACACGTTGCCGCTCTCCGCGCTCAACTCGAACCTGGTGGCGCGCGACATGGGGTTCTGCGTCGAGACGAGCCGCAAGACCGTGGTGCTGGTGTGGGTGACCGACATCCGGGAGCCGTCGAGTGCCGGGGGATTGCGGACGTTCTCCGTGAACGTCACCCGGTGGAAGACGGGGTCCGAGAAGACGGGGTCCTGACCGCCGGTTCCTCGGTCCTTGTCCACCGATCGGTGGACGAGGGGTTCCATCGGTCGAGCCTGTCCGCGATACCGGCCCGGCGACCAGGATTTCGGGCATGACGAATCTTCCTGTTCGGGTGGCGCGGTGGAGCGCCGGACACCCCTGGCGAGCCATCGCCGGCTGGGTTCTCTTTGTCGCGTTGTGCCTCGGCGGTGGCATCGCCGTCGGGGGCAACGCGGCCACGGCGGACGACTTCCGGGTCGGCGAGGCCGGTCGCGGCGAGGCGCTGGCCACCGAGGGCGGGCTGCAACAGCGGCCGATGGAGCGGGTGTTGATCACCGCGAAAACCGGACCCTTGGACGTACGCGCCGCGACCGCCGCGGCCGGCGAGATCGTGGACCGGATGGGCAGGTTGCCCGAGGTGTCGTCGGTGGCCGCGCCGGTGCGCTCGGCGGACGGCACGGCGATCCGGGTGGACGTCACCATGAAGGGCGCCGAGCTGGACGGGAAGAACCACGTCGACCCGCTGCTGGCGCAAACCGCGAAGGTGCGGGCGGGATACCCCGGCCTGCGGATCGCGGAGACCGGCGGCCCCTCGATCAGCAAGGACGTCCAGGGCCAGCGGGGCGAGGACCTCTCGCGGACCGAACTGATCGCGCTGCCGGTCACCCTGCTCACCCTGTTGATCGTGTTCCGCTCGGCGGCGATGGCCACCGTGCCGCTGCTGCTCGCGCTGTCCTCGATCGCGGCGTCGATCGGGCTGTCGATGCTCGCGTCGCACGTGTTCCCGGACGCCGGGGTCGGCACCAACGTCATCCTGTTGATCGGCCTGGCGGTCGGCGTCGACTACGCGCTCTTCTACCTCAAGCGCGAACGTGAGGAACGGGCCCGCTCCGGCGGCCGACTCGACTCGCGGGCGTTGGTCGAACTGGCCGCCGCCACCTCCGGACATGCCGTCGTGGTGTCCGGGCTCGCGGTCGCCGCCTCCAGCGCGACGCTGTTCCTCGCCGACGACGTGATCTTCTCCTCGATCGCCACGGGGGCCATCGTGGTCTGCCTGGTCGCGGTGCTCGGGTCGCTGACCGTGCTGCCCGCGCTGCTGGTCGAGCTCGGCACCCGAGCCGAGCGTCGGGCGGCCCGCCGGGCCGAGCGTGCGAGCCGGCGCGGCCGGGCCGTACCGGTGCGCCGGGAACCGCGCGCCGGAGCCGGCCGGATCACCTCGGCCGTGCTGGGTTTCACCAGCCGCCGCCCCGGTGCCACGCTCGCCGTCGCCGTGCTCGGCATGCTGGCCCTGGCCGCCCCGCTGGCCGACCTGAAACTGACCGACATCGGCCGGGAGACCTACTCCCGCAGCCTGCCCGCGATGGAGACCTGGCACCGGCAGAACCAGGCGTTCCCGGAACTCAAGTCGATGCACCAGGTCGTGGTCCGAGCCGACGCCGGCCGCGCCGACGAGGTGGCGGGCGCGCTGCGCGAGTTGCAGCGACGGGCACAGGCCGACCCGGCACTGGCGCACATCGACGAGCTGCGCACCTCGCCGGACCGCCGGATCACCATGCTGGAACTGCGCGTACCGCACTTCGTCGGTGCCGATGCGGCGCAGGACTCGCTGGAGCGGGTACGCCGGGACTACGTGCCGGCCACGGTGGGCAGGTTGGCCGGCGTCGACATCGCGGTGACCGGCGATGTGGCTCGCTACGCGGACTATCCCGAGCATCAGAAGGGGAAGTTGCCGCTGATCATCGCGACGCTGCTCCTGGTGACCTTCGTGATCACCGTGTTCGCGTTCCGGTCGGTGGTGCTGGGCCTGGTCGGTGTGCTGTTGAACCTGCTGTCCGCCGGTGCCGCGTTGGGGCTGCTGGTCGTGGTCTTCCAGAACAGTTGGGCCGAGGGGTTGTTCGGCTTCACCTCGACCGGGTCGATCGGCTCCCGGGTGCCGCTGTTCCTGTTCGTGATCCTGTTCGGCTTGTCGATGGACTACCAGGTGTTCGTGATCAGCCGGATCCGGGAGGCCGCGCTGCGCGGGGTGCCGACCCGGCAGGCCGTACTGGAGGGAATCGGCAGCTCGGCCGGCGTGGTGACCAGCGCCGCGTTCGTGATGGTGACCGTGTTCGCCAGCTTCATGGGTCTGCATCTGATCGAGATGAAGCAGTTCGGCTTCAGCCTGGCGGCGGCCGTCCTGCTGGACGCGTTCGTGATCCGGATCATGATCCTGCCCGCCGCGATGTTGCTGCTGGGCGACCGGAGCTGGTGGCCGTCGATCGGGATGCGCCGGAGCAGCGCGCAGGGCCCCGCCGCCGGGGTGCGTGCGACCGAAAAAGTAGGCTGATCGGCATGTCCGAACGGCCGCAGTCCATCGACCGATTCCGGATCTGGAACCTGCACCGGTGGTACCTGCTCTTCTGGGTGCTGCTGGGTCTGATGCCGATGATCGTCGCCGGCCGGGACGACCCGGGGGCGTCCCGGTACTGGTCGATGGCACTGCCGGTCCTGGTCGCACTGGCCTACCTGATCATGCGACTGTTCCCGGACAACCCGGTGTTGCGACCGCGCACCTTCGGGTGGGTGCTCATTGTCGGACTGGGCGCGATGGCCTATTCGCGCCACGGCGGCGCGTCGGTGTACGTCGCGACCATCCCGCACTTCTGGTTCCTGACCAGGGACTCCCGGTCGGCGATCGTCTACGGCGGCCTGGGTGCCGCGGCCACGGTGGCCGGTGGTGTCGCGCCGCAGGGCTGGAGTCCGGACCTGCTCACCGGCAATACCGTGGCGACGCTGATCGCCTACGCGATCAGCGTCCCGCTGGGGCTGTCGGTGCTTCGCTTCGTCGAGCAGGGCGACGAGCGGGTGCGTGCCCTGGACGGCGAACTGGAGAGCGCGCAGCGGCGGTTGGCCGAGGCCAATCAGCGCCGGGGGGCCGCGGAGGAGCGGGAGCGGCTGGCCCGGGAGATCCACGACACGCTCGCCCAGGGCTTCGCGTCCATCATCGTGCTCGCCGAGGCGGCGCGGTCGGGCATCACGAGCGATCCCGCGACCACCGGCCGGCAGTTGCTCTCGATCGAGCACACCGCTCGGGAAAACCTCGCCGAGGCCCGGGTGTTGGTCGGCTCCGCCCCGCAGAGCGGGGTCGTCCCGGGCTCGGTCGCCGGCGCCCTGCGCCGCACACTGGACCGTTTCGTGGAGGACACCGGGCTCACCGTGGACGCGGAACTGCCCGACGTCGAATGCGACCAACCGACCCGGATCGCGCTGTTGCGCTGCACCCAGGAGTCGTTGGCCAACGTGCGCAAACACGCGGGTGCCACGACGGTCGGCGTGCTGCTCGCCGCCCACCCGCACGGCATCGAACTGGAGATCACCGACGACGGCCGAGGATTCGTGGTCGACGCGGCGCGAGGTTTCGGCCTCGACGGCATGCGGCGGCGACTGGCCGAACTCGGCGGCGAGTTCACCGTCACCAGCTCGGTCGGGGACGGCACCCGGATCCTGGCGATGATTCCCACCGATGGTCAGGAGTGAAGGACATGACACAGGACAGGCTGCGCGTCGTGGTGGTGGACGACCACTCGGTGATGCGCGCCGGAGTGGTCGCGCTGCTGGCCTCGGAGCCCACCATCGAGATCGTCGGCGAGGCGGGCGACGGGCTCGCCGCGGTCGAACTGGTCGAGCGACTGGAGCCCGACGTGGCGCTGATCGACCTGCGGATGCCGGTCCTGGACGGGGTGGCCGCCACCACTCGGATCATCGGACTCGGCGGCCGGACCCGGGTGTTGATCCTGACCACGTACGACACCGACGTCGAGATCGAGCGCGCGGTGGAGGCCGGTGCCATCGGCTACCTGCTCAAGGACACCACTCGCGAACAACTCGTCGACGCCATTCGCTCGGCGGCTCGGGGCCAGACCGTGCTCGCCCCCAGGGTGGCCGAGCGGCTGGTCGCCCGGATGCGCCGGCCCGCCCCGGTGGTGTTGACCACCCGCGAGGTGCAGGTGCTCGACGCGGTGGCGGACGGGCTCTCCAACGCGGACATCGGCAAGCGGCTGGTGATCGCCGAGGCGACGGTGAAGACACATCTGCTGCGCGTCTTCGCCAAGCTCGACGTCAGCGACCGCACGCACGCGGTGGTCATCGCGATCGAGAGCGGCCTGCTGCCGCGGGCCGCCGACGGAATTCGCGACTGAGCACGTCCCACCGGCTTCGGGGCCGGGCCCACCCCCGGGCGGGCCCGCGGCGGATTCGGCGACCTCGCGACCCCCGGCGAACCCCGCGGGCCCCGATCCGCGCCGGGTCTGCATTCGTCCGTACCGGGGCGCGCCGGACCCCGGAAGAGCGCTCCTATATATAGGGGGTACGCCGGGCGCGACTTTCGGCGCAAGGAATCCGCTTTCCCGGAGCCACGCATCGTGATATCGGCGCGCTTTCCCGGCATGCCGGCTTCCGGACGGTCGCGTTCCGCGCCGGTGTCCCTCGAAAGGGGGGTGAATAGCCCCACGCGTGCGGGAAAGTGGCGCGGGTCACAGTTCCCCGGGTGGCTCGGATCGCATTCGGCATACTTTTCCGGCCGGTGGCGGAGTGCTGTCGCAGCGTGAATACACGCAGGCCGGGGACGGTTCGCCGGGCCATGGCCGGCCGGTTATACCCGGCGCCCCCGCGGACTACCATCGAGGGAATTGTGATGCCGCTCACGCCCGGCACGTAAGCCGGACATAAAGGCATTTAAGGCTCGGTCGAAATGCGGCTTTCGACCCCTCGGGCCGGGTGATCGCCCGGTCGCCTTCGGTGATGATTCGACAATGCGTCACGTGTCGACTGCGTATTGTGTATGGCTGGGGGTCAAAAGGGGCAAAACGTTCCCTGGTTTGCGGCCCGGTAAACGCGAATCCGGCCCGGAAGGCCGTCCCACGGGCCCCGGTGGGCATTTCTAATACCTATCCTGACCTGCGTAAATGCCCGAGCGGGTTGATACGGGCCGGATAACCTGTTTATGGTCCTGGCGATGTGCAAATCGCACCTCCTGGGTTCCCGCCGGCACGGCATGGCGGAACTCGCGGTCTGGGAGGGCCGCGGGGTTGCGGCATCGGACATCACGTCTTGGACGTGACCGTTCGGTTCCGGGCGGGGGTGATCCGCGAGGGTCGCGCCGGTCCATCCGCCCCAGGGGAATTCCGAGAGGAATGTATGTCTCTCCGCAACGCTTTCGGTCGCACCAACACGCACCGCGGCATGGGTCGTACCCAGCGCCGCCTGCGCACCGCGACCATCGTCGGCGTCGTCGCCGCCACCCCGCTCGTCGGGCTCGCGACCGCGACCTCGGCCGGCGCTGCCACCACTTCCACGTGGGACAAGGTCGCCCAGTGCGAGAGCGGCGGCAACTGGTCCATCAACACCGGCAACGGCTACTACGGCGGTCTGCAGTTCACGCAGAGCACGTGGCGCGCCAACGGCGGTACCGGCAGCCCGCAGAACGCCTCGAAGGCCGAGCAGATCCGGGTCGCCGAGAACGTGCTCCGGACCCAGGGCCCGGGTGCCTGGCCGGTGTGTTCGGTCAAGGCCGGTCTGACCCGCGGCGGCGGCAGCCCGTCCTCGGACGCCGGCAGCACCACCACGAAGAAGGCGTCGACCCCGAAGAAGGAGTCGACCAGCAAGACGAGCACCCCCAAGAAGGTCGCCGTCGCGCCCAAGAGCGAGACGCCGAAGAAGGCCGCCCCGGCGAGCAAGCCCGCCGCGGCTCCGGTCGTGGAGACCACCTCGACCACCTCGACCGCGGGCGAATACGTGGTCAAGACCGGTGACACGCTCAGCGGTATCGCCGCGGCGAACAACGTGGGCGGCGGCTGGCAGGCGCTGTACGCGAAGAACCAGGGCGTGGTCGGCAGCAACCCCGACCTGATCCTCCCGGGCCAGAAGCTGGTCCTGCGCTAGAACTCCCCGGGGCCGGGTCGGTCCTCGAGCGTTCGGCGTACGCCGTGTGGTGCCCGCGACGCGGTGCACGGCGTCGAGTGAGTGGTGCGTGGAACAAGGCAGTGCGCGGGGCGAGTCCCGCGTGTTCGGTCGGGGGCGGCCGTATCTCCTGTGGGAACACCGGGAGATGCGGTCGCCCCCGACCTTTTCCTACGATTCGGTCGGTGTGGTGCGCTTTCGGTCACCGCGGTGACGGCAGTACCCCGACGCGCCGTGGAGGGGACGGGGCGTCGCGAGGGGTCCCACGGGCCTCTCGACCGGCCTCGGTGGCACCGTCAGGTGCGACCGGGGCCGCGCTGCGTCCGGGCCGCCTCGGCGGCGCACAGCGACTCCAGGCGGCGGGCGATCGACGCCGCGCGTTCGACCAGCGCCCGGGCACGTTCGTGCTCGGCCTCGCTCCACTCGCCGGGGTCCGCGCGATGTCCGCCCGGATGATGACCGTTGTTGCCCATAACCGCTTGGTTCCCACCGGATGGGGCCGATCATTCACGATGTGCCGGCTCATCACTCGTGATGCCGATCACGTCCGTTCCCCGGAGGTCGGCCACACCCCAGCGGCAGGAGGCCGATTCGGGCCACACTGACGACCATGACGACTCTGATCGCCGGGGCCAATGTCCCGGTTCCCGCGGGCCCGCTGACCCTGGTGATCCGCCGCGCGGCGGACGCGCCGATCGCGGACGTCTCGGCGCTGCTGCTCGGATCGCACGGCAAGGTGCGCTCGGACGAGGACTTCGTGTTCTACAACCAACCGAGCGCGGCCGACGGCGCGGTGCGCCACGTCGGTCCGACGGCCGGCGGCGAGGCGGTGGTGGCGGATCCGGCCGCGCTGCCCGCCGACGTGGATCGGGTGGTGCTGGCCGCGTCGGTGCACGAGGGCACCTTCGCCGCGGTGGGCGGTTTGGCGCTGGTGGTCCTGGACGGATCGGGCGCCACCGTCGCGACGTTCGCGGTCGAGGCCGCGGGCAGCGAGACGGTGATGGTGCTCGGCGAGTTGTATCGGCGCCAGGGCGCTTGGAAGTTGCGCGCGATCGGCCAGGGCTACGACACCGGGCTGGCCGGGCTCGCGAGCGACTACGGCGTGGACGTCGGCGAGGAGGACGAGACGCCCGCCGCGGCCGACGCCGCACGGCCCGCCGGGACGCTGCCGGTCGCGCCGGTGGGCGGGACGCCCGGGTGGGCGCCGCCGCCGTACAGCGACGAGCCGACGATGCGGTTGCCCGCGCCCTCGGAGGACCCGCAACTGGCCGGGCTGCCGCCGGAGGTGGGCGCGCGGATCTCGCTGCGCAAGGAGGCGGTACGGATCACGCTGGAGAAGAAGGGCCTGCGCGAGGTGCGCGCCCGGGTGGCGATCGTGCTGGACCGGTCGGGTTCGATGCGGGAGCTGTACGGGAACGGCGCGGTCGGGCGGCTGGTCGAGCGGATGGCGCCGATCGCGGCCCGGCTCGACGACGACGGCGAGCTGGACGCGTGGATCTTCGCCGACGAGTTCGCGCCGCTGGCACCGGTCCGGATCCCCGAACTGCCGCGCTGGATCGCGGACAACGTCTACATCGACGGCCGCAACAACCGGCCGCAGTCGCCGCCGTTGCCGGACGGCGGGCAGCGTGTACCGGACCACCTCTCCGGCGTGTTCGGCGGAAACAACGAGCCCGCGGTGATCGAGGACATCATCGCGCGCTACCGGCGCGAGCCGGGCGCGCCGGTGTTGGTGTTGTTCTACTCGGACGGCGGGGTCAACCGCAGCAAGCAGATCCAGCGGCTGCTGACCGACGCGGCCGGACTGCCGATCTTCTGGCAGTTCGTCGGCCTGGGTCGGTCGAACTACGGGATCCTGGAGCGCATCGACACGATGCCCGGGCGACTGGTGGACAACGCGGGCTTCTTCCAGGTCGACGACATCGACCGGATCTCCGACGTCGAGCTGTACGAGCGCATCCTGGCCGAGTTCCCGCAGTGGTTGACCGCCGCGCGGGCGGCGGGTGTCGTGCGCTGATCCGGCGCGGGAGCGCGGGGTCCCGGGTCGGCGCTCCGGGTCGGCGCCCTGCGGGCCCGCGCCCGCGTCCGCGGCTCGTGCGCCCGAGGTGACCGGAAGCCGACGCGATGTCGTCGGAATGGTCACAATGGGACATTGCGCCGTGCTTTGCCGCACGTCGTCGTGCAGCCTGGGTACGGGGAGGTGTTCCATGCCGGTATCGGGCGAGTTCGCCGAGTGGGCCGCAGAGCTGACAATGCGTCATATTCCGGTGGCGGTACGACGGGCGACCGGTCGGCGGATCCTGACCGCGATCTCCGGCGGCGTCGTCGCGGCGCGGATCGGGCTGGTGGACCCGGCGGTGCACGTGGCGGTGGGGATCGGCGGCCCACCCGAGGCCGAGCTGATCGGGCACGCCGCAGGCCGATTGGCCGCTCCCGCCGCCGCGTTCGCGAATGGCATGTTGATCGGCGCGACGCGGCCGGATCCCGAGCACGTGGACGTGGGCGGGGCGATGGCGGTGGTGCTGCCGGTCGCGCTGGCAGTCGGCCAGGAGGTCAAGGCACGCGGCGACGAGGTGCTGATCGCGGTGATCGCCGGGCACGAACTGGCCTGCCGGTTGGCCGCGTCGGACGGCTCACGCTCGGTCGGGGTGCTCGGCGGCGCGTTGGCCGCGGCCCGGCTGATGGCGCTGGACCGGGCCCGGATCCGGGACGCGGTGGGCATCGCGGGCGGGTTCGTGGGCGAGCCGATCGGCGCCGGCGGCATCCTCGGGCCGGCCGGCGGGATGGCGGCCGGCAACGCGATCGTCGCCGCGCGGCTGGCCGCCGCCGGGGCGAACGGGCCGCCGCGCGGGATGGACGAATTGCTCCGTGTCTGGCGGCTGCGGCCGGAGACGGTCCGGGCCGGACTCGGCGTCGAGTGGGCCTGCGCGCCGCACCCCGCCGCCGCCGGGACGACCGACTACCGATTCGACCTGGACATCTGTGAACGTCTCGGCGGCAGCCGTCGCGACGCCCGCGCCCTGGTCGCCGAGATTCGCGCCCTGGCCTTCGCCCCGTCCCTGGACTCGATCCTCGCCCTGACGGTGCGGATCGCCGCAGGCACGTGAGCGGGTGCGGCCGGCCGGCTACCCGATGCCGCCGTTCGCGGTCGGTCGACCCCGGCCGCCGCGGAAGGCGGCGCGGTAGTCCCTGGGCGCGACGCCGACATGGCGGGTGAAGTGTTGGCGCAGTGTCAGCGGCGAGCCGAAGCCGCACTCGCGGGCGATGGCCGCGATCGACAGGTCGCCGATCTCCAGGAGGCGCTGCGCGGCCAGGACCCGTTGGCCGGCCAACCAGCGCAGCGGCGAGGTGCCGGTGCCGCGGACGAAGTGGCGGGCGAAGCTGCGCTCGGACATGCCGGCGAGGGCGGCCAGTTCGGCGACGGTCCACGGATGCCGCAGGTCGTCGAGGACCAGGTCGCGCAGCCGGCCGAGGCTGTCGCCCTGTTCGGTGGGCGAGGCCGGCACCGGGTTGCTGATGAACTGGGCCTGCCCGCCGGACCGGAACGGCGCGGTCACCATCGTCCGGGCGATCTCGCCGGCGGCGGCGGCGCCGTGGTCGAGCCGGACCAGGTGCAGACACAGGTCGATGCCGGCGGCCGAGCCCGCCGAGGTCCAGATCGAACCGTCGCCGACGAACAGCACGTTGGCGTCCACCGTGACCTTCGGATACCGGCGGGCCAGGTCCTCGGTGTCCAGCCAATGGGCCGTCGCCCGCCGCCCGTCCAGCAGGCCCGCCGCCGCCAGGACGAAGGCGCCCGAGCACAACGACGCGATCGTGGCGCCCCGCCGGTGTGCCGACCGCAGGGCTTCGAGCACGTCGTCGGGGAATACCTCGCGTCGCGGCTCGGTCCGCTGTTCGTTGCCCGGAACGACCACGAGATCGCACGTGTCCAGGCCGTCCAGGTCGTGATCGGGGACGCAGACGACGCCGGCGCCCAGGTCCACGCCGGCGCGCCGCGGGCCGCACACGCGCACCTCGAAGGCGGGCACCCCCCGGCCGGTTCGATCGACGCCCCAGATCTCGAAGGCGACCGCGTATTCGAACACCCGGACCGGGTCGAACAGCAGGATTCCCACGCGGCGCATGGCGGCAACCTATGCCTGTACCGACTCCGGAGCGAGCACGGCCCGGGAGTGGGCCGTCCTCGTTCCCGACCGACCCCTGTCGTCGGGGCCGTCGTTGGCGCGGCCCGCGCCCATCGGCCCCGTGACCGATGGGATCGAGCGAGCGGATCGGCGTACCCCACCTCCCGGGAAGAGCCTCGGGGCGGGATGCGGGGTACGCCGGCTCGCTTTCGATCCTCGTCGCCGGCGTCGGGTCGCCGTGAGTGGCGGAAACGCCAACCATGAATGGATTCCTGCCACGACCCGATGCCTCGGGTGTGCATAAGTTATCCACAGGCTGTGGAAACTTCTGGTGGATGCCGGGGATTCCTGTGGACAAGGCGTGTCCCATCGTGGGCCGGGCCGACCGCACCACCTCGGGGACACGCCGTCAGACCCCCTTGCGGGCGGGCACCTCGTCCGGGTCCAGGCGGCGCATGTCGGCGAACCCGTCACCCGTGGAGTAACTGTCCTCGCACACCACGAGCGCGTCCGCGTCGAAGCCCCACACGATCGCCATCTGCGTCTCGTACAGGTAGAACGCGTCGACGTCCGCCACCACCCGACCCATCCCGGCCAGTACCCGGCCCGGATAGGCGATCCGGAGCAACCCCTCGGTCACCACCGTGTCCTGATCCACCGTCAGCCGGTCGATGTGGTGCGCGAGTCGGCCGCAGTCGTTGTCGACCACGGCACGATAGAACTCGCGGACCTCGGCGTGCGACTTGGGGGCCCGATCGACCGGCGATGCTCCCCACTGGTGGTAGACCGCCCGCGGCGACACGGTGGCCATCAGCGCGTCCAGGTCGCCCTCGTGCTCGGCACGCATGTGTGCGACCAGTGTGGTCAGGATCGCGTGCCGACGCGGATCGTCCTCCGCCGCCAGGCGCTTCTCGGCCAGTTCCCACGTGCGTCGCGCGTCGATGAGCCCGGTCATGCGTGCACCCTCCGCCGGTCGTTGCCTCGCCCCGACACCTTGCACCGAAGTAATTGACTGTGCAATACAAATCTCTACACGTGTCGCACCGGCCGACCGGCCCATGCGGCGACGGATCGGCGGTTTCGCCCGATGCGGCGCACCGTGTTCCAGACGACGAGGTGGCAACGAAATGAGCGACGCAGGCGCAGTACGAGACGCGAACGCGATGTTCGACCTGAGCGGTCGAGTGGCGATCGTCACCGGCGGCAGCCGGGGAATCGGCCGGGCGATCGCGCACGCGTACGCGTCGGCGGGCGCCTCGGTGGTGATCGCGAGCCGCAAGGCGGACGCATGCGAAGCGGCGGCGAAGGAGATCACCGATGCCGGCGGCCGGGCACTCGCGGTGCCCACCCACTGCGGCGAACTCGACGCCCTGGCCGCCCTGGTCGAGGCGACCGTCGCCCACTTCGGCGGCATCGACATCGTGGTGAACAACGCGGCCAACGAACTCGCCCAACCTGTGGGCGAGATCACTCCACAGGCGTGGGAGAAGTCGTTCGCGGTGAACCTGCGCGGACCGGTGTTCCTGGTCCAGTACGCGCTGCCGCACCTGATCGCCTCCGGGCGCGCATCGGTGCTCAACGTGGTCAGCGCCGCGGTGTTCACCCGCGCCGAGGGCAAGGGCCTGTACGCGGCGGGCAAGGCCGGCCTGGTCGCCTTCACCCGCACGATGGCGGGCGAACTCGCCGAGCACGGCATCCGGGTCAACGCGATGGCCCCGGGCGCGGTGGAGACCGACATGGTCCGCAAGACCGGCCCCGAGATGATGGCCCGGATGAAGGGTGCCGCGCCGCTGAACCGGATCGCCGCGCCGGAGGAGATGACCGGCCTGGCGCTGTTGCTCGCGTCGGATGCGGGCAGCTTCATGACCGGCCAGATCGTCAGCATCGACGGCGGGCTGACCGTGCACTGAGCCGATCGGCGCTCAGGTGCCGTGCGACGACGCGGTGGCGCCGATCACCGGGACCAGCGGGTCCGGCAGCGGATAGACGCGTTCGACCGGCACCGCCTCGGCGGCGGCCGGATCACCGGCGCGGACCAGGTCGTGCACCCGATGCGCGAGCGCGGTCACGTCGGTGATCCGGCGGGTCCACTCTTCGGCGTAGGCCCGCGTCGCCCACCCGGCCAGCCCGAGCTGCAACGAGCGATGCGCCAACGGCCGCAGCGACAGGTCGCGTTCGGGGTCCCACTGGATCCGCACGGTGGTCGCGTGCAACCGCCGCCCCCAGGCGTCCCGGTCCGGGTGGGTCGGCTGCTCGTAGTGGCTCAGACACGCCCCGGCCAGCGCCGCCTCGAACCCCTCGCGGCTGATCTCCAACGCCAAGACCCGCTCCTGCCGAGGCTTGGTCGCCCACCCGCACCGGTACATCATCCAGGTGAAGCTGGGCTTGACCCAGGTCATCCGCTCCCGACTCCAGGTGTCCGGAAACCGCTGATCGCGGACGGCCGCATCGGCGATCTGCGGCTTGTACGCCTGATACACCGTGATGGTGTCGTCGGTGTACGCGGCGCGGATCTGTCGGTTCGGTGTCTCCATGCCCGCAGTGTGTCGGTGCGGCCCGGCCCGGACCACCCGTTTTCGCCGGCCCGCGGGAGGCGCCGGAGAGGGCGTGAACCGGGCGTGAGCCGGCTCCCAAAAAATGCTTGATATTGACAAGCGATCCCGAGTCGGAGAGATTCGATGTTGCCGGGTGACACGCGTTTCCCGGTCCATATCGATGTGCAGCGCGGGGCAGACCCGACCGCGACCCTTCCGTGCCCGGCGGGCGTCGACCCGCGTCGCGACCACGCGATCCACGCACGTGAAGGAGCAGCGACGTGCATCTCGCCCCGACCCCAGCGCAGGACGCTCTACGGGCAGAGCTGCGGGACTATTTCACCCGCCTGATCACCCCCGACGTCCGGGCGGAACTCGACCGCGAGGGCGAGGCCGGCGGCCCCACCACGCGGCGGGTGCGCCGGCAACTGGGCTCCGACGGCTGGCTCGGCATCGGGTGGCCGACCGAATACGGCGGCCAGGGCAAGGGCCCGGAGATGCAGTTCATCTTCTTCGACGAGGCGTACCGCGCCGGCGCGCCGGTCTCCATGGTCACCCTGAACACCGTCGGCCCGACCCTGATGAAGTTCGGTACCGAGGCGCAGAAGAGCTACTACCTGCCGAGGATCCTCGCGGGCGAGATCATCTTCGCGATCGGCTACAGCGAGCCCTCGGCCGGCACCGACCTGGCGTCGCTGCGCACCCGCGCGGTGCGCGAGGGCGACGAGTGGGTGATCAACGGCCAGAAGATCTTCACCTCGACCGCCCAGGGCGCCGACTGGATCTGGCTCGCCTGCCGGACCGACGTGGACGCGCCCAAGCACAAGGGCATCACGATGATCCTGGTGCCGACCACCGACCCGGGCTTCTCCTGGACCCCGATCGTCACCGTCGGCGGGATGACCACGACGGCCACGTACTACGACAACATCCGGGTGCCCTACGACAACCTGGTGTTCGAGGAGAACTCGGGCTGGAAGCTGCTCACCAACCAGCTCAACCACGAGCGGGTCGCCCTCGCCGCGCTGGGCATGCAGGCCGAGGACTTCTTCGCCGAGGTGCTGGAGTGGGCCCGCGAGACCGAGATCGAGCCGGGCGTCAAGGTGGTCGACCAGCCGTGGGTCCAGCTCAAGTTCGCCGAGACCTACGCACGCCTGTCCGCCGTCCGGATGTTCAGTTGGCGGCTCGTGCACGACGTGGGCAACAACACGCTCAACGCGGGTGACGCGTCGGGCGTGAAGTTCTTCGGCACCGAAGGTGCCATCGAGGTGTATCGCAACCTGATGGAGATCGTCGGCCCGGACGCGACGTTGCGACCGAAGTCGCCCGGCGCGTTCAGCGACGGCCTCCTGGAGGCGATGAACCGCCGCGCGCAGATCAACACCTTCGGCGGCGGCGTCAGCGAGGTCCAGCGGGAGATCGTCGCCATGGTTCGCCTTGGCATGACCCGAGTGAAGCGGTGAAGGACGACATGACCGACCCCATCAGCCAGGACAAGGCCGCCTTCCTCGCGGTCGTCAAGAAGTACGAGGGCGTGCACGACGTCTCCGGCGTGCTCGCGCTCGACCCGGTCAACGGGCCGATGATCCGGCACTGGGCCGAGGCCATGGGCGACACCAACCCGGTGTACACCGACCCCGAGGCCGCCGCCCGGACCCACTTCGGCGAGATCGTCGCGCCCGCGGCCATGCTCCAGGTGTGGATCATGCGCGGCCTGGAGGGCGGCGCCCCGGCGAACTCGGCGACCGGCGAGTTGTACAAGCACTTCACCGACAACGGCTTCGGCTCGGTGGTGGCCACCAACTGCGAGCAGGAGTACGTGCGCCCGCTGCGGCTGGGCGAGGTGGTGCAGTACGACCAGCTCATCGAGACCGTGTCCGAGCAGAAGACCACCGGCCTGGGCACCGGCCACTTCATCACCACGCTGACCAACATCTACGTCGAGGGCGAGGCCGGCCGCGAGTTGGTCGGCACGCACCGCTTCCGGATCCTGCGCTACACCCCGCACAAGAAGAAGGCCGCGGCCGCGCCGCCGGTCGAGCGGCCGCTGCGCCCGCGCAAGGTGGTCAACAAGGACAACCAGGCGTTCTGGGACGGTGTGGCCGACGGGAAGCTGCTGTTCCAGAAGTGCGTGGACTGCGCGACGCCCCGCTTCCCGTTCGCGCCCGGCTGCAACAAGTGCGCGTCGCTGGAATGGGAGACCGTCGAGTCGGCCGGCAAGGGCGTCGTCTACTCGCACGTCACCATGCACTACCCGAAGTTCCCGGCGTTCGACATGCCGTACGCGGTCGGCCTGATCGAGCTGGAGGAGGGTGTGCGGATGCTCGGCAACGTGCTCGGCGTCCCACACGACGAGGTCCGCATCGGGATGCCGGTGGAGCTGGAATTCGTCACCCACGACGCCGAGCTGACGGTGCCCGCGTTCCGAGCGGTTGGGGAGAACTGATGGACTTCAACCTCACCGAGGACCAGCGGGAGCTGTCCTCGCTGGCCGAGCGCATCTTCGCCGACCAGTCCACCGACGAGCGGCTGAAGAAGCTCGCCCAGTCCGACGCGGACCTGGACGCCGAGCTGTGGGGCAAGGTCGCCGAGGCCGGTCTGGTCGGCGCGTTGATCGAGGAGCGGCACGGCGGCGGCGAGCTGGGCCTGGTGGGCCTGGCGCTGCTGCTGGAGCAGCAGGGCCGGTTCACCGCGCAGATCCCGCTGCTCGACACGGTCGTGTACGGGCTGCTGCCGCTGTTGCGTTTCGGTTCGGACGAGCTGATCGAGGCCGACCTGCCCGCCCTCCTGGACGGTTCGCGGATCGTGGCCGGTGCGCTCGCCGAGGTCGGCGCGGGACTGCCCGCCGTACCGAAGGTGACCGCCCGGCGGGACGGCACCGGCCATCGTCTGGACGGCGACAAGCGCGCGGTGGCCTGGCTCACCGTCGCCCACCGCGTCCTGGTCACCGCCTCCCTCGACGGCGCGCTCGCCGTGTTCACCGTGGACGTGGACGCGGACGGCGTGGCGATCGAGGCCGCGCCGACCACCGCGCCGTGGGCGTCGGGCAACCTGCGGCTGACCGACGCGCCCGCCCGACTGGTCGGCACCGCCGAGGCCGGCCCGGAGATCGCCGGGTGGATCGTCGACCGGGCGCGCGTCGCGCTGGCCGCGCAGCAGGTGGGCGTGTGCGCGCGCGGGCTGGCCCGCACGGTCGAACACGTGAACGCCCGCGAGCAGTTCGGCAAGCCGCTGTCCACCAAGCAGGGCGTGATGTTGCGCGCCGCCGAGGCGTACATGGACACCGAGGCCATCCGGGTCACCACGCTGGAGGCCGCGTGGCGGATGGACCGGGGCGAAGCGGCCACCGAACAGGCACTGGTCGCCCGCTGGTTCGCCTCCGAGGCGGGCAAGCGCGTGGTGCACGCGTGCCAGCACCTGCACGGCGGCACCGGTTCCGACATCGACCACCCGATCCACCGCCACTTCCTGTGGGGCCGTCAGATCGACGTGACCCTGGGCAGCGGCATCCAACAGCTCGCCGCGCTCGGCAAGCTGCTCGCCCACGCGCCCGCCCAGGGAGGCAGCCGATGACCACCGAGGACCTCGTGAGCCGGACCCACGCGGAGGTGTCCGTCGGCGACGAACTGCCGCCGCTGGCCATCCCGCTGACCCGCACGCTGATCGTGTCGACCGCGCTGGCGACCCGCGACTTCCAGGACGTGCACCACGATCCGCAGCTTGCCGCGGACAAGGGCTCGCCGGACATCTTCATGAACATCCTGACCAGCAACGGTCTGGTCAGCCGCTACATCACCGGCTGGGCGGGCCCCGAGACCGAGCTGCGCAAGGTCGCGATCCGGCTCGGCGCCCCGAACTACCCCGGCGACACCATGACCCTCACCGGCACGGTGACCGCGAAGACCACCGCCGAGGACGGCACCCCCCTCGTGGAGATCGCCGTCGTCGGAGCCAACAAGCTCGGCAATCACGTCACCGGCACGGTCACGGTGAAGCTGCCGGAAGGAGCCGAAGCGTGAGCCTCAAGCACGCCGACAACCTGCGCGGCAGGACCGCCATCGCCGGCATCGGCGCGACCGAGTTCTCCAAGGAGTCCGGTCGCAGCGAACTGCGCCTGGCCGTCGAGGCGGTGGGCGCGGCCCTGGACGACGCCGGGATCGCACCGTCCGAGGTGGACGGCCTGGTCAGCTTCACGATGGACACCAACCCCGAGATCGCGGTCGCCGCCGCGGCCGGGATCGGCGACCTGACCTTCTTCAGTCGGATCCACTACGGCGGCGGCGCGGCCTGCGCCACCGTCGCGCAGGCCGCGATGGCCGTCTCCAGCGGGGTCGCCGACGTGGTGGTCTGCTACCGCGCGTTCAACGAGCGCTCCGGCCGTCGATTCGGCTCCGGCGTGCTCCAGCGCGACCCCACCGTCGAGGGTGTGGGCCTGGGCTGGAACATGCCGCACGGGCTGCTCACCCCGGCCTCGTGGGTGGCCATGTTCGCGCAGCGCTACCTGCACGTGTACGGCGCGACCACCGAGGCGTTCGGCCACGTCGCGGTCGCCGACCGCAAGCACGCGGCGAACAACCCGAAGGCGTACTTCCACGGCAAGCCGATCACGCTGGAGGACCACCAGAACTCGCGCTGGATCGTCGAGCCGATGCGGCTGCTCGACTGCTGCCAGGAGACCGACGGTGCCCAGGCGATCGTGGTGGTCAGCGCCGAACGGGCCAAGGACCTGAAGCAGAAGCCCGCGATCATCAACGCGGCGGCGCAGGGCGCGGGTCGCCTGCAGGACCAGATGACCAGCTTCTACCGGGACGAGATGACCGGACTGGCCGAGATGGGCGTGGTGGCCAAGCAGCTCTGGCAGACGTCGGGGCTGACTCCCGACGACATCCAGACCGCGGTGCTCTACGACCACTTCACCCCGTTCGTGCTGATGCAGTTGGAGGAGTTCGGCTTCTGCGGGCGCGGCGAGGCGCCGGCGTTCGTCGCGAACGGCGGCCTGGAACTGGGCGGCAAGCTGCCCACGAACACGCACGGCGGCCAGTTGGGCGAGGCGTACCTGCACGGCATGAACGGCATCGCCGAGGGCGTGCGGCAGATCCGCGGCAGCTCGGTCAACCAGGTCGAGAACGTGCACAACGTGTTGGTGACCGCCGGCACCGGGGTGCCGACGTCGGGGCTGGTGCTGGGCGTCGAGTAGCGGGAGCGGTGCCGACGGGGGCGAACAGGGCGAACACCCCCGAGGGTTTGGGCCGCACGGGTGACGCGTCGGCGCGTCACCCGTGCGGTCCACCGGTACGGCCGTACGTGGTGCGCAGCGTGGTGGGACGCCCGATTCCCACCACGCGAGGAGCTCTCGTGCGCCCGCTGACCACTCGTCGGATCGCCTCGACCGTATTGCTCACCGCCGTGCTCGGCCTGTTGCCGGCCGGGCTCGCCGAAGCCGCCGGCGCCCGACCGGAACGTTCCCGGAGGGTGACCGCGCCGGGCTTCGACACGTGCGAGACCCCCACCGTGGAGACCATGCGCGCCTGGCGGGAATCGCCGTACCGGGTGGTCGGGATCTACGTCGCGGGCGACAACCGGGCCTGCAAGAGCAGCCGGCTGACCTTCGACTGGGTCAAGGCCGTCCACGCCCAGGGCTGGGACTTCCTGCCCATCCAGGTGGGCCTCCAGGCACCGTGCACGCAGTCCGGCAAGACCGGCCGGATCGACCCGGCGCGCGCGGCCCGACAGGGGGTCGCCGAGGCGAACGACGCGGTGGACCGCAGTGCCACCCTCGGCTTCCGGCCGGGCAGCGCGATCTGGTTCGACATGGAGGCGTACGACAACACCGACGCTGGCTGCCGAACCGCGGTGCTGGACTTCGTGTCCGCGTGGTCCGACCGGGTCCGCGAACGCGGCTACGTCGCCGGCTACTACAGCAGTCTCAGCTCCGGCATCGCCGACCTGATCGAGGCGGTCGACAAACGCCCGATCCCGGACGCGGTCTGGTACGCCCGCTGGGACGGGCACGCCGGCACCACCGGCGACGGCGCGCTGCCCGACGGATACTGGCGCGGCCGGCGGGTGCACCAGTACACCGGCAACGTCTCGGAGACACACGGCGGCAAGCGCGTGGTCATCGACCGCAACGCGGTCGACGGACCGGTCGGGGTGTTGTGACCGCTCCGGGACGGACCGGCACGGCCCCGCGCCGGCCGGACCCGAAACGGTCCGACCGGCGAGGTCCGTACCCGGGCTCAGCCCCGGTCGAGCTCGCTGACCTCCAGCGCGCCCTCCGCGTACTGACGCCGGATCACCTTCTTGTCGAACTTGCCCACGCTGGTCTTGGGCACGGCGGTGATCAGGCTCCACCGCTCGGGCACCTGCCAGCGCGCCACCCGGCCCGCGAGATAGTCGCGAAGCTGCTCGACCGTGGTCGTGGCGCCCTCGCGCAGCACGACGGTGGCCAACGGGCGCTCGCCCCACTTGTCGTCGGGCACGCCCACCACGGCCGCCTCGACCACGTCGTCGTGACCCATCAGGGTGTTCTCCAACTCGACCGACGAGATCCACTCGCCGCCCGACTTGATCACGTCCTTGGCCCGGTCGGTCAGCCGCAGGAAGCCGTCGGCGGTGATGGTGCCGACGTCGCCGGTACACAACCAGCCGTCCTTGAACCGGCCGCCGCCACTGGCGTCCACCGAACCCTCGTCGCCGATGTACGCGCCCGCGATCCACGGCCCGCGCACCAGCAGTTCGCCGACCGCCTCGCCGTCGAGCGGGACGTCCACGCCGTCCGGGCCGACCAGCCGGGCCTGCACCGAGGCGGGCAGCCGACCCTGCGAGATCCGGTACGGGAACGCCTCGTCGCCGGTGAGCCCCGCCGGCGGGCGGGCCACCGAACCCAGCGGCGAGGTCTCGGTCATCCCCCACGCGTGGATGATCCGCACCCCGTGCCGCTCCTCGAACGCGTGCATCAGGCCGGGCGGGCAGGCCGAGCCGCCCACCACGACCTCCTTGAGCGAGGACACGTCGGTCTTGTGCACGTCCAGGTGGTCCAGCAGCCCGGTCCAGATGGTCGGCACCGCGGCGGCGAAGGTCGGCTTCTCCGCAGCGATCATCGTGGCCAGCGGCTCCGCCTGGAGGAACCGGTCGGGCATCAGGATGGACGCGCCGCACAACATCGCCGCGTACGGCAATCCCCACGCGTTGACGTGGAACATCGGCACGACCGGCAACAACAGGTCCGCCGAGCCCAGGCCGAAGCCCTCCATCGCACACACCTGCATGCTGTGCAGGTAGGTCGACCGGTGGCTGTACACGACCCCCTTCGGGTTTCCGGTGGTCCCGGACGTGTAACACATGGCGGCGCCCTGCCGCTCGTCGATGTCCTCGGCCCAGTCGAACTCGGTCGGCCGGCCGGCGAGCAGGTCGTCGTAGCGGTGCACCTGCTTGCCGCAGTCCGCGAGCGGGGCCAGATCGGTGTCGGCGCCGGTGACCACGACGTGTTCCACCGTCGCGAGGTGGGTCAGCAGCGGGGCGGCCGGCGCGGCGAGCGAGCCGTCCAGCACCAGGACCCGATCCTCGGCGTGGTTGGCGATGTAGATCAACTGCTCCGGCGGCAGGCGCAGGTTGAGCGTGTGCAGCACCGCACCCATCGACGGGATCGCGAGGTAGCACTCCAGGTGCTCCTGGTTGTTCCACAAGAACGTGGCGACCCGCTCGTCGCCGGTGATGCCGAGCTCGCGCAGGGCGTGGGCCAGTTGCGCGGACCGGCGCCCGACCTCGGCGTAGGTGGCCCGCCGGGGCGTACCACCGGTCCAGGTCACCACCTCCGAACCACCGTGCACCGTGGTGCCGTGGCGCATGATGCGAGCGATCGTCAAGGGCACGTCCTGCATCGTGCTCAGCACTGTGTGGCCTCCCTGCATTCGCCGGACGGGGACCGGTCGAGGTGAAGGGATTCTTTCTCGCCGATCGGGTGGTTGTCAGCCCCCGGGGCTCTCGGAATCGGGCCCGTGTCGAGCGCCGACGCACGCGCCGGCGACGATCCGCCGTGCGCCCGTACGGGTGAACCAGGCGCGGCGATCGGCCGATCGGGCCGGACGAGCGGAAGAATGCGACGGTGTCCCGGTTGATCCGGATGACACATCGTTTTCGGCATAACGCCGCGAGCGTTCGGTAATTCCCGCTTTTCCATGCTTCCGGAGGGGGACCGGCGAGCCCTCGACTCCCGCTTGGAGGGCGCCCCATGTACCCGTTGGAGGTGCGACCCGAACCGCACCGACCGTACGACGTCGTGTTACCGGACGCGCTCGGCCATCCCGTGCTCGGCTTCCGGGACGGCTACTGGTTCCGACTCGATCGGGACGGGCCCCCGCGTCCGTTGTGCGCACGCACCGCGATCATCGGACATCCGGAGTCCGCCGGGCCTATCGTGCAGGTCATGTGTTGGTGGATGCGCGAACACCACGACCACCCCCAGGCGATGGATCTGGCCACCGAACTGGCGCTGGCCGTCGGCGAGATGAGCCGTCGGCTGCACGCCCAGGGGCCGGCGGCATGGTGAGGCGGTGCGGTTCGGTGCGGATACGGCGGGTGCCGTGCGGGCCCCGGGTGCCGGCGGTCCGGGTGCGTACGTGTGCGATTCCCCGCTGCCGGAGCGGTCCCCGGCGTCGGTGCGGATGACCGGGACGTCGGGTGGGCGGCCTCCGGGGCGCGCCCGGGTGGTCCGCCCGTTCGGGTGACGCGCGGGTGGAGCGCGGGTCACCCGACGGCTACGAGGGTGAAGCGATCTTGCCGAGCAGGTCGACGATGCGCTGCTGGACGTCCTCGCGGGTCGATCGCTCGGCCAGGAACAACACGGTCTCGCCGGTCTGGAGCCGATGCAGGTCGTGTTCGACCAGGTCCAGCGTGGTGTAGACGACGATCGGGGTCGAGTGCAGGCGCGCGTTGTTGCGCAGCCAGTCGACCACGCCCATCCGGCGCCGGCGCACCAACATCAGGTCCAGCACCACGAGGTTGGGCTCGACGCTGGACGCCTTGGAGACCGCCTCGCTCTCCGAGGCCGCGTGCACCACGTCCATGCCACGCCGCTCCAGGGACGCGGTGAACGCGGACGCGATGTCCGGATTGCCCTCCACGAGCAGTACGCGCGAGGCGTGCCCGGCGCTGTCCGCCGGGGCGAGCGAGCGCAACAGCACGGCCGGGTCGGCGCCGAACGCCGCGTCCCGGGTGGCCTGCATCAGGCCGGCCGTGACCAGCACCGGGATCTGCGCGGCGGTCGCGGCGGTGCGCAGCGACTGGAGCGCGGTCCGGGTGATCGGGCCGGTCAGCGGATCCACGAACAGCGCGGCCGGCTGCACCGGGACGCTCGCGTCGACCTCCTCGCGCGAACGCACCAGCAACGGACTCCAGCCGCGCGCGGTCAGCGCGCCCGCCGTCGCGGTGTCCGGCTCGGGCCAGACCAGCAGCCGGCGCGGTTGGCCGTCCGGCGCGGGCGTGACCATGGTCGGCAGGTCGGCCCCGGACATCGCCTCGACGTCACCGGGCGGCCCGCCCGGGAAGCCGGACCGCCGGCCCTGGACCGGAATCGGCTGATCCGGCGCGGCCGGGATCGGCGGCAACAACTCGGTGGGCATGTCGGCGGCGGCGGGCCGGCCCGGCCGATCCTGCACGCTGGTGCTGCGCCCCGAACCGTCCGACGTGCGGCCCTGCGCCGGGATCGGCGCCGGTGGCGTGGACAACCGGCGACGCGCCTGGGCGCCCTGTGGGGCGTGCGTGCCGTTGAGCCGCCCACCGGCCGCGGGTGCCTGGGGAGCGGGTGGGGCGGCGGGCCGTTGCGGCAGCGGCGTCGGCTCGACCCGCTCGACCTCGGCACCGCCGTGGTGGGCGACGCCGCGGTGCGAACCGGAGGGTCCGGCCGCGGACTCGCCGGCGTCGTGTGCGTCGCGCGAGGGCCGACCGCGACGCGAGCGCGGCGGATAGACCGCCTCGAACGCGCCGCTGTTGTTGCGGGCGGCCTCCTCGGCCTCGTCGTACGCGTCGGCGTCCGGTCGCTCGTGTTGCCCCTCGGACGCACCCGAACCCGCGGGCACCAGCGGCACCGGCGCGACCGTGCCGGGCGGCAACGCGAACGGCCCCTGCGGCGCGGCGGCCACCGAACCGGGCGGCGGCGGCGCGGGCACCGGCGGCGTGGCGGAACCGACCGGCTCCAGGCGGGCGCGCGGCGGTTGTGCGCCGCGTCCGCGCACGGCGAGTTCGACTCCGCTGCCGGGCGTGGGGCGTGGGGCGACGTCCTTCGTGCGGGCGGCGCCCGAACGTGCCTTCGGGTCGGGGGCGTTCTCGCTCTCCGGCTCGTTCTCGGCGGTCTCGGTCGCGGCCGCGTCGTCCGCCTTCGGCTCGCTCGTCTCGGCCGGCGTGTCCTGGGCCTCGTCGGTCGACGTCGTGGCGTCCTCGGCGTCGTCGGCGTCGGATTTCGCGTCCTCGGCCTTGGCGTCCTTCGTGTTCCCGGCGTCCTTGCCGGTCTTGCCGCCCTTGTCGGCGGCCGGGTCCGGTCGGCCCGTCTGGCGGGCCCGGCGGCCCTTTGCCGCGCGGTGCTCGCCGGAACTCTCGGCCTGTTCGGCGGCCTCGGCGTCGGCGGGCAACTCGACCACGTACGTGCTGCCCCGACCGGCCATGGTGTGCGACTCGACGGTGCCGCCGTGCGCCTCGACCACCGCGCGGGCGAGCGGGACCCGAACGGCGCTGCCCCGACTCTCCGGGCCGCGCACCTCGATGCGCGCGACGTTGCCGCGCTGGGCCGCCGCGACCACGACGGTGGATCCTTCCGGACCGGCGGCGACGACGTCCGCGAGCAGATGCCCCAGGGCCCGGGTCATCGCGTCCACGTCCACCCGCACCCCGACCGGCGACGCGTTGACCGCGAACTCCACCCCCGCGCCGCGGGCGAGGTAGGTCACGGTCTCCATGGCCCGATCGACCAGATCGTCCACCGTGGTCGGCACCCGCTCCGGCTCGGTCGCCGCGTCGGCGTCGTCCTTCGGCTCGACCTTGTCCGTACCGCCGGCCGCCTGGTGCGCGAGCACTTCGCCCGCGAGCTCCTCCAGGCTCTCCAACTCGCCCGCGACCTGACGCACCATCCGTCGGGCCCCGTGGCCGACCTCGCCGACCGCGCCGTCGGCCACCTTCTTCAGCCGACCACGCACCGCGGCGAGTCGGCCCAGTATCTCCGCGTCGACCAACTCGGCGAGCTGGGAGCGCCGTTCGGCGAGCAGCTTTTCCCGTCCGGTGTCGCTGAAGGTCATCACGGCGCCGACCACGGTGCCGCCGAGCAGGATCGGCGCGGTGATCATGTCCACCGTCACGTAGCCCTCGTCGCCGCGCCACAACACCTGGTCGCGCAGCCGCTGTCGGCGGCCGTTGCCCAGGGTCACCAGCGGCGGGCACTCCTGTGCGGGCAGCGGCGTGCCGTCGGCGCGGGCGTGCATGAGCAGTTCGTGCACGCTCTTGCCGCCGAGGTCGCTCGCGCGATGGCGCAGGATCCGGGCGGCGGCCGGGTTGGCGAGCACGATGTTGCCCTCGGCGTCGATGCCGACGATGCCCTCGCAGGCCGCGCGCAGGATCATCTCGGTCTGCCGCTGCTGGCGGGCCAGTTCGGCCTCGACGTCGACCTTGCCGGTCAGGTCGCGCACGACGATCATCAGCAACTCGTCGTCGTATCCGGCGGGCAGGTTCGCGCTGGTCACCTCGACCGGGAAGACGCCGCCGTCGGTACGGTGCGCGGACATCCGGGTCGGCTTGGTCCGGGTGTCGCGCGAGTCGTCGGGTCGAACCGAACCCGGGATGCGTCGATGGTCGAACGAGGGCAACAGGTCCAGGAGACCGCGCCCGACCACGGGTGTGCCCGGCGCCTCCAGAACCTCCAGTGCCATGGCGTTCGCGTTGACGACGGTGCCGTTGCGATTCACCAGCAGGAGAGCATCCGGCAGGGCGTCGAGTATGGCGGCGAGGCGAGCAGCGCCTCGGGATGGCCTGCTGCTCACGAAGCGCGTACCTCCTCCGGTCCTCGGACTGCGCGACGGCCATCTTGCCCGTCGCCGCCGGGGCATGTCACGACCGACTATCCCATTGTTTTTGCAGTCACGTTGACGAGCCTAGTAATCTGTTCCTCGTCGGCAAACACCGATGGAGGCTTCGCCTAGTCCGGTCTATGGCGCCGCACTGCTAATGCGGTTTGGGTTCATCCCCATCCCGGGTTCAAATCCCGGAGCCTCCGCTTCCCGAACAGCCCGTCTGGTCCCACCAGGCGGGCTGTTTCGTGCCCGTCACGATGCCGTTTCGGTGAGCGCACGACGACCCCGGGTCACGACACCGGACGTGATGTCCGGTATGCGGCTCTTTTCCGAAGCCGCGTCCCCGACCTCTCGTCCGCCGGCCACGACCGCTCGGTCGACCCGCGGCCGGCCGCCGCCGAGCGACCGTCGCACCCCGAACATGCGTCCGGCGATTCCCCCACGAGCCGACATGTCCGAAAAGGCGCTTTCAGCTCACAGCGAACGCGCCGAGCCCATCCTCGCGCGCGTCGCCGACCCTCGGGTCGCGCCCGCTCGGAGCACCCGGGCCGGCGGACCCGTTCGCCGGCCCGTTCCGCCCGTTCGCCGCCCGTCACCCCGCCGAGGCCGCCCGCCGATCGACACGGTCCCTCGAACGCCGCCCCACGACCGCCCGTTCCGGCACCGAACACCCACACGTAAAAGGCGCTTGATCACCGCTTGCCCGACTTTCGGCCACCCTCGAACAACGGATTTCACCCCCGGCCGGGGACCATGTATTGTTGACCTCGGTCCAAGCGACCAAGCGCTCGTAGCTCAACGGATAGAGCATCTGACTACGGATCAGAAGGTTGCAGGTTCGAATCCTGCCGAGCGCACACGGATTGTGGCTCCAACACAGGTCGGATACCCGAAAGGGCATCCGACCTGTTTCGCGTTTCGACCCGACGGCGGATCACGGGCGGGCGCTGGATGTTCGACTCGCCGAGGGTCGGCCGAACGGCGCGCCGACCCGGACCCGGCCCGGCGCACTCCACGCGGCGGTGCACGGCCCGCTCGCGGATCGCCCGGGCGCACCGGATGTGGCCACCGCGCCCGGCGCCCGCGCCCAGGCCCGGCCGAATGGCTGAAGGCCCGTTCGACAGCCCGCCATCGGGGCACCCGTCCCTCCTCAGGACCTGTTCTCCAGGGAGGCCGGATTGCCCGCCAGCCACGCCGTACCCCGGTCGCTTCGGGGAGTGCTGCGGACGAAACCCGTGGGCGCCATCCTCGAGGAGAGTTCCGACGGCGCGGACGAGGGCGCCGGTGAAGGCCCGCCACTGCGGCGCACCATGGGGCTGCTCGAACTGACCTTCTTCAGCGTCGGCGCGACCCTGGGCACCGGCATCTTCGTGATCCTGGGCGAGGCGGTGCCCAAGGCCGGCCCGGCCGTGGTGATCTCGTTCGTGCTCGCGGCGGTCACCGCGCTGTTCTCGGCCCTGTCCTACGCCGAACTGGCCGGGACCATCCCGGTGTCCGGCTCGTCCTACTCCTACGCCTACGCCACGCTCGGCGAAGGCGTGGCGTGGGTGTGCGGGTGGTGTCTGCTGCTGGAGTACGGCGTGTCGATCTCCGCCGTCGCGGTCGGCTGGGGGCAGTACGTCAACGAGCTGCTCGACTCCGCGTTCGGGGTGAGCCTGCCCGACGCGATCAGCCAACCTCCGGGCGACGGCGGCACGTTCAACATCCCGGCCGTGATCGTCGTACTGCTCGCGGTGATCCTGCTGGTGCGCGGCGTCTCGGAGAGTGCCGTGGCCAACACGATCATGGTCTTCATCAAGCTGATCACCCTGGCGTTCTTCTGCGCCATCGCGTTCACCGCGTTCGAGCACGACAACCTGTCGCCGTTCGCACCGCTCGGCGTGGCCGGGATCAGCGCCGGCGCGTCCCAGGTGTTCTTCTCCTACATCGGCTTCGACGCCGCCTCCACGGCCGGCGAGGAGGCCAAGAACCCGCGCCGGGACCTGCCGTTGGCCATCCTGATCTCGCTCGGGATCGTCACGGTCGTCTACGTCGCGGTGGCCCTCGCCGCGCTCGGCGCCATGCCGTGGCAGGAGTTCGAGGGCAGCGAGGCGACCCTGGCGAAGATCGTCACCGACGTCACCGGCGGCTCCTGGGCCTCCACGATCCTGTCCGGCGGCGCGATCATCGCGATCGCCAGTGTCGTGCTGACCGTGCTCTACGGACAGACCCGGATCCTGTTCGCGATGTCCCGGGACGGCCTGATCCCGCCGATCTTCGCCAAGGTGAACCGGCGCACCCAGAGCCCGGTGGCGAACACGCTGATCACCGGCGCGTGGGTGGCCCTGCTCGCCGCACTGGTCCCGCTCGGCCGACTCACCGAAGCCACCAGCATCGGCACCCTGTTCGCGTTCATGCTGGTCAACATCGGGGTGATCGTGCTCCGTCGGACCCGACCGGACCTGCCGCGCGGCTTCACCTCCCCGTTCTTCCCGATCACCCCGCTGCTGGGCGTCGGATTCTGCATCTACCTGATGGCCCGGCTGTCCGGGACCACGTGGCAGGTCTTCCTGGTCTGGATGGCGGCCGGCGTGGCGATCTACTTCCTGTACGGCTACCGCCACTCGCGTTGGCGGGCCGAGGGCGCCGACGGCGTCGAGGTGGGCCGATGAGCGGGGACGACGCGCGGATGCGAATCGTGGTGGGCTGCCAACCGGAACCGCGGGCCCGGGACGCGCTGGTGCTGGGCATGCTGCTGGCCCGGCAACTGGGCGCGAAAGTCGTACTCGCGCACGTGCGTCCGCCCGCGTCGCCCGGTGCCGGGGTCGGCGCGGTGGACGCCGAGTGGCGCGCGTTCCTGCGCGAGGAGACCGACCGGTTGCTGGACGGCGCCCAGGCCCGACTCCGGGATTGGGCGCCGGAGTTGCCGGTGGAGCGGGCGATCGAGGACAACCGCGGCAGCGGTCGTGGGCTGGCCCGGATCGCCGAACGACACCGCGCCGTACTCGTGGTGATCGGCCCGGCCCCGGGCGGCCGCAGCGCGCGGGTCGCCGTCGGCAGTACCGCCGATCAGCTCCTGCACGGCTCGCCGGTGCCGGTCGTGTTGGCCCCACGCGGCTTCGCCGACCATCCGCCGCCCGGCATCGCCCGCTGCACGATCGCCTACCAGCGCGAGACACACCCGAGCGGAGTGCTCACCTGTGGCGTGGAGTTCGCCCGTCGGCTGCGCGCGGATGTGCGCTTGCTCACGTTGGTGCTGCGCCCGGTGCGGCTGTACTCCGGCAGGCAGCACCAGGCCGCCGAACAGCAGGTGTTGCGCGCCGCACGCGAGCAGGCCCGGCAGGACCTCGCGGCGGCGATGACCGAGATTCCGGTGCCGGCCGACGGCGAGACCGCCGAGGGCGCCGACGTGCGCACCGCGCTGGACGCGGTCACCTGGGCGGACGACCTGCTGATCTGCGCGTCCGGTACGGTCGGCCCGGTCAAGCGGGTCTTCGTCGGCGACGCCTCGCACAAGATCGTCCGCAACGCCCGCACCCCGGTCATGGTCCTCCCGCGCGGCGTCCGTGCCGACCTCTGGGACGGCTCCCGACCCGACGCCGGCCACACACCGCCCCCGCTCAGGCCGCCGGCACCGCCGTGATCGCCGCCGCCCGCTCCGTGCCCGCGGCGCCCGCCCATCGGGTCGGCTCCGCGGCCACGTCGCGCCACCAGGGCTCCACCGTCGCGCCGTCCACCAGCGCCGGCTCGAACAGCGCACCCGGCCGCGGGATCACCAGGTCGGTGCCCAGCGCCCGGGCCGCCGCCACCGACCGCTCGGCCGGCTCCTCCCACGCGTGCGGCGCCAGGTCGAAGGTGCCCCAGTGGATCGGCAACATCAGCCCGCCGCCCAGCTCCGCGTGTGCCTGCACCGCGCCCTCCGGGTGCAGGTGCACCTCCGGCCACGCCTCCGCGTACGCCCCGGCCTGAATCATGGTCAGATCGAACGGCCCGTGCTCGCGCCCGATCTCCGCGAAGCCCGGGAACCAGCCGCTGTCCCCGCTGTGGAACACCCGGTGCTCGGGCCCGGCGACCACCCAGGACGCCCACAGCACGGTGCCGAGCACCCGGGCGCCGCGGTTGCAGTAGTGCCGGGCCGGCGTCGCGGTGAAGGTCAACCCGGCGACCTCGCCCGCCTCGTGCCAGTCCAACTCGGTGATGCGATCCGCGGCGATGCCCCAGCGCTCCAGATGCGCGCCGATGCCCAGCGGCACCACGAACTTCGCGTCCCGCCTGCCCAGGGCCCGGATGGTGGCCATGTCGAGGTGGTCGTAGTGGTCGTGCGAGACGACCACGACATCCGGATCGGGCAGGTCGGCGAAGCGCACCGGCACCGGGTGCATCCGGGCCGGGCCGAACGCCGCCGACGGCGAACAGCGCGTGCTCCAGACCGGATCGAACAACACCCGTACGCCGTCCATCTCCACCAGCACCGTCGCGTGCCCGAGCCAGCAGGCGCGCAGCCCGGTCAGCGGCGCCCGGGCGAAGTCCAACGCGGACGCGGTGACCAGCGGAATCGCGCGGGCCGGCCGACGCAGCCCGGCCGCGGCCTTTTGCGCGCGCAACATCTTGCCGACCGCGCCGGGGCTGCCACGACGGGTCGGCACGGGATTTTGGAATGCACCGTCCCGGAAGTGCGGGGATTTGTGGATGCGGGCCAACCGCTCGCCGGCGGGTCTGGCGCCGAACGCCGCGGGAGCCAAAGACGTGAAGAAGTGCCCGGCCACATGGACTCCTCGGGCAAGCGGGGCCTTCGGCCGACCGTGCTGAGGTCGGACCGGCGACCGGTGATCGGGATGAGTGGAGATTAACCCGGCCTCCGAGGCTGAAACGTCGTCCCGGGGGAGGGGCCGCACCCGGCTCGCTCCTCCGCTCGGAGTAGGGGACGGTTCGATTCCGCAACGCTTTGCCCGACAACGAACCGCTCGATCCCGGGTTGCGCCGTCCGAGTGAGCGAAACCGCACCGCGCCGGCCCGGTGGCTGTCGGCTCGCGTGAGTAGGGTCTTGACCATCGCCACGGGGGATGACGGCGCATCAGTCCCCTTGAACGGCACCCGCGTACGGCACACCTCCCGCGCCCCGCCACGAGTCTCGCGGCGGATGTCCACCACCGCGAGGTCCACCACCGCGGGCCGCAGCCGCCCGCGGCGGCAGCACGGTACGACCAGCAGTCACACATCCCGAGCACGGCAACAACAACAGCAGCAACACAGCAGCGGAGCCGAGGAGTCGTCATGGCCGAGACCCGTACCTACCTTGAGCTGTCCGAAGAAGGCGACGGCGCGCACAAGTACTACGAGGTCGTCGTCGACGGCGTCGACGTCACGGTCACGTACGGCCGGATCGGCGCCAAGGGCCAGACCAGCACGGCCACCCACCCGAGCCCGGAGAAGGCCCAGGCGGACGCGAAGAAGAAGGTCGCCGCGAAGCTGCGCAAGGGCTACGAGGCGGCCGTCCAGGGGGTGCGCCAGCCGCGCTCGATCACCCGCCGCGAGATCGTGTCCCGCCCGACCACGGCCCGCAACTCGGCGCCCGTGTTGTGGCGCTACCGCACCGGCTCCTCGGCGTTCGGCATTTTTGTGGACGCCGAGCGGGTGCTGGTCGGCAACCAGCGCGGCGACGTGTGGTTCCTCGACCACAGCGGTGTGGTGACGGGTCGCTACCAACTGCCCAACGGCGTCAAGTGCATCGTCGCGGACGACTCGTGGATCTACGCCGGGTGCGACAACGGCAACGTGTACGACGTCGGCGGCAAGGCCCCGCGCGTGGCCTACGAGATCACCGACAACATCGACATCTACTGGCTCGACATCCACGACGGCGTGTTGGGCGTGTCCGACTCCAACGGCGGCTGCACCACCATCGACCACGAGGACGAGTCGTTGTGGGCCGCGGCGACCAACGGCACCGGCGCGTGGATGGTGCGCTGCGACGAGAAGGCGATCTACCACGGACACAGCGCCGGTGTGCAGGCGTTCGCCGCCGACGACGGCAAGGAACTGTGGCGCCAGAAGACCAAGGGCAGCGTGCTCTTCGGCTGGCAGGAGCGCGACGACGTCTACGCCGGCACCTCCGGCAACAAGGTGCACCGGATCGCCAAGTCGGACGGCACGATCCGCACCACCTACGACTGCGACTCCTCGGTGTTCTCCTGCGCGACCGCCGAGAACGGCAAGTACGTGTTCGCCGGCGACAGTTCCTCGACGGTGTACTGCTTCGCCGAGGACGGCCGCCGGTTGTGGAAGCTGGGCACCACGTGCGGCTCGGCCTACTCGATGCAGTACCGCGACGAGCGGCTGTACATCGTCACCACGGACGGCTCGCTGGCCTGCATCGACGTGAGCGAGGCCGCCATCGAGGCGGCCCAGGCCGGCACCGTGCCGCAGGTGCGCGACGTCAAGGCGGCCACGATCGAGGCCGTGGTGCCGACCACCGAGGTGGCCACCACCACCGACGCGGGCACCGGCGTCGTGGTCGAGTGCGTCGACCAGGGCGGCGGCCGACTGCGGGTGCACGTGGTCACCGCGGGCTACGAGAGCGGCTGGAACGTGCAGTTCCCGAAGAACGTGCGGGTCGCCGGCGCGCGCTACGTGGTGGACGCGGTACACCCGGCCGAACGCGGCGGCTTCTACCGTGTGCGCGGCGAGATCCGCCGGCTGGTCTGAGCCGCTTCCGCGACAGCGCGGACTCGAACGCCGAAGGGCGGCGCCCCCGGATGGGAGCGCCGCCCTTCGGCGTGGTCGAACCGATCGGATCGCCGATCAGGGCTGCTTGTGCTCGGCCGGCTCGCGCTCCTCGGCGGTCCACCCGGTGAGCGGCGGAGTCGTCTCCTCGGCCTTGCGCTTGGCCATCGCCGCGACCCGCTGCTCGTGCCGGGCGCCGAAGAGCTGGGGCAGCGTCGGCGTGGTCAGGAAGCCCTCGGCCCGGGCCGCCGCGATGCCGATCCGGGGCAGCTCGCTGGCCTTGCGGAAGCAGATGTAGCGCGGCTCCCAGATCGGCCGGTACTTCTCGTTGGCCCGGTACAGCGACTCGATCTGCCACCAGCGCGAGAAGAACACCAGGACGGTGCGCCACAGTCGCAACACCGGGCCCGCGCCGAGCTTGTTGCCGCGCTCGAAGACCGAGCGGAACATCGCGAAGTTGAGCGAGATGCGCTCGATGTCGATCGGCGAGGACGGCTCGGGGACGGCCTCGGCCTCCGGCGCCGGTCGGCCCTTGCCCTTGCCCTTGGCGGGCTTGGCGTTCGCCGCCGCGTACGCCTTCGCACCCTCTATCACGTCCAGCACCATGAACTCGATCAGACCGTTGTCCGAGTCCCGGTCGCGGCGCATCAGGTCCAGCGAGACGCCCTTGCAGCCCCAGGGCACGAAGCTGAGCACCGCGCGCAGCCGACCCTCGTCGTCCATGCACTCGACCATCAGGCAGCGGCCGTCGTCGGGGTCGCCCAACCGGCCCAGCGCCATCGAGAAGCCGCGCTCGGTCTGGCCGTCCCGCCAGTGGTCGGCGAGGTCGAGCAGCTCGCGCATCTCGCCCTCGGGAATGTCCTCGTGCCGACGCACCCGGGTGGTGTACCCGGCCCGCTTGACCCGGTTGTACGCCTGCCGGACCCCACGCATCGCGCGGCCCTCCAGGCTGAACTCGGCCACCTCGACGATCGCTTCGTCACCCAGCTCCAGCGCGTCCAGGCCGTGCCGGGCGAAGATCGTGCCGGCCTCCTCACTGGCGCCCATCACGGCCGGCACCCAGGCGCGGTCCTCGGCTTCGGCCAGCCAGCGGTCGATCGCGCCGGGCCACGCCTCGGGGTCGCCGATCGGGTCGCCGGACGCGAGCGAGACGCCGCCCACGACCCGGTAGGCGACCGCCGCCTTGCCGCTCGGCGACCACATGACCGCCTTGTCCCGACGCAGTGCGAAGTAGCCCAGCGAGTCGCGCTCGCCCTGCTTGTCGAGCAGCTCGCGCAGCAGTACCTCGTCGTCGGGAGTGAGCAACTCGCGGCCCTTGGGCGCGCGGAAGAGCACGTAAAGCACCAGCAGGAACAGCACCACGCCGGCCACGTTGATCAGGATGTCGACCCAGCGCGGCACCGACACCGAACCCAGATCGCTGTCCGGCGCGAGGGTGAAGATGCGCAGCACCGCGTACAGGATCCGGTCGCCCATGCTCGACGTGGAGATCTCGTCGGTGGCGTTGACCAGGGTCGAACCCAGGACCACACCGACCACCGCGCCGCACGCCAGCACCAGGCCGGCCTTGAGCACGTTGCCCCGGTCGCCCTTGGCGCCGAACTCGGCGAAGCTCAGCAGCAGCGCGACGCAGATCAGCAGGGTGATGATCGTCGAGGACCAGTTGAACGGGTGTTGGCGCAGGTCGTCGAACCACAGCGCCCAGATGTAGACGCCGGTGGACGGGACCAGCAGGATCGCCGTGAACGCCCAGGCGGCCCGCTTGCGTCGGCCGAGCATGATGGCGAGGAACGCGGCGAGCGCCGCCGACGTGAAACCGGACGTGACCAGGAACGGGGTGTAGTACTCGCCGGTGTCGTGGTGGCGAACCCGGTCACGCAGCGGGACCGAGATCGCGGACACGAAGTCGAGCGCCGCCACGATCCGCAGGTACCAGATCAACACCCCCGCCGAGATCCCGCGCACGCGCTCGGCGGCCGGGGTGCCGGTGCCGTTCTTGTTGTGGCCGTTCGCGGCGGCCCGCGTCGTGGCAGACACCGTGCTCCTCGATTGTGGGGTGGTGGAAGGGTCTCCTGTGTCTTATGTCCAGGATTGCGACTCTTCGTAACGCTCGCACAACAGCGTAGACATGCACCAAGAAATTTGGATGCGCACGATGGCCCTTTGTACGTCATCCCACGGAGGGATACCCGATCGTTTGCTACTCCCAATGGTGGAGACGCACGGTTCGGACATACGGCGGGGCCGGTGCGGCATCAATGGACACGCCGCACCGGCCCCGCCGGTTTCACCGGGATTCCAACCCGATCGGTCAGCCGCCCAGCGGGAGACCGCCGAGGGCGGACGTGCTGGGCAGGGACGGCGCCGCAGGCAGCCCGCCACCGGTGAGTTGACCGGCGGCGGGGGCCGTCTGGCCGACCGTCTGACCGGCGGCGGGGGCGGCTGCGGCGGCGGTCTCGCCGAGCGTCCTGTTCGCGTTGACGGCGGTGGTGCCGGCCGTCTGACCTGCGGTCTTGGTGGCCGCGGGGAGGGTCTTCGAGGCCGTTCCACCCGCCGCGTCGCCGGCACTCTCGGACGCCGCGGGGAGCTTGTCGGCGAGGCCGCCGACGTCCGGCTGGGTCAGTGCGCCGAGGCCACCCGTGGGCAGGTCCGCCGCGTGCGCGGCCGACGCGCCGATGATCGGCGCGGCGCCCGCGGCGATCAGCAGTGCGGCCTGGGCTACGCGGCGCGAGATGTGCGTCATGGTGCTCCTCGTGGTGTTGCTGAAGGTCGGGCCCCTCCGGCACCGACCACAGTGACTACCGCTCGAAGCACCTTCGAGTTGCGGGCATAGTTGGCAAAGTATTGGTAATGCCAAGGCGTGCCGTCACTATTTGTGACTGACCGGCTGTTTGTCGGGATCGTCGCGTGGATCGGAATCGTCCCGCTTTGACTCCGGCGAACGGGTGACCACCACCGACTCGCCGACCTGGGCCGGCACCGCCGGGTTGGTCCCGTCGGCGGACCCGGCCCCGACCCCGGCCGCGATCGGCACCGCGGGCGGCTCCACCGAGAAGGCCGAGCGCCCGGTGAGCAGGTACTGGACCGCGAAGCCGAGGCCGACCACGGCGGCGCCGCCGACCGCGTCCATGATCCAGTGGTTCGCGGTGCCCATCACCACCAGCGTGGTGGACAGCGGATAGAGCAGACCCAGCCAGCGCCAGCCCTTGGGGGCGATGGCCAGGATCATCAGGCCGCACCACAACGACCAGCCCACGTGCAGCGAGGGCATCGCCGCGTACTGGTTGGAGATCTTGGTGAGCGCGCCGAAGTTCGGATTGTTCAGGTCCTGCACGCCGTGCACGGTGTCGATGTAGTCGTAGCCGGGCATCAGTCGCGGCGGCGCGAGCGGGTAGAGCCAGAAGCCGACCAGGCCGGTGATCGTGGCCACGCTCAGTACGGTGCGGGCCGAGCGGTACGCGGCGGGCTTGCGGATGTACAGGATCGCCAGGATGGTCAGCGGCACGACGAAGTGGAACGTCTCGTAGAAGAAGTTCATGCCGTTCTCGAGCCAGCCGATCTTCGCCACGAAGTGGTTCAGAGCGTGCTCGACGTCGATGTGCAGGAACTTCTCCAGGTCGATGATCTGCTGCCCGTGCGTCTCGGCGACCCGGCGCTGATCGGGCACCGAGGCCCGGATGAACGAGTAGACCTGGTAGCCGACCCGGATCATCAGCAGTTCGAGCAGCAGGTTGGGCCGGGACAGCGGACGCCAGCCGAACGGCAGCGCCGGGATCCAGGAGAACCGGCTCTGCGCGGTGGCTCCCTGCGGCATCGCCTGCGGGTTCCACTTGTCCGAGGCCCGGGTGATGAACGGCACCACGCACGCCGAGGCGATCGCGAGCAACAGCGGCCCGTTGTCGGCGATCGTCCGCACGGCGGCCAACTTGCCCCAGATCAGCGTCTTGCTGTCGAACGTCATGATCATGAAGACCGCGACCGGCCACACCATGCGGTCGGTCTGCCGGGCGCCCAGGCGACCGGCGGCGGCGAGCAGGATCCACAACTGCTGGTGCTGCCAGGACACCGGCGCCACCGCGACCATCACACAGCCGGCCAGCGCGACGCCGAGCAGCGCCTGCCCGTCCTTGGCGTAGGCCACCGCGCGCGGCAGACCGAACCACAACACCGCCGCGGACAGCAGCACCACGAGCGCGATCTCCAGCGGCCCGGAGAGCCCGATCCGCAGCAGCAGGCCGTGCAGCGACTGGTTGGACAACGCGTCGGCGTCGCCGCCCAGACCCGCGCCCGCGACATGGTGCACCCAGTACGCGAACGAGTCGCGCGGCATGGTGATCCAGGCCAGCGCGGTGCAGGCCAGGAAGGTGGCGGTCGCGTTCGCGGCGGCACGCTGTTTGCCGGTCATCCACAGGTACACGGCGAACAGCAACATCGCCGGGTGCAGCGCCGCGGCGACACCCGCGGCGATCGAGGCGAGCTTGCCCGGAGCGGGTTTGAGCATCGCGGGCAGCACGAGCAACACCGGGAGCAGGCTCATCTGACCGAGCGAGAGGTTGCCCCGAACCGGCAGCGACATCACCAGGAGGCTGATGATCAGCGGGGCCGCGAGCAGCCGCGCGCGACGCGTGCGAAACGCCGGCAGGGCGTACGCGACCAGCACGCCGATGGCGACCACTATCAGCAGCGTCACGATCGTCCACGCGACGCCCAACGCGTTCTCCGCCGCGTTGGTGAGCGGACGCAGCACCCAGCCGGCGAACGGTGTGCCGCTGAACGTGGTGCCGCGCGAGTCGGTGTCGTACAGCGAGCCGGGCAGGTGCAGGACACCCTCGGGGCCGAGCCAGGCGTCCAACTCCGGCAGCCTGCGGTCCTGGGGTCGGTCGAGTACCTCGTTGGCCTGTCGGACGGCGACGCATGCGGCGAGCAGCCACAGACCCACCAGGGCCAGGGAGAGCCTGGTCCGTCGTATGTCCAGCAGCCGGCGAACGCCTGCCCTCACCATGTGCGACTTCTCCCGTTTTCCGTGTCTTGTCGCCCGATGGTCCTCGATCCCTGGCGAGGCCATCCGGTTGCCACGCTCCGGACACCTTGTCACCGCCCGGGCGTGACCGAAAGCGGAGGGGTCCTCGCCGGACCCGCGCCGTACGCTCGGGGACGGCATGGAACACATCGCCGAATCGACGAGGGGCGAGAAACAACAATGGTGCCGCAGGACGCGACGACGCGGACGCACGAGTCCCCCGAGGGGC
Organism: Embleya sp. NPDC005971; assembly: GCF_040629175.1. NCBI lineage: Bacteria > Bacillati > Actinomycetota > Actinomycetes > Kitasatosporales > Streptomycetaceae > Embleya > Embleya sp. NPDC005971. The sequence goes on along the minus strand of NZ_JBEXUX010000015.1, from coordinate 22,168 downwards.
TCATCCCGGTCTCCTTTCGTCAGGCCGGATCAACCGACATCCCTGCCCTGGTGGAGCTGATCGAGTCCGCCTATCGCGGAGACGAGAGTCGGCGGGGCTGGACCACCGAGGCGCACCTCCTGGAGGGGCAACGCACCGACGTCGACGGCGTCGCGGCGGTGGTCGAGGGGGCCGACAGTGTGATGTGGATCGCCGAGCGCGAGGGCGCGCTGCTCGGTTGTTGTCAGTTGGAGCGCCGCGCGGACTCGGTCGTCTACTTCGGGATGTTCGCGATCCGACCGGGCCGGCAAGGCGGCGGCCTGGGCCGGTCGTTGCTGGCCGAGGCCGAGCGGGTCGCGGTGCGGCGGTGGGACGGCAAGCGCATGCAGATGACCGTCATCCGCCAGCGCGAGGAGTTGATCGCCTGGTACGAGCGGCGCGGCTTCGCCCGAACCGGCGTGTCGACGCCGTTCCCCTATGGCAACGAACGGTTCGGCAGGCCGCTGCGCGACGACCTGGAGTTCGAGTTGCTGACCAAGGACCTGTGCTGACCGAAACCGGTGCCGGCCGCTGCGGCGCGCCGGGTCGATTCGGGATTCCCCTCGATTCGATGTGCTCTCGGGCCGGACTTCGGTGGATCCCCGCCGGGGCGTCGCGATCGTGACAGCATGGGTGTTCGGGGATATTTCGGCCCCGGCACCGGTCGATCGGGGGATTCGAAGCCGTGTCGCACCACGAACCGCCACCGCCCCATTCGCAACGACCCGGGCAGCCGCCCCCGCCCACCCAGCGCGGCGGCCGGCGCGGCAACCCGTTGATCACGCTGGTGATCGCGCTCGTGGTGGTGGCGGCCGTGGTGACCGCGATCATCCTGATCGCCCGCGGGGACGACGGCGACGACAGCCCGGGCAAGACCCCCACGACCCGGGCGCCCCAACAACCGGGCCTGCCCTCGGGGCTGCCGTCCGGACTGCTCCCCTCGGGGCTGGACATCCCCTCGGACCTGCTGCCGGACCTCGGCTAGGACGGCTTGCGGATCCGACGGTGCCCGCCGTCGGGCCCGGTGTCGGTCGTGCCGGGCGCGCGGCTGCCCGCGTTGCGGCACTCGGGTGATTCCTCGGCCGGCCCCGGGTCGGGTCGGCCGTTTCCGGGCGTTCACTGCCTACTGTCGGCTGGCATGGCCAAGCTGATGATCGGATCGTCCGTCCTGCTACTGCTCGCCGGCGTCGTGGGTGCCGGCCTGGTCGTGTTGCCGGCCGCACCCGCCGCGGCGGTCGAGGACCGCGTCTGGGACCGGATCGCCGACTGCGAGAGCAGCGGTCGCTGGGACCTGAACACCGGGAACGGCTACTACGGCGGGCTGCAGATCCTGCCGAGCACCTGGGACGAGGCGGGCGGGCAGGAGTACGCCACGCGCCCGGATCGGGCCACCCGCCGGGAGCAGATCACCGTTGCCGAGGAGATCCTGCGGCTGCAGGGCTGGGAGGCGTGGCCGCAGTGCGCCCGACAGGTCGGGCTGCTCGGGGCGACCTACACGGTCCAGGAGGGCGACACCCTGTCCTCGATCGCGCGCGACCTGGGCGTGATCGGCGGCTGGCAGGCGTTGTACGCGGCGAACAGCGACGTGATCGGCCCGGATCCGGACCGACTCCTGCCCGGCACCGTCCTGGACGTGCCGAAGGCCGCTCGTAGGAGCGGCCCTCGATTGATGCGGATCATCGGATGATCGGTGCTCACGACTGGGATCGAACCAGTGACTTCCTCGGTGTGAACGAGGCGCTCTCCCGCTGAGCTACGCGAGCCTGCGTAGGTTTCGTGCACATCCTAACCAGTAGTGCGCGAGTGGGTCGCCCCCTCCCCGTGACGGGGCGGCCCGCTCGTACGTTCCGCCCTTCGGCGAAGGCTCCACAGTGCCGCCGAACGCCGCTGCGGTTCAACCGATTTTCCGCCGCCGGGACGAGTGTGCAGCGCCACCAGCAGACCGCAGACGCCGAGCACCAGGGTGAGCGTCGGCGCGGGCCGGCGCAGCAGCCCGACCACGTCCAGGTCGGCCGAGAATCCGTCCCGACGGGCGGCCGCCAGACACAGGACCGCCCCGGCCACCGCGCAGACCGCGCAGGCGGCGAGCGCGGCCGGGACCGGCCGGCTCCGGTCGGTACGGCGAACTGTCACGGTGACTCCAGGACGGCTGTGCAGCGTTTCCTCCAGCCTGGCCCGACGACCCCCGGCGAACCAGGTAGGTGCCTGGCGGATCAGGGGTGGGGCCAGCCCCACCCCCGGCCGGATCGGCCCGAACTCCCGCCCTGTCGGTGCCGTGTGCCTATCCTGGGCTGCCCGTGTGACCGCCGACCGGAGGCGCCCCGCTCGATGAAGCTGCTGCACGCCGCCGATCTGCACATCGACAGCCCGCTGCGGGGCCTCTCCGGCTACGAGGGAGCGCCCGCGACCCGCATTCGCGGCGCGGCCCGCGACGCGGTGGTCAACCTGGTGGACCTGGCCCTGGCCGAGGAAGTCGACGCGGTGTTGCTCGCGGGCGACATCTACGACGGCGACTGGAAGGACTACCACACGGGTCTGTTCTTCACCGTGCAGATGCGTCGCCTGGCCGAGGCCGGGATCCCGGTCCTGCTGGTCGCGGGCAACCACGACGCGGACAGTCGGATCACCCGCGAACTGCGACTGCCCGCCAACGTGCACCGGTTCTCCACCGCGCGTGCGGAGACCGTCGCGTTCGAGGATCTCGGCCTGGCCGTGCACGGCCAGGGCTTCGCGGTCCGGGACGTGACCGACAACCTTGCGGTGAGCTACCCGGCGCCGCGCGGTGGGATGTTCAACGTCGGACTGCTGCACACCGCGCTGACCGGCGCGGACGGGCACGCGAACTACGCCCCGTGCAGCGTCGGCGACCTGGTCGCCCGCGGCTACGACTACTGGGCGCTCGGCCATGTGCACACGCGCGCGGTGGTGCACGAGGCCGAGCCGTGGATCGTCTTCCCGGGCAACACGCAGGGCCGGCACGCCCGGGAGACCGGGCCCAAGGGCGCGACGCTGATCACCGTCGACGGCGACCGGGGGCGGGCCGTGATCGAGCACCGCGACCTCGACGTGGTGCGCTGGGCTCGGCTGGAGGTGGACGCCACCGGGGCGACCGGGGTCGAGGACGTGCTGGACTCGGTCCGTCGGCACCTGGCCGACGCACGGGCCGCGGCCGGCGACCGGTTGTTGGCCGCGCGGGTGGCGATCGTCGGCGCCAGCGACGCGCACGAGGCGCTGTGGCGGGACGAACGCCGGTTCGTCTTCGAGACCCGCGCCCTGGCCGCCGAGTTCTCCGGGGTGTGGCTGGAAAAGATCCGGCTGGAGACCCGGCACCGCGATCTGGGCGACGCCGGCGTCGAGTTGCCCACGCTGGTGGAGGACCTGGCGCGCACCGCCAAGGCACTGCGCGCCGACCCCACCGCGCTGGAACACCTGGTCCGGGCCGTGCCGGGGCTGCGCACCCTCGACCCCAAGGTGGCCGAGGAGGGCATCGCGCCCGCGGACCCGACCTGGCGCGCGGACATCTTCGACCAGGCGGTCGACCTGCTCACCGCGCTGGTCACCGGGACCGACGGGGAGTCCGGATGAGAATCGACCGACTCGACCTGTTCGCGTTCGGCTGCTTCACCGACCGGCACATCGAGTTGGGCGCACCGGGCGTGCATGTGATCTGCGGCCCGAACGAGGCCGGCAAGTCCACCGTGCGCCACGCCCTGGACCAACTCCTGTACGGGATGGACCGGCAGACCTCGTACGACTTCGTGCACGCGATGCGCGACCTCAGGCTCGGCGCGCTGGTGCGCGACGAGCACGGCGGCGTGCTGGACGTGGTGCGGCACAAGCGGGACAAGAACCCGCTCACCCGCGCGGACGGCACGGTGCTCGCCGAGACCGAGCTGACCCGGGTGCTCGCGGGCGTGAGCCGGGACGACTTCCGGCACGTGTTCGCGCTGGACCACGCCGGCCTGCGCGAGGGCGGGGTCGAACTGCTGCGCGGCGAGGGCGACATCGGGCGGGCCCTGTTCGAGTCGCGCTCTTCGGCCCGGCTCGGCGAGGTGCTGACCCGCCTGGAGGAGCGTGCCGACGCGCTGTACAAGACGCGCGGGAAGAACCAGCGGATCAACGCCGGGCTGACCGAGTTGGGCAGGCTGCGCAAGCGGGTCCAGGACGACGGCCTGGCCCCCTCGGAGTTCGGCGAGGCGGTCAAGGAGGCTCGGCGCGCCGAGGAGGAGCGGGACCGGCTCGGCCGCGATCGCAGCGACGCGAGGGCCGCGGCGAACCGGCTGGATCGCATCCGGCAGGCGCTTCCGGTGCTGGCCCGGCACGGTGCGCTGGCCGCCGAGCGGGCCGAGTTGCTGGCCGAGGGCCCGCCGGTCGCCGCCGACCTCGCGGCCCGACTCGCCGCCCTGGACGAACGTGCCCGCGAGGTGGCGGCGGAGGGTGACCGGCTCGCCCGGGACCTGGCCGAGGCCCGGCTCGAATCGGCCGAGGTGGTGGTGGACCGGGAGCTGTCGGCGCATGCCGCCGAGGTGGACGCGCTGCACGCGGACGTCGCGGCCGTTCGCGACGCGGTGGACCTGGCCGCCGAGGCCGATGCCGAGGCGTCGGCGGCTCGGGCCGGCGCCGCCGACCTGCTGGCCCGGGTGCGCCCGGATCGAGCCCTCGACGATCCCACCGCGTACGACGTGCCGGCCGGCGTCGGCGAACGGGTGACCGAGCTGCGCGATCGGCTCAAGATGTGCGAGGCCCGGCTCGCCGGCGCCGCCGAGCAGGTCGCGCATCGTCGGGCCCGGCTGGACGCGGCCCGCGCGGCCTGTGACCTGACCCCCGAGCCCGGCGACCCGGCCGCGTTGCGCGCGCTGCGTCGGGCCGTGCCGGGCAGCCTGGTCGAGGACGTCGTCCGGGACGAGCAGCGGGTGGCCGAGCTGGAACACGAAGCGGCCGATCTGCGCGCCCGGCACGATCTGCACGATCCGGCCCTGTTCGCCGACGACCACGCGGCGCGGTTGAAGCTGCCCGGCCGGGAGCGGGTCGCCGAGCACGTGGAGCAGCTCGCCCGGGCCCTGGACGAACTGCACACGATCACCAGGGCGCAGGACGCGGCGGTGGCCGAGCACGACGAGCGGCGCCGCGAATGGGCCGTGTCGGCCCTGGCCGATCCGCCGCCCACGCCTGCGGACTGGGCCGCCGCCCGTGCCGAGCGCGATCGGTTGTGGACGCAGATCTGCGCGAGCCCGCCGCTGACCGACGACCGGATCGACGCGTTCGAGCAGGCGGTCGGGGCCGCCGACGAGATCGCCGAGCGGATCGCCCGCCGGGCCGAGGACGCGGTTCGGCGCGGCCGGCTCCAGGTGGACCTGGAACACGACGAACGCACGCTGGCCCGGCTGGCCGAGCGTCGGCAGGAGGCGAGTGCGCGTCGGGACGAACTGGCGGCGGGCTGGGTGCGGACCTGGGCGGCCGGCGGGCTGCCCGCGCCCGAACCGCACGACGCCGCCGCGTTGCTGGACGCGATCCGGGAGCTGGCCCGGGTCGAGGTCGAGGCGCGCACGGCGCGGGCCAGGCTGGCCGCCGGTCGCGAGCGCGCCGCCGAGTTGGTGACCGCGTTTCGTACCGCGCTGGCCGAATCCGGCGCACCGACCACGACGGGCACGCTGGCCGCGCTGATCGAACAGGCCGACGCCCGCCGCGACGCGCTCGCCGACGCGGCGCGGGTGCGCGAGAGCGCGCTGGCGGCCGTGCGCGAGGCAGAGGCCGAACTCGCCGAGGCGGGCGCGGAGTCGGACCGGGCCCGGGACGAGCGCGCCGCGTGGGAGCGGCGCTGGCACGACCTGGTGCACGGCCTGGACCTGCCCGAGGGCGACCCCGACACGGTCGCCGCCGCGGTGGGCACCCTGGCCGGCGTCGCGGCGGCGGTCGGCCACGCGGCCGAGGCGGACCAGCGCCGGGGTCGCGCGGCCGAGCGGGTGGCCGGGTTCGACGCGCGCGTGGCCGAGGTGTTCGCCGCCTGCGGACGCCCGGTGCCCGGCGCGGACGGCGGTTGGCCGGCGTTCGCGGCGGTGCGCGCGTTGCACGAGGAGCTGACCGCGGCCCGCGGCGCCGAGGATGCCGGCGATCGGATCGCCGAGCGCATCGCCCGGCTGGAGCTCGCGGTGGCGGCCGGGCGCGCGGCCATCGAGCAGATCGCGGGCGAACTCGCCGCGCTGGTCGCCGCGGCCGGCACCGCCGACGCCGACGAACTGCGCCGCGCGGTGGGGCGATCGGCCCGGCTGCGCGAGATCGAGCGGGCCCTCGCCGAGCATCGCGAGTTGCTGACACCGGAGGTCGAACAGGAGGTCGCGCGGCACGCGGGCGAGGAACTCGACGTGGAGATCGAGGACGCCGCGCGTCGTGTCGAGGAGGCCGAGACCGCCTACGCGGCGGCGGGCGAGACGCTGGGTCGGCGCCGGCAGATCCTGCTGGAGATGGAACGCGAGTCGACGGCCGCCGCCCGGGCGCAGGAGGAGGCGGCCGGCACGGTGGCGGCGATCGCCGAGGACACCGAGGAGTTCGTCCGGTTGCGGCTGGCCCGCGAGGTGCTGCTGCGTTGCATGGAGGACTACCGCAAACAGAACCAGGCCCCGGTGCTGGCCCGCGCGGAGGAGGTCTTCACCGCACTGACCGCAGGCCGTTTCGATCGGCTGCTCGTGGAGACCGACGGCCGCAAGGGTGCCCCGGTGTTGCGCGCGCGCCGCGCCGGCGGCTCCTCGTCGGCCGCGGCGGACGCCGTCGGCAGCGCTTTCGCGGCTGGGGCGGTCGGCGTGGACGAGATGAGCGAGGGCACCCGCGATCAGCTGTATCTGGCGCTGCGGCTGGCCTCGTTGGACGCGTACGCGGATGCCGGCCGGGCGATGCCGATCGTGCTCGACGACATCGCGATGACCTTCGACGACGGGCGGACCCGGGCGATGCTCGCGGTGCTGGACGCGATGGCCGACCGGTTCCAGGTGGTGCTGTTCACCCACCACCCGCACCTGGGTCGGCTGGCCGTGGACACGCTCGCGCCGGGCCGCGCCCACGTGCACGAACTGCCGGTCTACGCGGCCCGATCGGTGACGGGCGAGCCGGCGGCGGGGTGAGCGGGCGGGCCTGCCGGGTGCGGGGTCAGGCGGTCATCGCGAGTCGGAAGCGCACACACTTGCCACCGGGTTCGGGGACCGACTCCCAGCCGTCCGAGAGCGATTCGACCAGCAGCAGGCCGCGACCGGTGGTGTCGTCGTCGCCGGCCTCGACCACCTGTGGCGTCCGGGTGTCCGTGTCGTGCACCTCGATCCAGACGCAGGCGGCGCCGTCGGGGGCGCGATCTCGGCGGACCACGACGCTGAACGGGCGTCCCAGGCCCGCGTGGCGTACGGCGTTGGTCGCCAGTTCGGAGGCGAGAAGTACGGCGATGTCGGACAACGAGTCGAGGTCCCAGACCGTCAGTGCCACGCGGACATGCTCCCGCACGGCGGACACGCAGGCGGGCATCGCCGGCAGCGTGATGGTCGGGCTGACCTCGTCCTCTGCATCCGCCACTTCCGGATCGGCCAGGGTGGTCATGCAGCTACCTCCTGTTGCGTGGGCTGCGTTTGCCCCCGCAAGCGGCCCCGCCCCGTCCCGTCGCTTTAAGTGATCTTGTAAGCGCGTAAAGTGAGGGTGCTCGGTAGGATGCTCCACGAAACCCGGTGGTGCAACTCTCGCCGCCACTTCGGTGTCCGCGTGTACACGGTTCACCCGATCGGGCGATGCCCCTGGCCCTCACATGGAGGAAGCGGGTTCTGCTCGTCCGTCGGCGTGGCCTCGACTAGTCAGGGGTGACGGGCCGATGGCGACCTTGTTGCAGGAAACCCACGCACCGACGTGGCGGCGAAGCTCCTACAGCAGCGTGCAGGGGAACTGCGTCGAGGTGGCGAATCGGTGTCCGCGCGAGGTGGCGGTCCGCGATTCCAAGCAACGTGCCTGCGCGGTCCTGCGATTCGCCGATCGAGAGTGGACGCACCTGTTGGTTGCCCTTGTCGGGGCCCGGAGTTGACGGTCAGTCAGCATCATCGGCGGTGAGCACCGGCGGCTCGCTGCGGCGGAAGACGTGGGCCAGACCCGGTTCGACGATCGACCCGGGTACCTCGCCGTCGAACCAGCGGTCCACATGCGCCCAGTGGTACGGATTCAACAGATACTCGCCGGTCAGCCCCTCGACCGTGGCGTATTCCTGCTCCCATACATGCGTCCACGGCGACGCCGGCCCGGCCCGTTCGGCCACCCGGGACAGCGCCCACGAACGAATCGTCGCGATGTGCTCCGGCATCCCCAGCAGGTCCGACTCGAACTCCGCGAGCACGTCGGCGGATGCGCCGGTACGCACGGTCAACAGCAGCGTGCGCTTGATCCGGGGACCGTCCAGCGGCACGAAGGCGGCCCGCACCGGGCGCAACGCGACCGCCTGGGCCCCGGTGGGCAGTTCGGGAGCCGCGTCGGCGTCGAGATCCCAGGAGAAGCCGTGCCCGCCGACGCTGCCCGGCAGATCCGGTCCGGCCGAGCGCACCGCGCCGAGTCCGGGCTCGGGCATGGTCGGGGCGAGTACCACCCAACGTGTCATGCGTGCGCTCCGGTGCGGTGTGCGGCGCGGTCCGCCTCGGCGGGGACCGCGGCGGTGGGAGGCGTCCCGGTCGTTCCGGCCGCGGTCGGGTCCGCCGCCCCGGGGTCCGGGTCGTCCCCGGAGGGGGGCATCGCCGGTTGCAACGCCCGACGTTGCCGGTGCAACGCGTAGCCGTCGGTGGCCGCCCAGAACGCCGCGACGTCCGGATCGGCCGCGGCGGCACCGCGCATCGCGTAGAAGGCCCGGATCCCGGGCAACACCCACAGGATGTGCACGGTGGTCGCCTCGCGGCCCGCCGGCGAGCGCCAGACCCGTTCCAGTCGCATCCCGCGCCGCTGCGCGCCGGGCAGGTAACGATCATGGAACTGACGCAGCCACCACGCCACCTGATCGTTCGTCAGGGTGACCTGGTCGAGGATGTCGACCGTCTCGACGGCGGAGTCGGCGGCCGGGTCGATGCTGCTCACAACTTTTCCAGCACTCGTTCGCGGTACTGCGCGATCCGCTCGCGCAACGTGTCCAGCCCACCCGGCCCGGCCAGTTCGGCCGGGTTGGGCGCGAACACCAGGCGGCTCGCGCCCGCCTCGGTGAACCGGCGCACCCAGTTCGGGTCGTGCTGGCGCTCCCGGTCGCACGAGCCGGGCCACGCGGTGATCTCGACCGCGTGCTCGGCCCGACCGGCCGAGAGCGTCGACGCGCGCAACAATTGGGCGCGGGCCTCGAAGTCTTCGGCGGTGATCGTGTACGGGAACCAACCGTCGCCGATCCGCCCCGCCCGGCGCACGGCGGGCTCGCTGTTGCCGCCCAGGATCACCGGTACCGCGCCACGCTCGGGCTGCGGCAGGCAGTGCACCCGCTCGAAGTCGGTGAACCGACCGCGGAAGGTGGCCGGCGCGTCGGCCCACAACGCGCGCATCGCGCCGACGCACTCCTCCAGGCGGGCGCCGCGCTCGCCGAAGGTCGCGCCGACCGCGGCGTACTCCTCCTTCTGCCAGCCGATGCCCAGACCCAACATCAATCGGCCGGCGGAGTGTCGGTCGATGGTGGCGACCCGCTTGGCCAGCACCACCGGGCTGTGCAGCGGGGCGACCACCATCGCGGTGCCGAATCGCAACGTGCGCGACGCGCCCGCCAGGAAGGCGATGGTCTCCAGCGGGTCGGGCATCGGCACGACGCCGGCGGCGCTGGGGGTGCGCCCGGAATCCGAGTACGGGTACAGGGGTTCGTAGTCCTCGGCGACCACGACGTGTTCGACGGTCCAGACGGATTCGACGCCGCACTCCTCCAGCGTCCCGGCGAAGTCGCGCAGGAAGCCGCCCGAGGTGATCAGACCGTCCGCGAAGGGCGCCATCACGCCCAGCTTGATCGTCATTCTGACGCCCTTTCAGATCCCGTGTCCGCACCCTGCCGCGACGGGCGTGCGAGCGCAAGACCCGACCGACGGTGTCGTTGGACACGCGGCCGAAGGGCGCTTGACCTCGGTGTTCGGTCCCTGCATGCCGCGTGCGCCCGCCATCGGGGCGCGGGCGCACGCGGTTCGGGTGGGCAGCGGCAGGGGCGGAGACCGGTGGGGCGGCCCGGCTACCCGCCCTGGGCGAGCTCGACGAGTTCGTCGTGGCGATACAGCGGGCGCAGACCGTCGGCGAAGCGCACCATGTACCACTGGTACGGGGACAACGGCGGCCGATGCGCGTCCGCGAACACCTCGCACACCTCGCCGATGTGGCCGGTACTCAGACCCACCTGGACCTGCACCCGGGTGCCGATCTCGAATCCCTGCCAGCGGGTGGCCCCGCCGCGAACATGCTCCTGGGTCCTCGTCGTCGCGTCGCCCATGACGGGCACCGCCCTTCTGCCGATGGGTAGTTGACTCAACCTTCGAGAACGGGTCCCGTACCCGATATCGGGCCGCGCGAGCACGCTCTTGAGACAAGGACTCCGTTCGCGCGCGGACTTCACCCGGAAGGAGCGCCCGAGTGGCGCGGCCGAGCCGGCAGGCTTTCGGTGTGGACGTCCTGTGGTGGATCACCGCCGTTTCCGGTCTCGTGTGGCTCTATCTGACGCTGTGCCACGGCTGGTTCTGGCGCACCGACGTGCGCCTCGCGGCCTCGGCCGGGCCGGTGGCCGACACCGTGTCGGTGGCGGTGATCGTGCCCGCCCGGGACGAGGCCGAGGTGCTCGGCGAGAGCCTGCCCACGCTGCTCGCGCAGGACTTTCCCGGCCGGGCCGCGGTGCTCCTGGTCGACGACGGCAGCACCGACGGGACCGGCGAGCTGGCCCGGCGGCTGGGTACGGCCGGCCGGGTGCCCCTGAGCGTGACCTCGCCCGGCGATCCGCCCGCGGGCTGGACCGGCAAGTTGTGGGCGCTGCGGCACGGCGTCGCATCGGTCGGCGAGGTGGACTGGATCCTGTTCACCGACGCGGACATCGCGCACGCGCCCGATTCGCTCGCCCGCCTGGTCGGCGAGGCCGAGCGGGACCGGCTCGACCTGCTGTCGGTGATGGCCCGGCTGCGCACCCACACCCGGTGGGAGAAGTTGATCGTGCCCGCCTTCGTGTACTTCTTCGGCAAACTCTTCCCGTTCCGCCGGGTCAACCGGCCGGGCTCACGGGTCGCGGCCGCCGCCGGCGGTTGTGTGTTGGTGCGGCGCACCGCGCTGGAGCGGGCCGGCGGCGTGGCGGCGATCCGGGACGCGGTGATCGACGACGTGTCGCTGGGTACCGCGGTCAAGCGCGCCGGCGGCCGGATCCGACTCGTGCTCGCGGACCCCGAGCAGCACGTGGACAGTGTGCGGCCCTATCCGGCACTGGCCGATCTGTGGAACATGGTCGCGCGCAGCGCGTTCGCCCAGTTGCGGCACTCCTGGCTGTTGCTCGCGGGCACCGTGCCGGGCCTGGCCCTGGTCTATCTGGCGGCACCCGTCGCGTTGTTCGCCGGGATCGTCGGCGCGAACGGCCCGCTCGCGCTGCTCGGGCTCGCGGTGTGGGCGCTGATGACCGCGACCTATCTGCCCATGGTGCGTTATTACCGACAACCCGCCGCGGCGGCGGTGTTGCTGCCGTTCGCGGCCCTGTTGTACCTGGGCATGACGGTGCATTCGGCGCTGCGGCACGCTCGGGGGCGCGGGGCGGCGTGGAAGGGTCGCACGTACCCGGCGCCGGCCGAATAGGCTCCGTTCGTGCCCAGCCCAGACTCCACCGCCCGTCCCTATCGCGACGGCGTCCCCGAACACGGCCGCGTCCCCAAGTCGTACACGGTGAAGATGAGCCTGCTCCAACTCATGGACGAGTTGGGGGAGGACGCGTTGTTGCCCTCCGAACGCGAGCTCGCCGCGACCTACGGGGTCGCCCGCAGCACCCTGCGATCGGCGATCGGCGAGTTGGTGATGGAGGGCAGACTGCGCTCCGCCCGCGGTCGGGGCACCTACGTCGCGCCGCCCAAGCTGATGCAGCCGGTCAGCCTCGGCAGCTACACCGAGGCGGTGCGCTCGATGGGACTGACCCCCGGGCGTCGCGTGGTCACCCTGGAACACCACGTCGCGCAGCCCGACCTGGCCGACCGGCTGCGGCTGCGGACCGGCGACCTGACCGTGCACCTGGAGCGGGTGCTGCTCGCCGACGACGAACCGATCGGCCTGGAGAGCACCTATCTGCCGCTGGACCGCTTTCCCACCCTGCTGGACGTGCTGCGCCCGGAGGGCTCGCTCTACCAGTGCCTGCAAAAGGATCTGGGCGTGGTGTTCGCGGAGATAGAGGAGACGGTGGAGACCGTGCTGGCCGCGCCGCGCGAGGCACTGCTCCTGGAGACCAACCCGGCGCTGCCGATGTTGCTGGTGATGCGCACGTCCTACGACCCGGAGGGGGTGCCCATCGAGCGGGTCCGGGCGCTGTTCCGGGGGGACCGGATGGGATTCGCCACCCGCCTGCGGGCGTAGGCCCGACCCGCTTCGATAACGGAAAGGTAACAGGTTCGGACCTTAACGGACTGTTCACCCGGGCGACATACCGCCTCCGCATGCTCGGCATCGACCACTCCCAAGCTGGTCGCATTCACCCCCGAGTACGTGGAGGAAGCCGGTGCGAGTCATCGTCGTCGGAGGTGGCGTGCTGGGCACCATGCACGCCTGGCAGGCCATCGATCGAGGTCACGAGGTTGTGCACATCGAGCGCGAGCGCGAGGCGCGCGGTGCTTCGGTACGCAACTTCGGCCTGGTGTGGATCGGCGGCCGGGCCGGTGGCGACGAACTGGACACCGCGGTCCGGGCCCGCGAACTGTGGGAACGCATCGGCGCCGACGTGCCCGGCACCGGCTTTCGGCCCAACGGTTCGCTCACCATGTGCCGAGGCGCCGAGGAGGTCGCGGTGGCCGAGGCGGCCCTCGCCCTGCCCGACGCCACCGAGCGCGGCCTGAAGCTGCTCACCCCGGGCGAGGCCCGGGCGCACAACCCGGCGCTGCGCGGCACCTTCGACGCGGCGCTGTGGTGTGAGCGGGACGGCGCGGTCGAATCCCGGGTCGCGCTGCCCGCACTGCGTACGCACCTCGCGGCGAGCGGTCGCTACACCTGGCTGCCCGGCCGCGAGGTGCGCGACCTGCTGCCGAGCGGCACCGGCGTGCGCGACGACCACGGACACGTGCACGAGGGCGACCTGGTGCTGCTGTGCACCGGCGCCTGGCTGACCGGCCTGGTGCGCGAGCTGGCCCCCGAGCTGCCGGTGCGCCGGGTGCGGCTGCAGATGATGCAGACCGACCCGCTCGACGAGCCACTGACCACCTCGGTCGCCGACGGGGACAGCTTCCGCTACTACCCGGCCTACGCCGGCACCGCGCTGGAGGCGCTGAGGAGCGCCCGTCCGCAGGCGCCGGTGCCCACCGAACACCGCATGCAGCTGCTGATGGTCCAGCGCCTGGACGGCGGCCTGACCATCGGTGACACCCACGAATACGACGAGCCGTTCACCTTCGACGTGGACTCCGCGCCCTACGAGCACCTGGCCCAGGTCGCCGAAGCGCTGCTCGGTCGCCCGCTGCCGGCCGTTCGCCGCCGCTGGGCCGGGGTGTACGCGCAGACCACCGACACCACCCGCGTCGTGCACCGCGAGCAGGTCGCCCCGGCGACCTGGCTGGTGACCGGCCCCGGCGGACGCGGGATGACCTGCTCGCCCGCCATTGCCGAACAGACCGCGCGGCTCGCCGGTCTCTAAGCCCTCCCGCTTCCCCCGCCCGTCGCCGAAAGCCCAACCGGAGCACTACTCATGACGCACTATCAACTCGCCGTCCTGGACATGGCCGGCACCACCGTCGCCGACGACGGCCTCGTCGTCGAGGCGTTCACCCGGGCGATCGGCGCGGCCGGAGTCGAGGCCGGCTCCGCCGACTTCGAGGACAAGCTCGGCTACGTCCACGCCACCATGGGCGAGAGCAAGATCACCGTCTTCCGGGCCCTGCTCGACGGCGACGAGGAACGCGCGCAGGCCGCCAACCTCGCGTTCGAGAGCGCCTATGCCGACCTGGTGTCCCAGGGCCGCTGCGCGCCGATCGACGGCGCCGAGGAGGCCATCCGCGCACTGCGTGCGGCGGGCGTCGAGGTCGCCCTCACCACCGGCTTCGGCAGGCCCACCCAGGACGCGATCCTGACCGCGCTCGGCTGGACCGACCTGGCCGACCTGACCCTGTGCCCGGCCGACGCCGGGCGCGGCCGGCCGTACCCGGACCTGGTGCTCACCGCGGTACTGCGGCTGGGCGTCGAGGACCTGCGCGCGGTCGCCGTGGTCGGCGACACCGCGTTCGACGTGCTCACCGGCCTGCGCTCCGGCGCCCGTATCGCCGCCGGTGTGCTCACCGGCGCCCACGACCGCACCGCGCTCGAAGCGGCCGGTGCCACCCACGTACTCGGCTCCATCCGTGAACTTCCCGCCCTGCTCCAGGGCTGATTCGTCTTTTCGAAAGGGCGATTTCCCATGCGACGCATTCTCGGCCTCACCGCCGCAGCCACCGTGGTCGTGCTCAGCGCGAGCGCCTGCGGCGGGACCGGCGGGAGCGGTTCGGACGACACCAGGCCCGCCGCGAACGCCGCCCCCGGCAGCGCCCCGGCCAAGGGCTCGGGCAGCGTGACCGTCTACTCCGTGGACGGGCTCGCCGACTGGTACACCAAGCGCTTCGCGGACTTCGAGAAGAAGACCGGGATCAAGGTCAACCTGGTCGAGTCCGGCTCCGGCGAGGTGGTCACCCGGATGGAGAAGGAGAAGGGCAACCCGCAGGCCGACGTGGCGATCACGCTGCCGCCGTTCATCCAGCGCGCGGCCCAGGCGAACCTGCTCACCGCGTACGCGCCGGCCGGCGCCGACCAGGTGCCCGCGACCTCCAAGGACGCGCAGGGCCGCTACGTGGCCGTGGTCAACAACTACGCGTCCTGGATCTACAACCCCGACCAGGCCAAGCCCGCGCCGACCAAGTTCCAGGAACTGACCGACGGCCGGTTCAAGTCCAAGCTCCAGTACTCGACGCCGGGCCAGGCCGGGGACGGCACCGCCGTGCTGATCCAGCTCCAGCACCTGTACGGCAAGCAGGGCGCGCTCGACTACCTCAAGCGGCTCGAATCGAACAACGTCGGCCCGTCCTCCTCCACCGGCAAGCTCCAGCCCAAGGTCGGCAAGGGCGAACTCACCGTGGCCAACGGCGACCTCCAGATGAACCTGGCGTCCATCCACAACGACAAGTCCAACTTCAAGGTCTGGTTCCCGGCCGACGACGCGGGCAAGGCGTCGACGTTCGCGTTGCCCTACTTCATGGGTCTGTCCTCGGGCGCCCCGCACGCCGACGCCGGTCGCAAGCTGATGGACTACCTGCTCTCCCCGGAGGCGCAGACCTCGGTCTCCGCCGAGGCGCTCGGCCTGCCCGCCCGCGAGGACGTCAAGCCGACCGACGCCAACGCCGCCGAGATCACCAAGGCCCTGGAGGGCGTCGAGATCTGGGCGCCGGAGTGGGACACGGTCCTCAAGGACCTGGACGCCGACCTGGCCGCGTACAACAAGGCCGTCGGTCGCTGACCCGACCGAGGTCCACCCACACCCCGAGATGACCGCGGACAGGGAGGGAACCCGCATGACCGCACCAGCCATCGAGCGCACCGAGGCGATCACCGTGAGCGCAGCGCCGACCCCGCCGGCGATCGGCATCCAGGATCTGACGGTCCGATACGGATCCGTCGTGGCCCTGGAAGGACTGAGCCTGGAGGTCGCCCGAGGCGAGACGGTCGCCCTGCTGGGCCCGTCCGGCTCGGGCAAGTCCACGGCGCTCAAGGCGGTCGCGGGTTTCCTCCGACCCGCCGGTGGGCGGATCACCCTGGCCGGTCGCGACGTGACGTACGAACCGCCGAACAAGCGCGGAATCGGCGTCGTCGTGCAGAACTACGCGCTGTTCCCGCACATGCGGGTCGCGGACAACGTCGCGTTCGGCCTCAAGGCCCGCCGGATACCGCGCGCCGAGGTGGCCCGCCGGGTCACCGAGGCGCTGGACATGGTGGGCATGGCGAGCTACGCCCGGCGCCACCCCCGCGAGTTGTCCGGCGGGCAGCAGCAACGGGTGGCGATCGCCCGGGCGTTGGCCATCCGGCCGCCCGTACTGCTGCTCGACGAACCGCTGTCCGCGCTGGACGCGACGCTGCGCGCCGACCTGCTCGGCGAGTTGCAGCGGCTGCGCGCCGACCTGCCGGACGTGGCGATCATGTACGTGACGCACGACCAGACCGAGGCGCTCGCGCTCGCGGATCGCATCGCGGTGATGCGGGACGCGCGGTTGGTCGACCTGGACGCCACGGATCGGCTGTATCGACGCCCGCCCAGCGAGTTCACCGCGTCCTTCCTGGGTGCGGCCAACCTGTTCGGCGCGCGGCTGCTCGCGGCGTGCACGGCCGGGGACGACGCGGTCGAGGTCGCGGTGGGCGGGCTGACCGTGACCGCCGATCCCACCCGCGCGTTCGCCGAGGGCGAGCGGGCGCTGTTGGTGGCCCGCCCGCACACCCTGGGGGTGACCGCGGTCGACCACCCGAACACGTTGCCCGCGACGCTCACCGCGACCCAGTGGCGCGGCGCCGACTACCGGCTGACCTGTGTGCTGGACGGCGCGGCGGGTCCGGCGGACGAGTCGGACGAGTCGGGGCGGTCGGAGCAGTCGGGTCGCGCCGGTCGGGAGATCCGGATCGATGTGACCGACCTGGCCGACGTCCCGGCGCTGGGCGAGCGACTCGGCGTGGCGCTGCCCGCCGAACCGTGCGTCCTGGTCCCGGCGGGAGCGGCCGGATGAGCGCGACCCTGACCGAGCCGACGAGCGCGGCCGAGTCGATTTTGGCCCCGGCGCGCGCGAGCAAGGCCCGCGGCGGGGCGTCCCGGGCGTTGTGGGTGCTCCCGCCGCTCGTGCTCGCCGCCGGATTCTTCCTCTATCCGCTCGCCCTCGTGGTCAAGCAGTCCTTCGTCGACAAGAACGAGCGGGTCGGCCTGGACGTATGGCGCGACGTGCTGAACTCGCCCTCGTTCGGCGACGCGCTGTGGAACACGGTCAAGATCGCCGTACTGTCCACGCTCGGCTGCCTGGTGGTCGGCTTCTTCCTGGCCCTGGTGTTGTCCTTCGTCCCGTTTCCCGGCGCCCGTGCGGTCGGTCGGATCGTGGACACCGTGCTCGCCTTCCCGTCCTTCCTGATCGCGCTGGCCTTCACCTTCCTGTACGGCACGGCGGGCGTGGTCAACGCGGCGGCGGACAAGCTCGGCCTGGGCGAGCCGCTGGTCGGCTTCCTGTACTCGCCGTGGTGCGTGGTGTTGGCCGAGATCACCTTCTACACGCCGTTCGTGATGCGCCCGCTGCTCGCCGCGTTCGCGTTGGTCCCCCGGGACCGGCTCGACGTGGCGGCCTCGCTCGGCGCGGGGCCGCTGCGGGTGATCGGTCAGGTGCTGTTGCCCGAGGCGTGGCCCGCCCTCGCGGCCGGCGGCAGCCTGACCCTGCTGCTCACCCTCAACGAGTTCGGCATCGTGCTGTTCATCGGCGCCAAGGACGTCACCACGCTGCCGATGCTCGTGCACGCCAAGGGCGCGGTCACCTTCGACTACCCGGGCGCGTGTGTGGTCGCGGTGGTCGAGGTCGCGCTCTCGCTCACGCTCTACGCGGTCTACCGATTCGTCTTCTCCCGGACAGGAGCCGGCCGTGCTGGTCTGGTCGCGTAGCGGACGTGCCCTCGTCTGGGCGCTTTTCGCACTCGTTTTCGCCCCTCTCGTGCTCGCTCCGCTGGCGATCCTGGGCATCGCCGCGTTCGCCGGCGACTGGAACAGCGTGCTGCCCGCGTCCTGGACGAGCGAGAACATCCGCGAGGCCACGGCGGGCACCAACCACGACAGCCTCGTGGTCAGCATCGAGACCGCGCTGGGCGCGTCGCTGATCGCGATCGTGGTCGGCACCTGGGCGGCGATCGCCGCCCGGACCGCGCCGCGTTGGCTTCGCCGGCTCACCGACGCGGTCTTCCACCTGCCGGTCGCGGTGCCGTCGGTGGTGGTCGGGCTCGGCATGCTGGTGGCCTTCAGCGACGGCCCGATCCTGCTCAACGGCACCAAGTGGATCGTGATCGCGGCCCACGCGGTGCTGGTGGTGACGTTCGCCTACTCGACGGTGTCGGCCGGACTCGACCGGACCGACGCGGCCTTCGCGGACGTGGCCGCCTCGCTCGGTGCGAGCGCCGCCCGGGTGCTGCTGCGGGTACGGCTGCCGATGTTGCTGCCGTCGATCACGGCGGCGGCGAGCCTGGCGATTGCCCTGTCGATGGGCGAGGTCGGCGCGACGATCATGGTCTACCCGGCCGAGTGGCGGACGCTGCCGGTTTCGGTCTTCACCCTGACCGACCGGGGCAAGGTGCTGCTCGGGTCCGCGGTCACGGTGGTGCTGCTGGTCGCGACGCTGGTCGTGCTGACGATCGTCGGCCTGCTCAAGGGCCGGGTGGAGGAGCGCAAGCGGCGGCGGTAGCGGTGCGTCGACTCGCCGTGTGGTGCGTCGGTGCGCGTCGGTTCAGTTCCGGCCGAAGGTCCGGGCGGGCGGGGCCGGCGACGCGACCGCCGTGGCGTCGTGCACCACGGCCGCCCCGCCGGGGAAGTCGGCCAACGCGGAGCCGTGCTCGACCCGACCCGGGAACGGGTCGGCGGCCGTGCGCCGCGCCAGCGCGGCGACCGGCAGCTCGCCGTGCGAGGCGACCACCAGCACATTGCCGAACCGACGTCCGCGCAACACCGCGGGGTCGGCGATCAGCAGCAGATTCGGGAACACCGAGCGCACCGTCGCCACCTGCGACCGGACGAAGTCGAGCCGGCCCCCGTCGGCCAGATTCACCGCGTACACCCCACCGGGAGCAAGCGTCCGGGCCACCTCGCCGACGAACTCGGCCGACGTCAGATGCGCGGGCACGCGGGAATCGGCGAACACGTCGACCACGGCGAGATCGAACGCCGCGTCCGGCGCCCTGCCCGCGATCTCGCGGGCATCGCCGGCGCGTACCCGGATCTGCCAGTTCTTGTCCCACGGCAGTTCCCGCCGGACGAACTCCACCAACTCCGCGTCCAACTCGGCCACCTGCTGTCGCGACCGAGGCCGGGTGGCCGCCACATAGCGGGCCAGGGTGAGCCCACCGCCACCGAGGTGGAAGGCCCGCAGCGGCTTGCCGGCGTCGGCGATCAGGTCGACCAGGTGGCCGAGCCGACGCACGTACTCGAACTCCAACCAGGTCGGGTCGCCCAGATCCACATGCGACTGCGGCGACCCGTGCAGGCGCAGCGTCCATGCCCCGGCCCGATCCGGATCGGGCTCCAACTCGACACTGCCGGAACCCACCTCGGCGCGGACCGGCTCGGGCGCGCGCCCGCGTCGACGCTGCTTGTCTGCCATCCGACCAGTATCGAGCCGGTCGACGCGCGATGCGGACCGCCCCGATCCGGCCGGATCGAGACGGTCCGCGCACTCCCGGCAAGGATCAGCGGCCGGTCTTGACGAAGCGCTCCAGCTTGTCGTCCGCGCCGCCGCGCAGGGTGCGGTCGCCGGTCGCCGCGGAGACGGTGATGTTCCCCTTGTTCAGCTCGGTCCAGTCGGCGTGCCGCTTGGTCTCCGGACGGCAGAAGGTGCCGGGCTCCGCGCAGTCGCCCTGACCGATCGCGAAGGTGTCACCGTCGGGGGCGGCCGAATACGCGATCGCGACCACGGTCTCGGTGCCGATCTCGGTCCACACCGGCCGACCCGGCTGCTTCCCGGGCACCACGTTGGGGTGGTTGATGTTGATGACGTATTCGTCAGACAGCGCCTTGCGGTCCTTGAGCTGCGCCACGTACGAGGGCAGGAAGTCGGCGAACGCCCGGTAGGTGGCCGGAGTCACCTTGAACGTCTCCATGTCGAAGCCGCCGCTGAGTGCGATGGCCGGCTTGCCGTTCTCGATCGCGGCGATCGCGGCGCCCAGGGTGCCCGAGTCGTTGGTGACCGAGGCGACGTTGGGCCCGGAGTTGATGCCGGTGAGCACCAGGTCGGGACCGTTGCGCCAGCCGACCTTGGCGGCGAGTCCGCCGCGCAGGGCGAGCCGCACGGTGTCCACGGGGGTGGCGCTCGGGGTCGTCGGGCCGCACGGGGCATTGCCCTTGCAGACGCCGAAGACGGCTCCCTTGCTCGGGGCCTGGGCACAGTCGCCCTCGAAGCCGGTCGGCAGCGCGGTGCGCTTGGACACGGTGAGCGCGCCGCTGCCGGTGGCCGCGGTACCGAAGCCGCTCATGTACTGCCACGGCGCCATCACCACGACATCCGCCCCGGCGGCACACAGCGCCCGCCGTACCTCGTAGACGCCCCGCCCGTCGGCGCCGTCGGGCTTGGCGTTCTGCATCGAGTCGTCGTTGCTCAGCAGGATGCGCATCCCGGCGACGGACGGTCGGTGGTCGCCGTGACCGGGCGCCGCGTCGGCACTCCCGGTCAGGGCCAGGAGCAGGGCGCCCGCGCCGAGGGCGGCGGGCAGGGCGACGAAGCGCTTTCGCTGAAGCTTCATGTTTCCTCGACTCGACTTCGTGGCGAATACGGAGGAATCGACCGTCGCGTGTCCACGACGTCGACACTCGCGGCCGATTCAGGTGCGAGTGAACGTAGAAGCTAAACCTAGTGAGTAAAAGGTTTGAGACCTAAGCGTTACCGATGAGCCTGAGTCGGGGACTCTCCGTGGGCGGCAGAGCACGCCACGAGCAACTCTCGGCGGCGAAGAAGCACTGGGAGCGTCCGACGACATCGCCGGCGTCGACGGGTTCGTACGCCCCGGGCCCGTCGACCGGATCGAAGTCCAGATAGAAGAGGTCGCCGTACGTCTCATCGGTGAAACGCGACAGCACCGGGTCGAAATAGAGCATTCCGGAGAAACCCTTGCCGTGTTCGACCCGGTAGTCGCGAAGCCCCGTAAGGGTGAACTCGACCGGAATCCACGGCCAGCCGTGTTCCCGGTCCCGGGCATCGACCAGCACCCGCGCGGTCGCCCCACCCGGGCTGAACGGGTCGTCGATCTGTACTCGGGTGACACACCCGTTCCCGAAATCGAACAAGCCCAGGAGATCGCCCAGGCTGTCCGGGGTGAGCAGGGACATGGGGCCCTCCGGTCGGCGGCGGTGCAGTTCGGTACTCCACACCAATCATTACGACTGATGCGCCGCCACCGTACGGAAGTATCGAGCCGACTGCGCTCGTGATCAGACTCGGCCGACCAGCCGCGAGATCAGCGCACCGGCGGCCAGGTAGACCACCGCGGCCAGCCCCTGGTTCACCGCGACCCGTGCCTTGACGTTGTCGGGGGTGAAGAGATCCCTCGCCCACCGGGTCAGCCAATCCGCCCAGTCGGCGATGGTCTCCACCGCGCCGTTGGCGGGATTGGCTTCGAAGACGAACAGAATGATGTGCAGCAGGATGACGACTGCGATCCCTGCGGCGACGACGCTGACGACCGTCGCGATCGGGTTCACTCGCCGTGCGGTAGAGGTCACCATGCCGGGAGTCTGCTCGGACTCGAACACCCGAAACGGAGCCCGTGGGCGCCGGTTTGCAGTCGGCCCCCGGCCCCGGTAGGGTCCTCCAAGTTGCCCGACAGGGAGACCTGAGACAGATGCGAGCCTAGGCGCCCGCGCTGGCTGGTCCCGGGGTGGCCATTCCGATCACTTGAACCGGGTGTGGTGCGCATGCGCATCACACATGTCGTCCTGTGCTCGGGAGTCCCTGCGGATTGCCGGAACGCAAATTACTGCCGATTAGACGGTGGGAAATGCGATCCGCTAATGTTCGGGGCGTCGCAGAAAGCAGCGGGAAGAACAAATTTCCGAAGCCGAAGCGGTGAGCGAAGCGGGTCGAAAGACCTGGTAAGCTCGAAGAGCCGGAAGCCGAGGAAACGAGAGTTTCGAAGGTGGAAAGCAACGGACGAAAAGCGGGTCGCAGGATCTGCTAGAGTCCGGAAGGCGGAAAGCGCGGAAACGCGGTGGAAGCCGAAAGCGAGGAAAGCG